>JANXMY010000080.1 GCA_025354405.1 Armatimonadota bacterium
AATGCGGGCAGAACTCGGATTGGAAAACAGTGCATAATTGTCGCTTTCGGATCTAACGATTTTGCCTCTTGTGACGCAGGCCGGGACACAAAGGTTCAGAAAAGAACCCGGCCCCGAAGGGCCGGGTCGTTCTCAGGCCTTCTTATTCCCCCCGACAGCCTTGTTTTCGCCCGCAGAAAGTGCCACCGTTAGGGCGGATGGCGGAAGCACGGGCAAAGTCGCCGCTTTGACCTCTCCGGTCTTCCCCGCGAGCGCCTCGGCGATTGCCTGCAGGGCCTGAGGGCTGGCGGCGAGGGCGCGGACAATCGCATCGGCCTGATCCGCTGCCGGAGCACCTTGCCCGGTCATCTTTTCAATGGCCGGCCCGATCAGCTTGCCAAGGCTGCCAAGGAGGGCATCTACCTGCCCGCCGCCGTGGCTCCCGCCCGAAGTGCCATTAGCCGAGTGCCCGTTGCCGTTCCCGCTGGTCCCGGTGAGGAAACCTTCGGCCATCGCGCGGATGCCGAAGCCCTTCGCCATGTTGTCCATCATCTTCTGGGCGGTCTCCGGGGTCCCGTACAGGGTCATATTGCCGTGTGACAGGAAGGAGGCGAGGGCGCGGGCGAATTCCTGCTGTACCTCTTTGTCGGCCTGAATGCGCAGCTTCTCAATCTCCAGCCGGATGCCGGCTTCGGCGAATTCCTGCCGGTTCTCAAGCTGCCGCCGCTCGACATCAACGCGGGCCTGTTCGACATTGACATTTTCGCGTGCGATTTCCACCGGCACAAGCTGCTGGGCCTTTTCGCCGCGGGCGACCAGCTCACGAGACGAGGCATCGGCCTGCGCCAGCTGCAGCCGGGCCTCGGCCTGCTTGGTGGCCGCTTCCTGCTCGCCAGCGGCATTGGTGACTTTGGTAAACGCAGAAACTTGGGCTTCGGTCTGCAGACGGATTTTGTCACGCTCGATCTCCTGACGCGCGGCGATCAGCTTTTTGTTTGCATCACGCTCGGCTTCGGCGATCTGCGTGACCGTGATGACCTCTTGATTGGCCTTTTCCTGCGCGGCCTGCGCAATCAAAGACTTCTCTTCGGCCCGTGCCCGCTCCGCTTCCTGATTCGCGATGGCGATCTGCTTGACGCGCTCGGCGAGGGCCACCGCTTGATCGCGGGTGACGGCGGCGGTCTGCAGCTCCTGCTCCCGGGCGATAGTCGCGGTCTGCACCGCTTTTTCCAGCGCGACCTGCGCCACCTGCACCGTTTGCTGCCGCCCGATCTCAGCGGTCTCAACCGCCTGCTGCTTCTCGATCTGCGACGTTTCGACGGCGCGCTGCTGAGCGATCACGGCCTGCTGCGATTCCTGATCTTTGCTGGCCTGAATCAGCGCGATCTGTGTCCGCTGATTTGCCTCCGCTTCCGCCTGCTGACGCTCCAAGTTGAGAATATACTGACGCGTGGTCACATCCTGGTTTTTACGGGCCTGCTCCGCCGCCCGCTCCAGATTATTGCGCTCGACCATCGCCGCCGCCGTGATTTCCGTGATCTTGCGCTTGCCCTGGGCATCGAAGACGTTGTTGTCAGACAGCTCCGAGGGATCGGTCTGGTCCAGCTCGGAGATCGTAACGCTTTCCAGCAGCAGGCCGTTCGCTTCGAGATCGGACTTGACATGCTCTTTGACGCGCTCGGCAAACTCGTCCCGCTTGGTATGGATCTCGAACAGATCCATCTGCGACGCGATGGCACGGAGCGCGGAGACGAGCTTTTCGCTGACCAGGCTCTCGACGTTTTCCGCATTGACCGAGTTATCTCCAAGCGACCGGGCGGCATTCAGGATATGCTCCCGGTCCGCCTGCACCCGAATATAAAACTGTGCCAAAATGTCCGAGCGCAGGTTGTCGTGCGTGATCAATGCATTGGGGCCGTGCGGGTTGACACCCAGCTTCATGGTCCGCAGATTGACTTCGGTAATCCGGTGAAAGATCGGGATGACGAGTGCGCCGCCGTCCAGTACGACTCGCGCCCCGCCCTGCCCGGTCATCACGAACGCCTGGTCCGCTGAAGTCTTTTTGTACAGCGAGCTCCAGACGGTGATCACCAGACCGATCAGAAAGACGATGAGTCCGATCACCCCCAGCACGGCTTTTTCTACAAAGCCCAGCATCGGCAGAAACATCGGGCCGAGCATCAGCGCGGCCCCCACGATCAGCATTGTCACTCCCATGTGTTATCTCCTTAAGTTGAAAGCCCGAAAAGTTAGACGCTTTCTAAAAATCAGATGCTTTCGACAATCACCTCGTCACGTACGGCATCATAGTCCACCACGAGGACCTGTTGCCCCCGGGCCAGCGGCGCCATGTGCGGAGCGGTACGGGCAGACATATCATGCATCGTCCCAAACTGGTCATAAATATGTACGCGCCCGCGCAAAGCGTCAGTCGGAAACGCCGCCGTCCCCAAGAGGCCGCAGAGCTCCACCGCACTGGTAGCGAAACTCTCATCGTGCGGCAGAAAACGAGCAACAGCCTCCACCGTCACTTTCTCGGTCACAAAGGCTCCCGCCAGCGCCGTCCCCAGCGCAGGCAGGATAAATGCCCCCAGCCCGTGCAGCTCGCTTTGCCAGAACTGCGTCCCCCAGAAGCCGAAAAGGCCCCAGCCGAGAAGTGCGCTTCCCCAGACCAGCGGGGCGGGAACGCGCCCGATCCCAAAAAACGACAAAGGAGACAGGCCGCGCTCCGCCGAAGCCGCATGAGACTTGTGCGCCGAAGCATGCTCTGGAGCGTGCGCCGGAGCGTGCGCCGGAGCCGCTGCCGGATGAGCCGGGGCATGATCGGCCACTCTACTATGTCCGTGCCCCACATGACTGTGCCCAATAGAATGATGGTGCATCCCCCCGCCCAGGGCCGACAGCAAAAGCAGCAGCAGTGCGACGCCGCCCGGCAGCAGATAGATCAGATAGTACCAGTGTCCGAATTCGCTGAGAGGGATCATTCTTCTGCCTTTCTATCGATACAGACACACCGGCGAGAGGAAAGTTGCAGCAAGGTCATATTTCGCGCACGACCGTGTGGCGAAACGCCCAGCTTCGACCTGCGTCGAAAAAGATTAGCACACATGTACCAATCTTGTCCCGGCGAAGGCCGTGACTGGGCGCCTGCGCCCCACAGCGTAGAACTTCAGTTCCACGTCCGTCCTGGCCTACGTCCGATCTGGTACACGTCCGGCCCACTTGTAAGGTGCTCCTAAGTTCGCCTGCCTGGGCCTAATTCCTGCATGCCTTTTTTCCAAGTATTTCCCCGAAATATTTCGCATTTCAGCCCACACTTTGACACCGGGCATGGAATCTAGTATAATAGAACCAGAGTCGCCAACGACACACCATTTTACGTACGGAGAATTGAAAACTATTATGCCCAGGACACGACGCACCCCGGCGTCCGCCACCCCTGCCGCCGGAGACGCGGCACAGGGTGAGACGCCGGAAGCCTCTTTCTCGCCGACACCCGAAAA
>JANXMY010000081.1 GCA_025354405.1 Armatimonadota bacterium
AACCATTGACAAAATGCTCAGATTGTGACATAATTCACAGAGAGTGTAAAAGCGAATCTTCTTCGTTTTTAATCACCATTTTGTTCTTTAGAAGAGGATCCTATGCTTCCTGTCGCACCGCCGCCCGTGCCATTGCTTTCCGATTATCTTCCGCTGCTGGTTTTGCTGGTGGTTGCGGTACTGCTTGCCGGAACTCTTGTCGGTCTTTCGTGGATCCTCGGTCCTAAGAAGCCGTCTGCCGCTAAACTGGCCCCCTATGAGTGCGGTGTTACCCCGGTCGGCTCGGCGCGTGAGCGGTTTCCGGTGAAATATTATTTGATCGCAATGCTGTTTATCGTGTTCGATATCGAAACGGTATTTTTGTATCCCTGGGCAGTGACATTCACGCGCTGGAGTAGCCACGCATTGCAGATTTTCAGCCTGATGGAGATGATCGTGTTTATCGTCATCCTTTTCGTCGGGTACATTTACGTTTGGCAGAAAGGCGCTTTCGAATGGGAGTAGAACAAAACCTCGGAGTGTTGACCGTACCGCTGAATAAAGTTGTCAACTGGGCACGACGCAACTCAGTCTGGCCTGCGACTTTCGGACTGGCTTGCTGTGCGATTGAAATGATGGGAAGTACGAACTCACGCTACGACCTGGCCCGATTTGGCTCGGAGGCCTTTCGTGCTTCGCCGCGCCAGGCGGACCTGATGATCGTCGCGGGCCGTGTCTCGAAGAAGATGGCTCCGGTATTGCGGCAGATTTATGACCAGATGCCTGAGCCGAAATGGGTTATCTCGATGGGCGACTGTGCTTCCTGCGGCGGCGTGTTCAATAACTATGCTATTTTGCAGGGTGTCGATCAAATCGTACCCGTGGATATTTATGTTCCCGGCTGCCCGCCCAATCCGGATGCATTGATTTACGCGATCAATCAACTGCAGAAGAAGATCGACCGAGAGCATTTCAGCGACCGCCGATAAGACCTAACCCCGGCGTGACCGCCGACCCTTCCCATTTAGGGAAGGGTGAGGGGTTGGGTTCTGAAAGGCCATTAGAATTTACAGGTGATTTATGGACTATGATGTACGCCTCGGCCTGACGCCGACCGACCTGCAGCTTCGCGAAATCCAGACCAAGCGTCCCGATGAATGGGTGGATTTGAACCCAGATGACTGCGTTGAGCTTCGCTTGATTCAGGAACAGTTCCCTGGCTCGGTCGTCCAAACCCGCCTGTTTCGAGGCGAGAAGACCATAGTCATTCGTAAAGATAATATTGTCGGTATCTGTCTTATGCTGCGGGACAGCCCGGAGACAAACTACAATTATCTTTCTGACCTCACCTGTTTTGACCGATTGGATATCATGGCAGAGGATGCGGGTGAACTTCGATTCGAGGTTATCTATAACCTATACTCGATGGGAACATTCCAGCGTCTGCGGCTGAAGGCTCAGGTAGACGAAGACGACGCTGCTATTGATACGGTCGAGATTATCTGGCCGAATGCCAATTGGAATGAGCGCGAAGTCTACGATATGTTCGGGATCTCGTTCAACAATCATTCAGATATGCGCCGCATCTTGATGCCGGACGATTGGATTGGTCATCCGCTTCGAAAAGACTTTCCCCTGGGCGGCGAAGAGATCGAGTTTACACATAACGTTCGAGCGCAATAGAAAGAGCAAGCTATGGCTATCATAGAGCGAGAGCTGACTGAAAAACCGCTGGTGCAGCGAATGGGAGTCGGGATAGACTCTGAAATTGTCCAGACCGACGACGGCGACCGGATGATCGTTAACATGGGGCCACAGCACCCTTCCACGCATGGTGTTCTGCGCCTGGTGGTCGAGCTGGACGGCGAAAATGTGATGAAGGCCACGCCTCATATCGGCTATCTCCATACGGGTCTTGAAAAGACCATGGAGAATATGACCTATTACAAAGCACTGACTATCACCGACCGTGAAGATTATCTGTCTAACCTGATGAATAATCTGGCCTACTCGATGGCGGTTGAGAAGCTGATTGACTGCGAAATCCCGCCACGCGCGCAGCGCCTGCGTCTCATTCTGAACGAACTGGAACGGATCGCGTCGCACCTGCTCTGGCTGGGCACGCATGCTCTGGACATCGGGGCAATGACCCTTTTCTTTTACACCTGGCGTGAGCGTGATGCCATTCTGGACATGAAAGAAATGATGTCAGGGGTCCGTATGATGACTTCCTGGATCTGTCCCGGCGGTTTGCGCGGCGATATGCCGGAAGGTTGGTTTCACAAGGTCAACCGTTTCGTGGCGGATTTCCCGCGTCGCTTGGACGAGTACAATCGCCTCATTGCAAAGAACCCGATTTTTATCGAGCGGCTCTCGGGTGTCGGCATCATCTCCGCGGAAGATGCTGTGGCCTGGGGTTTAAGTGGTCCGTCTCTGCGCGGCTCCGGCGTTGCCTGGGACATACGTAAGGCAAACCCATACACGGGCTACGATGAGTTTGATTTCGACATCCCGACGGGCACAAAGGGCGACGTTTACGACCGCTTTCTTTGCCGTATGGAAGAGATGAAGCAGAGTCAGCGGATTCTCGTGCAGGCTTTGAAGAATGTTCCCGGTGGCCCAGTGATGACCAGTGACCGAAAGATCGCTCCGCCGCCGAGGGCCGAGCTGGACACATCGATGGAATCACTCATCCACCACTTTAAGCTGTTCACGGAAGGGTATCACCCGCCCATCGGCGAGGCCTACGCTGCCGTTGAAAGTGCCCGTGGCGAGAAGGGTTATTACATCTACAGCGACGGCTCAAACAAGCCGGCTCGTGTGAAGATCAAAGGCCCATCTTTTAATAATCTGCAGGCGCTCCCCAAGATGGCGGAAGGCCGGATGATCGCTGATGTCGTTGCCATCATCGGTTCCATCGACATTGTTCTGGGTGATATTGACCGCTAAACTGATAGTGAAGAGAAGCCTATGTTTACTGAAGAAGTGCTGAAGAAGCTGGATGCGATCGTCCAAAAGTATCCCACCAAAAAAGCTGCCCTGCTGCCTGCCCTCTGGCTGGCGCAAGAGGAGAATGATGGCTGGATTCCGCGCGAGGCGATGAAAGACATCGCTGATTTTCTGGAGCTTGCTCCGGCGGAAGTTGAGGGTGTGGCGACATTCTACACGATGTACAACAAAGTCCCCATCGGCAAGCATCATCTGGAAGTCTGCCACAATATCGTTTGTATGGCGGTCGGTGCCGATGCACTGATCGATCATATCGGCGAGAGATTGGGGATAGACAAGGGCGCGACGACGGCAGACCGGAAATTCACACTGAACGGTGCCGAATGTCTTGGAGCCTGTGCAAATGCTCCCTGCATGATGGTTGGCGGCACCTATTACGAAGACCTAGACTTTGCAAAAACTGACAAGATATTGGACGAGCTGGCGAAGAATTAACACGACATGCCATGACCGAAGAAGAACTCGTCGGGATATGGATTGTTGACCCAGTTGGAAGAACACGTCTTGCCGCTGTGGAGCAACACTTTGAAAAACACAAGTCCCAACTTGGTGCGACAAGCATCGAGCAGTACGTGAGACAAGCAGTCAGCTTTCGGGAAGAGGCCAAAAAGCGGAACGGGGCTGGCAAGGTAGTTGTAGGCCGTACTCCTGGAGTTCGCAGCTGGAAAAAACTGGGGCGGTTTATACATCTGGCGCCGAATGACGAAATTGTCTCTTTTGGTGTGGTCATTACGATAGAATAATGTCTCTATATACTAGCCAAATACTGACAGACCAAATTTATGCACTCAGCGATAAATTGGGTGGTTTATTTCCATATGACGACTGCAATCGGCTGTTTACTCAGATACGAGAAGCGGTCACAGTGCAAGCCGACAAAAAGTATGGCGATTTGATACCGGATCTAGATGAGTACTTTTATCTCGTTGAATCACACTCTAGGGGAGTCGCCAATCTCGTAAACTGGCCTAGTTCAGAGCTATCTATTTCACAGAAGCTGTTAAAAAACTCTTTTTTTCAGACTCACACCAGATATAGAGATGTAGAATGGATGATAAACGAGATAAACACTCCTCGCTTACACCAGTTGCTAACGGTGAGCAATGAACTTCGCAGCATGTTGCAAAAGCTTATTATTGACACGATTGAAGAGAGCAAGCGTATCAATTTGATACGTCAAGAAGAATTTCTATACGCTTAGAAAGCCAAAAAATCAGATGGCAACCGAACAAGTCAAATTTCTTTTTAAGTACCGAGATGTCGAAAACTATGACGACATGGAAGTGTACCTGAAGCACGAAGGGTACGACGCTCTGCGCAAAGCTCTCACGATGGACCAGGATGCGATCATCAACGAGATCAAGCTTTCAGGTCTGCGTGGACGGGGTGGGGCGGGCTTTCCGACCTTCATTAAGTGGAATGGGATTCCGAAAAATTGGGATCAGCCGCATTATCTGGTTGTCAATGCTGATGAAGGCGAGCCCGGCACGGCTAAAGACCGGGACCTGATGAATCACATGCCGCATATGCTGGTAGAAGGCTGTATTATTGCCGCCTATGCCATCCGCGCAAAGGTCTGCTATATCTACGTTCGTGGCGAGTATATGCAGCCGGCACGGCAGGTGGAAAAGGCGATCAAGCAGGCGTATGACAAGGGCTTCCTCGGAAAGAACATTCTGGGCAGCGGCTTCGATCTGGATATTCATGTGCATATGGGAGCAGGCTCATATGAGTGCGGCGAGGAAACTGCGCTGATGTCATCGCTGATGGGCGAGCGCGGGATGCCCCGGCACAAGCCTCCGGCGGCACCCTTGCCGGTCATCAGTGGCGTCTGGAAATCTCCGACAATCGTCAACAATGTCGAGACGATTGCCACTGCGGTCCCGATCATTAATGTCGGCGGTGCTGAGTATGGCAAGTACGGAACTGGAACCCCCGGGCAGGGCCCAGCCTCGCGCGGAACCAAGCTGGTGACAGTCTCGGGCCATGTTAACAAGCCAGGAAACATCGAGATCGTTCTCGGTACACCAATTCGCGAGATTATCGATGATATCTGTGGCGGCATGAAGGACGGTATTCCGTTCAAGTTCATGATTCCTGGCGGGTCGTCGGTCCCGATGCTGATCGAGGATGCACTGGACACCCCGTATGACTATGAGTCTCTGGCGAAAGTCGGCTCGGCCCTTGGCTCGGGCGGCCTGATGATTTACAATCAGACTGTGAGTGTTCCGGCCATGATGACAAGGCTGATGCATTTCTACGCTCATGAGTCTTGTGGCAAGTGTACACCCTGCCGCGAAGGGACGAGCTGGCTGGTTAAGATCCACGACCGGATCATGGCGGGCGGTGGACGCTACGAGGATATCGATATTCTCAGCGACATCTGCAACAACATGATGGGCCGCTCTTTCTGTCCGCTGGCCGATGCGGCCGCCTGGCCTCTGGTCGGACCGAGTGGAACCGGTGGTGCGCTGAAGTACTTCCGGCATGAGTATGAAGAGCTGGTTCGTAACGGTGCCGGTGGCCGGAAGCGTGCCTTCTCTCCTCTGCAGATGGCGGCCGTTTAAGGCGAACAACTATGGTCACGACGCAGGATAAAAAGTTCTACGCAGACAACGGCTACGCAGTGGTCCGGGGGGTTTTCTCCCCGGACGAATGCGCCGTCTACCGAGATCACTTTATGTCATTGCGTGCGGAAGGCTCGAAGCCTGGTGACATGGTGGCGGACACTCTGAAGCTGAGCGACCCTCTGAAGTCATTTCCGCGCATGATTCACATGCACCGCTGGGATGCGAGTTCTCTGAACTGGATGCTGGACCCGCGTCTGGAAGAGTGCCTGACCGCTTTTCTCGGGACAGAGCCGCTGGCAGTGCAGACAATGCTGTATTTCAAGCCCGCCGGAGCACGGGGACAGGCACTGCATCAAGATAACTTTTACCTGCGTGCACAGCCTGGCACCTGCATGGCGGCCTGGATGGCCCTGGACGATTGCGACGAAGAAAATGGCTGTATGCGAATCGTTCCCGGCAGCCATGAGTGGCCCGTTCTGTGTACGACCGAAGCGGATACCGAAGCAAGCTTTACAAACGTGACGGTGCCATTGCCGGAGGGTATGGAAGCGGCTCCGGTGGCGATGAGAGCCGGCGACGTGCTGTTCTTTAACGGCTCCGTTGTTCATGGCAGCTACCCAAATGTATCGAAAGACCGTTTCCGCCGAGCGCTCATCGGGCACTACATTGAGAGCCGGGCGGAGCGTGTCGCGGAATTTGATCAGCCGGTGCTTCGGATGGACGGCACGGCTTTCGCGATCGAAGGCGTGGAAGAGGGTGGCCCCTGCGGGGTCTGGGTAGACAACTCCGGCAAAAGCGAGATTGAAATTGTGGGCCGACAGGCCGTCGCCGTTGGCCATGAGTAGCGACGTGAGGGCTAAGCGCTGAAGTCAGATTACCAGTATGTCGTGAACACTGCGGGCGAGACAGCAGGCGTGCTTTTGTCTCCTAAAGCATTCGAGGCATACGAAGAATATTTGATAGATCAGGCGATTGCTCAGGCGGCACGTGATAGCAAGGACGAAGTGGGCCGCCCTCTAGACGATTTTCTAGCGTAATTGCGTCATGAAGGCGAGATTGATGTATAAAGTCATTCTCTCAGCCCGCATTGAGAAACCTTTGCGGTCATTTGAGAGAAGCCTGAAAAACCGCATTTTGTCGGCACTCATTGCACTCGCGACAGATCCACGGCCACCGGGCTGCATCAAGATTAAAAGTGAAGATGGAGTTTGGCGTATTCGAGTTTGAGATTACCGAATTGGTTAATTGATTGACGATTCGGCACTGACGCGCACAGTCGTGCGCATTGGAAATCGAAGCGACTTCTACGACTAAGAGTTAAGACCTCCGGCGGAATTAGAGTACAAGAGTAACAAGTATGGCGGAAACATTGACAGCAACGACAATCGCACCGGCACAGGGCAACACCTCTGCACTGCCACCGGTCGAGATGGTTAATCTCAGCATCGACGGACGGGCAGTCTCTGTGCCGAAGGGGACACTGGTTATCACAGCGGCGTTTCAGGCGGGCGCGGATATTCCATACTTCTGTCACCATCCACGGCTGCGACCGGCGGGTGCATGCCGGATGTGCCTGGTCAAAATTGAGAAGATGAACAAGATCCAGACCGCCTGCACCGTCCCGGTGGCAGAAGGCATGGTTGTCGATACGGTCTCGCCCGAGGTCAAACAGGCACAAAACGGTATTCTGGAGTTCCTCCTGATAAACCACCCGCTGGACTGTCCGGTGTGTGACCGTGGCGGCGAGTGTCCACTTCAGAACATGGTTTTTCAGTACGGGGCAGGTGTCACCCGCTTTATCGACGAGAAGCGGCACTTCCCAAAAGCTGTGCCGATTTCGGAGTATGTGGTTCTGGACCGTGAGCGGTGCATTCAGTGCGCCCGCTGCACGCGCTTTACGGAGGAGATCTCCGGGGACGGCGAGCTGGCTATCGAGAACCGCGGTAATGCGTCCATTATCTCGCCATTCTCACCGGAAGGCTTCAAGTCGAAGTTCAGTGGCAACACGATTGAGCTTTGCCCGGTAGGGGCGCTGACTTCGCGTACTTATCGTTTTGCCGCTCGGCCTTGGGAGTTCACCTCACAGGATTCCATCTGCACCATGTGCGGTGTCGGCTGCAATGTCGCAGTTCAGACCCGAAACGGTGAGCTGATGCGCGTAAATGCGCGTCTGAATGAAGACGTCAACGAGGAGTGGACTTGTGACAAAGGCAAGTTCGAGCAGTACTGGGTCAACAGCACGGATAGGATCAAAGAGCCGCTCCAGCGCTACGCGTCGCAGCTTCGCAGCGTAACTTGGGATGATGCGATGAAGGCTTCGGCAATCGCTCTTAAGGAAGCCGCCGCGGCAGACCCGAACAGTGTGGCGGGAATTGGTTCGACGCGAGCGTCTAACGAAGATCTGTATCTGTTTCAGCGTCTGTTCCGTGGCGTGCTCGGAACGAACAATATCGACCACCGGATGTTCCCGTTCCCGATCATTCCGATGCAGGCAAGTATCGCAGAAGTTGGTCTGGCTAAAAAGATCGTGGCGATTGGCACACAGGTAGACGATGATCTGCCGGTGCTCTGGCTGCGTGTTTTCAAAGCTATCTCGAAAAACGGTGCCGAATACTTCCGAAACGATGATGCGCATTCTTCCGAAGTCGCTGAAGCGATTGCTGCTGGGTCTGACACAGTCGTGCTGGCATGGTACGGACTGCCCAGTGCCGATATTGAGTTCCTGAAGGCCGCATGTGCGGCGTCGGGTGCGAAGCTGAACGTCTTGCTGCCAGATAACAACTCATGGGGCGCAATTCAGATGGGGGTCCTGCCTGATCGTTTGCCCGCTCTGCATTTCGTGGGCAACGGAGCCACTCCGAAGTTTGAGTCACTCTGGGGAGCACCGCTGCCCGCCGAGCCGGGTCTGGATACACGCGGCATCTTCGAAGGCTGCGTCAGCGGTTCCATCAAGGCGCTGTATATTATGGGCAGCGATCCGATGACTACGTTCGCAGACAAAGAGTTAGTAAAATCCGCCTTGGAAAAAGTGCCGTTTTTGATTGTTCAGGATATGTTCATGACGGAGACGGGCAAGCTGGCGAGTGTTTTCCTGCCCTCCTGCTCCTTTATTGAGAAAGACGGCTCGTTTACCAATATCGAAGGCCGAGTGCAGAAATTTAAAAAAGCGGTCGAGCCGCGTGGGCAAAGCAAGGCGGACTGGCAGATCGTCGCTGAGCTGGCATCGCGTCTCGGCAAGCCGGTTCCGTATTTTTCGCCGCGCGACGTGGCCCGTGAAATCACAAAGGCAACTGCCCAATGACATTGCATGAGTTTTTCAACTACTTTTTGTTTGTTCGAGATGTTCCCCCACAGTATGGATGGATCGAGACTGCTAGGATCGTTGCGCGTGTGCTGATGGGTGTCTTCGGCATTCTGCTCGCGGTGCCGCCGCTGGTCTGGTGGGAACGCCGCCTTTTGGGCTGGATGCAGCAGAGGCAGGGGCCGAATCGTGTCGGACCGTTTGGACTTTTGCAGACGATTGCGGACGGCGTAAAGCTGCTCTTCAAAGAAGATATGAACCCGACCAACGTGGACAAAGTGCTGTTCATCATGGCACCTATGATCTTCTTGATCCCGTCCCTGGTCACCGCCGCCGTTATTCCCTGGGGGCCGAGCTACACCTGGGGGGCGGTTGCGCCGAATGTCAACGTCGGCGTCCTGTACATGCTTGCCTGGGGTTCCCTGGCGGTTTACGGGGTGGTGCTGGCGGGCTGGTCATCTAACAACAAGTACTCTCTGCTTGGCGGGCTGCGGTCCTCAGCTCAGATGATTTCCTATGAGCTTGGCATGGGCCTGGCGATCGTCTCAGTCGTGCTGCTCTCCGGCAGCCTGAGCCTGCAGGATATCGTCGGCAATCAAGGCTACTATCCGATCACAGCTCAGCTGACACACTACGGGATCGCCTGGCCTGCGTGGAACGTCTTCAAGTTCTTCCCGCTTGGGTTCATTGCGACCTTGATTTACATGGTCTCGATGCTGGCAGAGACCAACCGTGCACCATTCGATCTGCCGGAAGCTGAGACTGAGTTGGTTGCCGGTTATCACACAGAGTATACGTCGATGAAGTTCGCGACGTTCTTCCTGGGCGAATATGCAAATATGATCGTGGTCAGCGCGATTTGTACGACGCTGTTTTTCGGCGGGTATCACGCCCCGATTCCGTGGCTTGATCAGCTGCCGCAGGGCATTGTCAATGTCTACAAGTTTAATGCTGGGGGCCTTCGAGATATCAGCCATTGGGGAATTCCGTGGGCGACCATGATCGTCAATTCGCTGCTGCCTCTGGTCTGGTTCACTCTGAAAGTACTGGGCTTCCTGTACTTCTTTATCTGGGTACGCGCCACGATGCCGCGCCTTCGCTACGATATGCTGATGAAGTTCGGCTGGCAGGGTCTGCTGCCGATCGCGCTGGTCAATATTCTGCTGCTGGCAGTTGGCCTCGCACTTAACTATGGGGTTGCCCTTGCAGCCTGGGCCGTGATCTTTAGCACTAGTTTAATCTTCTTCGCGAAGAGCAAGCCTGCCCAGCTGTTCACGGCTAACTCGCGGCGTGCGGAAACGATCAAGCTGAGCTCAGGCGCAGTTCCCTTTCGCACAGTGGCCGAAAACCCCGGTCATGATGTCCAAACTATCCCGCCCACCTCACCGGGCGAGTCGGTAGCGGAAGCGCTGCTGGCAATGAGTAAGAAAGGTTAAGCTCCATGAGTCTCATGGATGATATTAAGGCCCTCGCCGCTGAAGTGCGGGCTCCGCTGACGGGACTGGCAATTACCCAAGGGGCTTCCCATCAGCCCCGTGTCACGATCCAGTATCCGGAAGTACGCCGTCCGATGCCGCGCCGCTCTCGGTGGCGTCATGTACTGAACCGGTATGAGAACGGGCTGGAAAAGTGTATCGGCTGCTCGCTGTGTGCGGGTGCCTGTCCGGCAAATGCGATCCTGGTCGTGGCAGCCGAAAACACGGAAGAAAACCGCCGATCACCAGGCGAGCGATTCGCCGCGCAGTATGAAATCAATATGCTTCGGTGCATTTTCTGTGGCTATTGCGAAGAAGCCTGTCCGACACAGGCGATCCAGCTCAAAGACATCTGCGAGCTGGCTGACGACAACCGGAAAGATCTCATCTACACCAAAGAAATGATGCTGGTCGCTGACCCGGCGGCTTAGGAACCTTATGACTGGACAACTTTTACTTTTCGCCTTTCTCGCCGCCGTTACTATCGTCTGCGGTGTCGCGATGATTTTGGCGGACAACCCGGTACGCAGCGCGCTGTACCTCGTGCTTGTGCTTTTCAGCGTCGCCCTGCTGTTTCTAACGCTTCACGCGGTATTTATCGCGGCAGTCCAGATTATTGTTTACGCCGGGGCAATCATGGTGCTGTTTATATTCGTGATTATGCTGCTGAATCTGGGCACGCCTGAGCGGATCGTAGATCGGCTGAAACCGCAGCAGGCACTTGGCCCGATACTGGGTGTCGTATTCGTGATCCTGCTGGCTTTCATCATCTCAAGTCTGCCCACGGGGAAACATCCACCACTCTCAAACACTCTGGTTGGTCCCTACGAGATTGGTATGAACTTGTTTACGGCGAACTGGATATTTCCCTTCGAGATCGTTTCTATTTTGCTGCTGGTCGCCGCTGTTGGCGCGGTCATGCTGGCAAAGAAGAGGATTTAACTGATGCCCATCCCTCTTGACTACTACTTGATACTCAGTGCCGCGCTTTTCACGATTGGTGTGGTGGGTGTGCTAATTAAACGAAACCCAATCGTCATCTTCATGTGCGTTGAGCTGATGCTAAACGCCGTCAATTTAACCTTTGTCGCCTTTTCTCGCTACCACAGCGATATCGGCGGGCAGATGATGGTGATTTTTGTAATGGCGGTCGCCGCCGCTGAAGTCGCCGTTGGCCTCGGGATTCTTGTCTCAATCTTCCGCAACCGTGCCTCGATCAATGTCGACGAAATTGATTTGATGAAGGGGTAAACCCCCTCGTCCCCAGGTCTTATACTGGGGAGTTTTTTGGAGCGATCATGCCGCATTCTGACCCGACCTTACTTTACGCCTGGCTTATTCCGCTATTTCCACTGGTAGGCTTTCTCATCAACGGTTTTCTCAGCCCGATTGCTGGCAAGCCGCTGCCAAAAGCTCTGGCCGGTGGCTTGGCGACAGTCGCCGTCTTCTCTTCGTTCGCCGTTGCAGTCATGCTGTTTCTGCATGTCCTCTCCGCCGATGCTGCTCATAAGCAGGCAACGGTGTTTCTGGCACCCTGGATGCATGTGCCGTCGATAGCTGCTGAGGGTGTGCATGGCTTCACGATTAACTTCGAAATGTTAATTGACCCGCTCTCCGTGCTGATGATGCTCATTATCACCGGGGTCGGTGGCCTAATTCACCTCTACTCGATGGGCTATATGGCTGCCGATAAAGGCTACCAGCGGTTTTTCACCTACCTCAACCTATTTATCTTCTTCATGCTGCTGCTGGTAACCAGTAACAACCTCCCGATGCTCTTTATCGGCTGGGAAGGCGTTGGCCTCTGCTCTTACCTGCTTATCGGTTTCTTCTACGAAAAGAAGTCGGCAGGCGATGCAGCGAAGAAGGCTTTTATCGTCAACCGAATTGGTGATGTGGGCGTCTTGATCGGCATGTTCTTCCTATTCCACTATTTCGGAACCCTGGACTTTATCACCGGGCAGAGCGGCGTAACGGGGATGACTGAAGCCGCACCGGCACTGGTCGCGGCGGCTTCGACCACGGTTGTTACGACACTGCTGCTGATGATCTTCCTGGGATGCACGGGCAAATCGGCACAGATCCCACTTTACACTTGGCTCCCGGATGCAATGGAAGGTCCGACCCCAGTTTCCGCACTGATTCATGCCGCGACGATGGTCACGGCGGGCATTTACCTGCTTTCACGGATGCACACACTTTTCATCCTCTCCGATGTGGCGATGGTGACGATTGCAGTGACAGGTATTGCGACTGCGCTCTTTGCCGCATCGATTGGTCTGATGCAGAACGACATCAAGCGCGTCCTGGCTTACTCCACTATCTCCCAGCTTGGTTATATGTTTGCGGCCTGCGGGGCAGGGGTTTTTGCGGCGGGCATGTTTCACGTCATGACGCATGCGTTCTTCAAAGCCTGCCTCTTCCTGGGTTCCGGCTCAGTCATTCATGCTGTAGAGCATGCGATGCATGCCGCGCATGATAACGATCACGCCCCAGCAGACGGTCTTGACCCAAATGATCCGCAGGATATGCGAAATATGGGCGGACTGTTTCCGCGCATTAAAGTCACTGCCGTCTGTATGATTGCGGCGACGGCAGCGATCTGCGGAATCTGGCCATTCGCCGGATACTACAGCAAAGATGAAATCCTGTTTCGCGACTGGGCAACAATGGTGCATGGCGACTGGCTATTCTGGGGCGTTGGCTTTTTGACCGCTCTGCTGACGGCATTCTATATGGTGCGAATGGTGATGAAGACATTCTTCGGTGCACCGCGCACGACTGCGGCCAAAAACGCACATGAGTCTGGCCCATTGATGCTGATTCCAATCGGTGTTTTAGCCGTTCTCTCGTTAATCGCCGGGTGGCCGATCCTGCCGCTGAACTTCGAAAAGTTCAGCGAGTTTTTGGCGCCTTCAGTTGGTGTGACGCCCGCTGCAAACCCGCTAGTTGAATCAGAGCTTGGCCTTGGGACCTTAGCGGCGATTGCACTAGTAATCGTCTACTGTATCTTCCGGTATCGTTCGACAAAAAACAATGAGCTGATGGCCCCTGATGCACGGGCGAATCGGGCCTTCCTCAGCCCAGGCTGGCTGAACTGGGCGATCCTCAATAAGTATTTCGTCGACGAAGCCTACAACTTCTGGTTCGTGCGGCAGGGCAAGATATTCTCACAGTGGCTCTGGCGCAAGTTTGACCTCGAAGGCGTAGACGGCATAGTCAACGGGGTGGGGGCATTGACTGCCTGGTCGGGGCAGCGCGTTCGCCGCTTCCAGAACGGCTATGTGCGTTCGTATGCATTCTCGATGGTGGTCGGTATCCTCCTCGTTTTGATCGGCTGTCTGGTCGGGATCGGGCATAAGTAAAAGTATATGTTTGAATTTCATGGTTTGCTCACTCTCATCGTCTTTTTGCCGGCAGCCTTTGCGCTGCTGGCCGCGCTCCTGCCGAAGACGAATCTCAAAGCGATTCAGGGCATGGCTCTGATTGGGACCCTGGCGACCTTGGCGGTCTCGGTCCTCCTATATGCGCAGTACACGCCAAATAGCCCACACCAATTTCAGCTGATTGACAAGACGCAGTGGATTTCATCGCTGCATATCAATTATTTCCTGGGTATGGACGGCATCTCACTGATGATGGTGCTGATGACGACGGTGATCTTCCCGTTTGTTGTTGGTGTTTCGTTCAAGGAGATTACGCAGCGGACCCGCGAGTATTACTGCTGGGTGCTGGTGATGGAGACAGCCATTCTGGGCGTCTTCTTGTCGCTGAACCTGGTCCTTTACTACCTTTTCTGGGAAGGCATGCTCATCCCGATGTACTTCATCATTGGGATCTGGGGCGGACCGAAGCGGATTTACGCCACGGTCAAGTTCTTCCTCTACACGATGATCGGCTCAATGGTTATGCTGGTCTCGATCATGGCCCTTTACTTCCTGGCCGGTTCGAGCACCTTTGATTTACCGGAGCTGCAAAAGCACGTTTCTGTTGGCGGAATGTTTTCCGGCAAGCAGGCCACTGATATCCTGCTGTTCCTGGGCTTCTTCCTGGCATTTGGTATCAAAGCCCCAATATTCCCCTTCCATAGCTGGGTTCCGGATGCGTATGCTGAGGCTCCAACGGGCGGGACGATTATCCTGGTCGCACTGAAGATGGGGCTGTACGGCTTTATCCGTTTCTGCCTGCCATTGTTCCCCTTTGCAATCAAAGCCTGTGCGCCAGTGATCATTGTGCTGGCAGTCATTGGTATCATCTATGCGGCCTTTGTGGCGGCGATGCAGACTGACCTCAAGCGGCTCATCGCTTACTCTTCGATCTCTCATATCGGAGTTATCATGCTGGGCATTTTTGCATTAACGAGTCTGGGGCTCACCGGGGCAGTTATGCAGATGGTCAGCCATACGATCACGACGGGAGCCTTGTTTATACTGGTCGGCGCACTGTACGCCCGGCGTCAGTCCTACAAGATCGCAGACTATGGCGGGCTGATGGCAGTGATGCCGATGTTCACCGTCGTATTTCTCATCGCAACACTTTCTTCCGTGGCCTTGCCATTGACGAGCGGCTTTACGGGAGAGATACTGCTGCTGATGGGTTCCTTCCAGACAAATCCCTGGGCTACAGGTTTTGCAACGACCGCGGCGATCTGGTCAGTAGTGTATATGCTCTGGATGTTCCAGCGCGTCATGTACGGTAAGCTGGATAAAGACGAGAATCGCAGCCTGCCGGACCTGACACGCGGCGAGAAATTGGCTCTGTTTCCGCTTGTACTCCTGATTTTTGCTCTGGGCATCTATCCGACACCGCTGCTGCTGAATAAAGTCAATCCTTCCGTCAACACCGTGCTGGCACAAACGATGCCCGTCTACGCTGACCCATTTGCCGCACCGCCCATCTCGACCCCGAAACTTGCCGCTGTCGCCATGCAGCCGAGAGGCCAGAAATAATGCTTCCTGTCACGTTCTCCGATATTTTTGTCGTCTCGCCCCTGCTGATCGTCGTCATCACGGCGATGGTTGTCTTGATGGTGGACCTCGCTCTGCCCCGCGACCGGAAAAGCGCCTGTGTCGGCGTTTCTTTGTTCGGCCTGGTTCTGGCGGCGGGAGCCTGCGGGCTGCTGTGGCGAGCACAGAAAGAAGCTTTTAACGGAACAGTCATCGCCGATGATTTCGCGCTGGCTTTTCAGTTAATTTTGATTATTGTCAGCGCTTTATCAATACTGCTCTCTGAAAAATACATTCAGCAAAAGGGCATCAACTACGGTGAGTATTATGCATTGATGCTGTTTTCAGCCTCGGGCGCAATGCTGATGGCGACATCGCGGGAGCTGATTACGATCTTTATCGGGCTGGAAGTGCTGTCTATCGCACTGTACGTCCTGTCGGGATTTGCACGCACGGAGGCCCGCTCAGAAGAGTCGGCGATGAAGTATTTTCTGCTGGGGGCCTTCTCCTCTGGGTTCTTTTTGTATGGCATCGCTTTGATCTACGGCGGGACGGGTACGACGCGGCTGGACTCGCTCTCGAATCTTCCAGTGGCAACTCTGCTTTCGCCCTACGCAGTCGCTGGGTTCGCACTGCTCATTGTCGGTCTGGGATTTAAAGCGGCCATTGTACCGTTCCACTCCTGGACACCAGACGTCTATGAAGGGGCACCGACCTCCGTGACGGCCTTCATGTCGGCGGGAGCGAAGGCCGGGGCATTCGCAGCCTTGATCCGCGTTGCGATCGTGCTGCTGCCGCTCTCTGCGGTGTTTAACGATGTCTTCTGGGCTTTGGCAATTCTGACAATGGTGGTTGGGAACGTCGTCGCAATCGTTCAGACAAATATCAAGCGGATGCTGGCTTATTCGAGTATCGCCCATGCTGGCTATATTCTGGTCGGCCTGATTGCTCAGAACTCCGAAGGCCATGCCGGAATCTTGTTTTATATCCTGGCTTACACGTTTATGAACCTCGGTGCCTTCGGCATATTGATCCTCTTGGCGCGTCGTGGTCAGGAACTGAACAATATCGAAGATTTGCAGGGCTTGGCACAGACGCAGCCTTGGGCGGCAGCGCTCATGGGATTGTTTATGTTCTCGCTGGCCGGAATTCCGCCGACGGCCGGGTTCATGGGCAAGTTCTATGTCTTTATTGGAATCGTGAAAGCGGCGCAGACAGCCTCAAACTCCGGGCTGTTCTACAGCCTTGCGGTCATCGGCCTAGTTGCCAGTGTCATCGGCGCGGCATATTACCTCCGGATTGTCTACACGATGTACTTCTTGCCTGCCCGGCGTGAGTACCCGGCGGACGTTTGGGGCTTCTCACCCGGGGCAAACTTCGCTCTCTTTATCTCTGCAATTCTGACGCTGGTCTTAGGCATTTTTCCCTCGGGATTGTACAAGACGGCGGAGCTTGCGGCGGCTTCGCTAAATACGCCACCTTCGATTTCGAGGCAAGCGATCAAGCCGGTGCCTGCCGCTGCTCCATTGATGGAAAGAGCAAGCGTACGCTAAAATTAGAGAAAAGGCCCCCCAATTCTGGGGGGCCTTTTCTATTTTGTCGGCGACTTATTTTGTCGGCGACTTATGCAGATGGACCATCTGCCAGATCCCATCAATCTTTACGAAAACACGCGTTTCATTCATCGTTGCGAATTGGGGCGGCTGGCTCTCCGTTCCAAATGACGTCTTGAGCAGCGTGTAATTGACGATCGCTGTTTCGCCGTAGATCTGGACACGTGGGGTGAGCATATCCAGGCGTCCGGCCGTGCCATTTCCTCCGCCCTCGATCAGCTTCAGGTGAAACTCCAGACCATCAATGCGCTGGGGCGAGATGTACCATTCATACGACGACATATCCGCCGCACTGTGTTTGCGATGTACTTCAGGGTCCCCGGTATACATGGCTTCCAGCATTTGCCGGGTGATTTCTAAGACTTCCAACTCCGCGTTTTCCATTTTGTTTTCTCCGTCTGTCTGAATCACTATTCTCCGTATATAGTTGTCTTTCCTCGTGCCTCGTGCTATACTAAATTATCAACCCAGGAGGCAGTCGCATGTCTGGACAGCAGTTTGTATCCCTTAATGGGAATTTGGTGAAAAAAGAAGAAGCGGTCATCCCGTTTTATGACCATGGTCTTCTCTACGGCGACGGGCTTTTTGAAGGCATTCGCGTCTATGGCGGTCGAGTTTTCAAGCTGGACGAGCATGTTGCAAGGCTCTATTATTCTGCAAAAGCTCTGAATATAAACATCCCCGCCGCGCCGCAGGTGACCCGGGAGATTATTCTTGATACCGTCCGTGCTAACGGCCACCGGGAAGGATATGTGCGCGTTACGGTGACACGGGGTACGGGGCTAGGTTTGGACCCGAAGCATATTAAGGGCGAGGCCAATGTCTATATCTCCTGCGAACAGCTGGCGCTCTATCCACCAGAAATGTATGAAAATGGGCTGATTGTTGCCACAGTTTCCACACGTCTGCCTTCCCCTGATGTTATCGATCCACGCGTCAAGTGCACGGGGAAATATATCAATAACATCATGGCGAAGGCCGAGGCAAACCGGTCTGGCGCCGGAGAAGGTCTGATGCTGACCCGGGAAGGCTATGTCGGCGAGGCGACAGGCGACAACATTTTCCTAGTAAAAAATGGACAGCTTTTGACGCCTCCGGCGACAATCGGCATTTTACAGGGAATTACCCGCGATACGGTGATCACACTGGCCGCGGAGGCCGGGATTTCCGTGTTCGAGCCGATTATGACGCAATATGATGTCTATAATGCCGACGAGGCATTTTTGACTGGAACCGCGGCTGAGGTAATCCCTGCGGTCGAGTTCGACGGTCGACTCATTGGTGATGGCAAACCCGGCCCGATGACGCGGCAGCTGATGGCAGCATTTCGTGAGCATACACGGATCAGCGGAGTGCCTGCATTTTAGGGCACTCTAGTTTGGGGCGGCTGAGCAATTTCCGGGTAAGAGTATGATGTTAAGTTATGGTCAGTAAAGAAAAACAGCACAAAAATCTCTGTCTCTTCCAATGGGTATTTGTCCTCTTAATGGGCCTGCTCGGGGCAGTCGTTGGCGGGGTCGGCCTCTTTTCTCCCACCGGGCAGCCCGGAGGCTACCGTGAAATCGGGATTGGCCTGATGGCAGCACTCTCCGTTTCTGGAATTGGAGTGTCATTCTATATGCGCTGGAAAAATGCTCGGAGGGTATAGGCTGTGAAAACTGAGACTCAGCCGATTGTCCCTGGTGACGTGAAAAGTAGTGGAGCATGTCCAGGCTGCGGTCAAACCAAGTTGGAATTGTATGCGGATGGTCAGATGGGGTGCGCACGCTGCTACAGGACATTTTCGCCGGAAGTCGAGCGGGCACTGAAGGAGATACACGGTGAAAGCCGACACCTCGGGAAGAACTCCGCCTAACGTCGGTTCGGAAAGAACCTTGTCGGTGCTCCCGGTCTGGGCTGGTGAGACCGGCTGGGATTCCGATGTGGTGCTCTCAACGCGGGCGCGTCTTGCACGAAATCTCGCGGGGATTGCCTTTCCGGGACGTGCGGCGGATTCCGAGCTGAAACAGGTGGCAAGGCAAGTGATCTCGGCGGCCAAGCAGCGCGAAAAAGGTCAGATTGGTCTTCGGGCTGTGGAGATCAGTGGGCTCGATCCAGCCGAAAAGGCGGTCCTGGTTGATAGCCACTTGATCAGTGTACCTCTTGCGATGGCTGGTCCCCATCGATGGGCCCTAGTAGACGACCGGCAAACAGTGAGCGTCATGGTCAACGAAGAAGACCATTTACGTTTACAGGCGATCCTACCCGGTTCGCAATTAGATGCCGCCTGGAGTATCGCGGATCTGATGGATGACCAGTTTGGGGAACAACTCGAATATGCATTCGATGCGAGGCACGGATATTTAACTTCTTCGCTGACGAACTGCGGTACGGGCCTGCGGCTCTCGGTTATGGCACATCTTCCAGGCCTCGCCGCCTCAGGCAAGCTGGAAGGGGCATTAGAGGCGGCGAGGACATTGGGATCGGCTGTCAGAGGTTCCTTTGGCGAAGGCAGCCTGATTGCTGGGAACGTCTATCAAATCTCGAATGCCGTCAGCACCGGCAAAACTGAGCGGCAGCTGCTGACGCGCCTCGCAGCGACGGTGACGCTGCTGGTGACGGATGAGAAAGCAGCCCGGGAACTGCTCTGGCGCGACGAGCGTTTGAAAATAGAAGGCTTGGTCGCAGCGGCCCAAGTATCCCTGAAGCAGGCTGATAAATTGACAACAGCGGATTCAATGGAGATCCTTTCAACATTGCGTCTCGGGGCGGTCTTAGGGATGGCGACCGGTGTGACAAGCCGTGTTTTTAGCGAACTGCTTTCATCGCTGCATTTGGGGGCCCAGTTTGTCTCCGGCGAAAAGGCACAGTATACGTTTTACGAAGAAACGCGGCGTCCTTCGTTAATACGGAACAAGATTCGGGAGCAAAATCCGAAGTATAGTTTAAGATAGCACCTGCGCCAGGTACGAAAGAAAAACGGGAGAAGCAATATCATGTGGCAAAGATTTACCGAACGCGCTCGCAAAGTAGTGTTTTATGCACAGGAAGAGGCCGGACGACTTGGCGAAAACTACGTTTCCACGGAGCATTTACTTTTGGGACTTGTCCGCGAAAATGACAGTGTTGCCGCCCGGATTCTTGACCGTATTGGAGTGAGTCTGGGTCGTATTCGCTCGGAGATCGAGCGCCAGGTGGCCCGCGGCGATGGTCGCCTGGGTCAGGACATGCAGCTGACCCCTCGGGCGAAGCGCGTGATCGATCTGGCTTATGACGAAGCTCGTCAGCTGAACAATAACTATATTGGCACGGAGCACCTGCTTCTGGGACTAATCCGAGAGGGCGAAGGGCTTGCCGGACGGGTACTCTCAAAGCTTGGTGTCGATTTGGATCGGACACGCCGTGAAGTTCTGCATTTGCAGGAAGGTGGTGGCGAAGGCGGTGCGGCGGCCACGAAAGGGCAGCCTGCGAAGACGCGCACCCCGACGCTGGACGAGTTTGGTCGTGACCTGACGGAGCTCGCTCGCAACGAAAAGCTGGACCCAGTCATTGGTCGTGCCAGTGAAATCGAGCGCTGCATCCAAATTATCTCTCGCCGTATGAAGAATAATCCTTGTCTCCTGGGCGAGCCGGGCGTAGGTAAAACAGCGATCGCCGAGGGTCTGGCCCAGCGCATCGTCATGGGCGATATTCCTGATTACCTTAAGGACAAGCGGGTTATCCAGCTCGATCTGGCTGCACTGGTTGCCGGGACAAAATATCGGGGTGAGTTTGAAGAGCGCATGAAGCGTGTCATGGAAGAGATGCGCAAATCCCAGGGTGAGATCATCCTCTTTATCGATGAGCTGCATACCTTGGTCGGTGCGGGCGCGGCAGAAGGTGCGATCGACGCTTCCAACATTATGAAGCCGGCACTGGCACGCGGAGAGCTGCAGTGTATCGGGGCAACGACACTCGATGAGTACCGCAAGTATGTGGAGCGCGATGCAGCTCTTCAGCGGCGCTTCCAGGCCATCCAGGTCAAAGAGCCGTCGGTGGACGATGCGATTGAAATCCTCAAGGGTCTGCGTCCTCGGTATGAGCAGCACCACAAGGTCGAGATTACAAACGAAGCGTTGGACTCGGCGGCACGGCTTTCTGACCGCTATATTACCGACCGTTTCCTGCCGGACAAAGCGATCGATGTCATCGACGAAGCTTCCTCGCGCGTTCGTCTGCGCTCGGCCATGCCCCCGCAGGAACTGCGTGATGCAAAGATCGAGCTGAATGCCGTCCAGAAAGAGCTGAACGGTCTGCCAAACAATCGCCAATACGAGAAAGCTTATGAGCTTCAAGGCCGTAAGCGAGAACTCGAAGAGCGTGTGACTGAGTTAGACGAAATCTGGATGGAGACGAAAAAGGACGCCAAGCAAGTTGTTGATGAAGACGAAGTCGCCGCGATTATCTTCTCTATGACCGGCATTCCCGTCTCACGTCTGGTAGAAGCTGAAACCGAGAAGCTCTTCCGTATGGAAGATGAATTGCACAAGCGGATCATCGGGCAGCATGAAGCGATTGTGGCGATTTCGAAAGCCGTTCGCCGCTCTCGTTCTGGTCTGCGTGATATCAAACGCCCAATCGGTTCGTTTATCTTCCTGGGACCGACGGGGGTTGGCAAGACGGAACTGGCCCGTGCCCTGGCCGCATATCTGTTTGAGAAAGAAGAGAGCCTGATTCGAATCGACATGTCCGAGTACATGGAAAGCTTCGCGGTCTCCCGCCTCGTAGGAGCTCCTCCCGGATATGTCGGATACGATGAGGGCGGTCAGCTTTCTGAGGCGGTGCGCCGAAATCCGTACTCGATCGTGCTGTTAGACGAAATTGAGAAAGCGCATCCTGAAGTTTATAATATCCTGCTGCAAATCATGGAGGATGGCCGCCTGACCGATTCGCATGGGCGGGTGATCGACTTCAAGAACGTCATTTTGATTATGACGAGTAACATCGGCGCTCGGTCTATTCAGGGTGAGCGAGAGATGGGCTTTGGGCGGATCGCCGGGCCGAAGACAGCGGAAGAGATCACGCGGCAGATGGACAGCATCAAGGGCCGGATTACGGACGAATTAAAGCGCGTCTTCCGCCCCGAGTTCTTGAACCGCCTGGACGAGACGATTATCTTCCAGCCGCTATCGTCGGACGAAATCCTGCAGGTTGTCTCGCTGATGCTGGACCGTGTCAGCAAGCAAATCGCGCAGAAGGGTATGGACTTTGAGGTCACCAGTGCGGCTAAGGAGTTCCTGGCCCGCGAAGGTTTCGACCCGCAGTATGGTGCTCGTCCACTGCGCCGTGCCGTGCAGCGACTGGTAGAAGATCCGCTTTCCGAGGAGATACTCCTGGGTAAGTTTGTCGCTAATGATACAATCGTTGTGGACACCACGGAAGAAGAGGGTATCATCTTCCGAAAAGGGGCACCTCTGGGGCCGGAAGGCGAGCATGGGACACCCGATGTCGACACGCTGCCGGACGAGGACCTTCAGACAATTAGTGGCTAGTGATTAGACACAGACAGGCCGGGAGCAAATGCTCCCGGCCTGTTTTTCTTTTTTTTCAATTTTCGAAATTCGTGAAAGTTTGTTAAGTATGAAGATCCGATGGAACTCAGGCAGTATGCGTTTGCGAATTACTCCAACCGAGCTCGCAGCGGTTCTTAGCGGCCGCACAGCCTCGGAAGTTTTGCAAGTTCCGGGAGGTATGTCCTGGCAGGTGCGGCTGGAAACTGGCGCGGAGACGCAGTTATCTTCGGATGGCCAGGTTGTGGTGCTCTCACTCTCGCCTGCGGATCGAGAACGACTCGCGGATCCAGAGTTGGAAGGAGTTTATTTTCAGGCGGATGGGGGCATACGATACTTTGTGGAGAAAGATTTCCCCTGTGTTCATTCGCGTGCCAAGGAATCTATGGAAATGCCAACAGAGACCTTTATCGCACCCGGTGATTTTGAGCGTCGAAAATTAGAATCGGGCGAAAATTAGAAGTGGGCAAAAATGGCAAATGAGTTAGTCGTGCAGTCGGGATGGTCGAAGGATGAGGAAATTGACGAGTGGGATCGTCCGCCTACTGCGGATATCCCCCACTTCCACCCTTATCATCCAGAGCGGGCCGCCCGCTCTGCGGATAAGGACGCGGTTTCGCATGCAGAAGGCGATGGCTCGTTTGCTTCGCAGCGCGTGACTGACGCCCGGGAAAATCGTCAGAGAAACGGAGATTGGGGGGACCTTCGTACCTGGATCTCAATCGCCTGTATGTGCCTCGGCTTTCTCGCTGTGACCGCCGCCGTGTACTTTCTGCCGAATGGGCGGCACAATCAAAACGACGGGGCTACTCCTACCCCCTCGATCCGCCCTTATTAGCTGCCCGCCGGGCATTTCCCGGCACGAGAATGGTACCTAAGCGGCTGGCTTGAGCTTCGACGATGATTTTGATTTGATCCGGAGAGTTCCCTTCTTCATCGAATACCTCCAGCGTATTCTTTCCTGACAGAAGCCAAGTCTCGGGCAGGTACAGACCATCCACGGGAGATTTTTCGGGGTAGCGGCCCAGATTGTGGCCGTTCAGCCAGACGGTCCCCCGAGACATCCCTGTCAGGGAGACCCGCAGAATAGGATGGGGGCCGGATTCCCCGGGAGGCGTTGCGGTGAACGTCGTCCTGTAGAATCCCGGGACGCCCAGGCCTTTCGGGAGGTTATTTGCTTTCCATGCCACTGGCAGCACCACTCCCCCGCGCATTTTCCATCCGTTAATAGCTTGCCCGTCCGGGATACCAGCATCGAAGCGGACATACCCGATGTTTCCAGTCCCGGCGCGATTCTGTACGGCAACGGCCAAGACATTCGGGCCTTTTTCATTCCAAGCTGAGTCGAGGGAAACATCCGCCTGCGAATTTATGCCAACGCTGCCCGCAATCTGTTTGCCGTTCAAGAAAACGACACCGTTATCGTCAATGCTATTGAAATGAAGGCGTCGATGTGGTCCCGGCCACAGTTTGAGCGTCGTGCGGTACCAGACCCACCCGACGCGCCCGTTAAATACATCCGCTGCCACATCGGCGTCATGCCAGTCTGCCCCAGCTGAGTTCAGCTCAGGGGCGGCAAACTTCGCGGCATCTCCGGGGGCGGCGTCGTCAGCCTGCCAGCGGAACTTCATTGTATCATCCGAGGCACTTG
Organism: Armatimonadota bacterium; assembly: GCA_025354405.1. GTDB lineage: Bacteria > Armatimonadota > Armatimonadia > Armatimonadales > Capsulimonadaceae > JANXMY01. The sequence goes on from JANXMY010000081.1 coordinate 24,073, forward strand.
CTGGCACGTCTAACGTTACAGCGCCAGAGATGCCTTTAGCGTCAATCGTATCCATTGGGCCGTAATAGTCATAAAGTTTAAGACGTCCATAATGTGCGGTTAGAAAAGCCAGCGTGTTTGTGCCTTTTTGCAGTGGAACGAGCAGGTGGCGAGGAGCGGTACTTTGGGGCTGCGGATTGGCATCACTGCTGACAGCACGCGAGCCATTGACAAAGCACGTCGCCCAATCTCCGCTGCTGCTGAGGTTTAGCTGGTAACTTCGGCTCTCAGGAACGGTCACTTTGGTGCGATACCAGGCGAATGCACTGTTGTCACCGTCTGCGCCCATCGCCAGCGGCTCCGCACTGGTTTTCCAATGGGTATCGTTAAATCCCGGCTGCACCTCGGGCGGCGTCGGAGCATTCGCGGCGATCTGCCACGGTCCAAGCTTAGGTGCCGTCGCAGGCGCAATAGTCCTGACGGCTTGTAGACGCTTCACCAGTAACCGAGTGGAATCTGCGCCATACAGCAGCAGGGGTAAAGGGTGGGGGTTTGGAACCAGCCCGCGCTGCTCCGTTGTCATACGGAGAATTCCTCCAAGGTCAGTAACTTCCCCGACATAATCTGGCCCGCAGGCGATGAGGCTGCCGCCCTGTAGGAACCAGGTCCGATCGGCCATGTCCAGACTCATTGCCAAAATACGAATTCTCTGGGATCCAACGCGGAATACGCTGTTGGTCGGAGTGAGCGCGGGATACTTCGTGAGGAGCGAAATACTGTCGTGTTTCGCACTGACTGACAGCTCCTGCTTGCCAGGGGTAGGCTGCTGCAGGATAACTGCGCTCTTGGCATCGAAATGCATCTCGGCCGGCTCACCAGGGACTCCGTAGACGACCAGAGTGGTTGTTAGCCCCTGACGGGCCATCCCAAGGATACGCGCTGCTGCAAGCCGCAGATTGACACCTGTCACAAGGGGATAGCCATTGACAATCGGAAGTATTTCCCGTGGCGCGAGTGTGATCGGCCCGGTGGTGGGGTAGACCGATTTTCCATCGACGGAACGAATTTGGGTCATCACCGGACCGCCGCTCGTGTTGTCTAAGAAAAGAATCTGGCCCGCTGGACCTTTGCGGTTCGTGATTTGCACCTGCGGATTCGTCGCTGTCACTCCCTGGCCGCCACTGCTGGCGAGGGAGTTCTCAATCACTTCCGGAAAGCTGGTCGCGAAAGTTGCTGCGCGTTTCTCTCGGTAGTAGACATCGCGCAGATCTCCCGTCTGCCCGATTGGGCCGCAGAAGTCATACGAGGCTCCCTGTTCATTGGAGTTCCAGGCATTGAAATTGGTGCCCCCGGCAAATGTATAGTGGGAGTACCCGGAACCGCCATAAGCAATAACCTTCCAGGTTGCCCGTTCCAGTCGTGCGGCACGGTCTGGAGGAGATCCATAGAGACCGAACCAGCCGGTCCAGAACTCCGTACTGTACCAGGGGCTTGTCCGCATTGAGGTGTCAAAGGGAAGGTCTCCGGCAGGATCATCCCCATGGTTTAATCCGCTGAAGAAGATTGGGACCTGAAGTTTCATGGCCAGCATCTTGGTATGAAACCACTGGTAGTACGGAGTAGGTAAGTCGGTGCCACCTCCGACCTTGTTTTCATTCTCCATCTGGACGAGAATCACCGAGCCGCCATGATTGATCTGGTTTGCCGCGATGATCGGCACAAGTCGATTAAAGTAGGGTGTCACAGCCTGGTAGAAGGGGGCATTTTCCTGCATGGGCAGAAGCCCTGGTTTGAATCGAAGCCAGAGTGGAAGGCCACCGGAATCCCACTCCGAGTTGACGTACGGGCCCATGCGGACCACAACATATAACCCGAGCGAGTGGGCCAGCTTCAAATATGCATCGAAGTCTTTGTCCCCTTGAAAGTCGAACTTCCCCTCGGTCGGCTCATGGTAGTTCCAGAAGCAATATGTTTGAAGAGAGTTGTAACCGGCTCGTTTAATACGCAGCATTCGGTCGCGCCACATGGCACGTGGTGTCCGGCTGTACTGCAGCTCACCCGCCGCGATAAATGTTCGCTTGCCGTGGATCAGAAACCCGCGGCCGTCGAAGTTGATATACGGCTTGGCGGCAGCCATCGGTGGAAAAATGCTGTCGTTCTGATTTGGCCAGCCAAAAGCATGGGACCGAATTGGAAATAGAGCGAGCGTGAGAAGGGCGGCGGCAAGCAGCATCTGTCGGGGGAAGTTTATAGTGGGCATTGTTGGTTTATTATATCAAAGGGGAAGGGGAGTGTCAAGGGCATACTTGAATGTAAGCCCTTGGAATCTATACCAAGTATTTGTGAATAAGTAATCTGGGATTTTCCTCAGCCCCGAAGGGGCTTTCTCCAAGTAGCCCGGCCTTTCAAGGCCGGGTCTAAATCTCAGGAAACATATGCGCGAGTACTTAGTGGTTATAATCGAGATCAGGGGTCCAGCGGTACTCACTACGGAACGCTTGTCTCTTGGCAACTGTGCCGTCTGGCAGGGTGACGACGCGGTTAAAACTGCCGATGAAATGCCGCTCACCAAGGCGCCGATGCGAACTGACCAGACGGACTTTGCGTCCCGGAACACCCTTGCCGAACAGCGACACAATTGCGTGGCTGCGGTTCGTCTTGTAAGAGATGTAAATCGGAGTCGTCGTGTTGTTTTTCAGGCGGAAGTCCTTCTGACCATGGTAGATGGTCGAATCGCGGCCTGGGTCCACATAAGGCACAGTTCGAACGTGCTGGTGGCGCTCGATGATCATCAAATCTGCAAGCATCGCGGCATTGAAAATGGTTGTCGCCACCTGGCACATACCGCCCCCGCTCTGTATCTCGATGTGGCCATCAATAAATACATGGCCTTTGCCATTGAACCCATGAGCGGGATCACGCGGGCCTACGGTCTTGTCCACGGAAAATACAGCGCCAGGCGGTACAATGGTCCCGTTAATGCGGGAGATTGCGCGGCGGACCGTGTCCGTTCGGCCTTTGTCGCTGGGATTAAAGCGAGTGACGAAATAGCCGATTCGTGCATCGATTCCCTGCAGTGAAGCCGTTGTGATATGGGCTGGCTTAATCTTCATCGGTAGAATGATATGCAACGTTGCGGGTTCTGCTTCCAGGGACTTTTGGATCAGATCTACCGCTGCATCGAGGTTGAGTGACCCGCCATCATAGCTTGGAACAATAATCGCTGGAACTTCACTCATCCCATCGTCGCTGCTGGTATCGCTTGCGACAAATGGATGCGCTTCTTTGGGAGCACGCCGTATATATGGGGCAATTCGGTTGAGATAGCCGCGGAGAATCGCCCGGTCGACGATGAATTTAAATGTACCGGATGGGCTGGAATCGGAGCCATTTGCTGCATAGGTCACCCCAACCTGCTTGCGGGAAGGGTGCCAGGTTTGGTGTCCATCCCCGAGCCTTAGCTTCTGGGAGAGCCGCCCTGCAGCCTGGGGAGTCGGAGATGCTGGATATGCGGGCGTAGGTTCCTGAGCGAATACGCTATGGGCCGTGCCGAAAAGCACCAGTGAGGTAAGTAGGCATCGAGTAGGGCGATGCATAGAGTTGAATCCCTTCCGTACCTCCCTGCGGAAGCACTGCTGCTTTGAACCGAATAATTAAACTTATTTCCTAGTTTACCCGATTGTAAAGAATTATTGAAAGTAGAGACTTATGAAAAAGATTGAAGCGATCATTCGGCCGCTGCAGCTGGAAGCCGTCAAGAGCGCTCTGGCGGAAGCAGGCGTCACTGGAATGACGGTGAGTGACGTGCGCGGCTCCGGCCGGGCCAGAGGGCAGCGAGCGGATTCGTTTCGCGGGGAGCAGTATGTGATCCATCTGCCCCCGAAAATCAAGCTGGAACTGACGGTGCGAGATGAAGATGTGGACGCGGTGATCGCTGTGATATTAGAGCAGGCCCGGACCGGGGAGGAAGGCGACGGCAAGATATTCGTGCTGCCCGCCGCCGAAGTGAGGCGTATTCGGACCGGTGAGACTGGTGACGGGGTTCTGTAACACCTTGCTTTTGCCTCACGGCGCATTCGGTACAGGCATCCGCACGGCCTGGATTGCCTGCTTGACATCCTGATAAAGTGCTTTGCCTGCAGCACTGGTCACAGTTCGCAAATCCGGGGACTGGCGACTGTGATAAAGGAGGTAGATGCGTACTTCCGGCGCGGTGCCGGAGAGATTTGTGTCCAGTCCTACTCCCTGCGGCAACGCATTAATCGGATAGGCTTGTTTCAAGTCCGCGAAGATGCGCCGGGTGACGAGCGGTGCCAAACTACCGGTTCGCCGGGATCCATGCCGACCGGTACGCGGCAGATAGGCCGCCGACAGCTTTCCATTCGAACCTAGGTAAACCCGGTAACCGGGAATATCAAAGCTGCCGGTGTTGACAATATAAACATAATCCACGGGTGCCGGGGTGCGGTGGTGGGTGGTTTTAGCGGATACGGACGCAGTGAGCAGCAGAGCGACGCAGGTGAAAAGCAGGCGCATGATGGGTTCCTCGTGGTAACTATACCCTCGCCTGCGGCCAATTCACACCAAGCGAATTGGCGTTAAGAGCAGTCCTAACACAGTATCGGAAAATAGTGTGGGAAACTTGAGGGGCACCGTGGAATAATCCCGGCGTGGCACTTCAAATTCAACGACAACCGACAGAAACTTCCGGCGGCATCATGGGCTTTTTTGCAAAAGCCGCCCAGCAGACAGATATTGCGATGGCGATGGCCCTGATCGGCATGGTCGCTATGCTGATTTTGCCGCTGCCGGAAGCTCTCCTGGATCTGGGACTCGTTCTCAATCTGACCGGAGCTGTGCTGATACTTTTAACGGCACTTTACACGACGGAACCCCTCCAGTTCTCGGTTTTCCCTGCACTTCTTCTTGTCACTACTCTTTTTCGATTGGCGCTCGAAGTCTCGGCCATGAAGCTGATCATCGGGACCGGCAGTGCGGGCCATGTGATTGCGACTTTCGGACAGGTCGTGATTGGCGGCAATTATGTCGTCGGTATCATCGTGTTCCTGCTGCTGGTAGTCGTGCAGTTTGTCGTCATCACCAGTGGTGCGGGGCGTGTGGCGGAAGTCGCCGCGCGGTTCACACTCGACGCGATGCCAGGCAAGCAGATGGCGATCGACGCGGATTTGAACGCCGGGGTTATCAATCAGGATCAGGCACGGGCACGGCGCAAAGCGGTTGGACAAGAAGCGGATTTCTACGGAGCCATGGACGGCGCCAACAAGTTTGTCCGAGGCGATGCGATTGCGGCGATTGTAATCATCGTTCTTAATATCCTCGGCGGCTTCGCGATGGGCCTGAGCAAAGGGCAGGACGTCGTCAAGGTTTTACAGACCTATACCCTGCTGACGGTCGGTGAGGGCCTGGTGGCACAGATCCCTGCGCTGCTGATCTCGACGGCAGCGGGTTTGATGGTCACCCGGGCAGCATCGGACACCGCCATGGGCGGGGATATTGCCCGCCAGCTCTTTCAGTCCCCACGGCCGCTGTTTATCGCTGCTGGTCTGGTCTGCCTATTTATTCCCTTTGGTTTCCCCTTGCCCCAAACCGTGCTTGTTGCTGGGGTACTGGCTGGAATCGGCGTCATACTGGTCAAAACCCAGAAGCAGGCCATGGCGACCGAAACGGCGGAGGCGGCGACAATCGCTTCTCGGCCCGCACCGCTGGCGACGCCGGAAAGTGTCCTGCCGCTGCTGCATGTCGACGTACTAGAATTGAACTTTGGATACGGCCTGCTCTCCCTGGTCGATCAAGCGGCGGGCGGCGATCTGCTGGACCGTATTACGGTCATCCGCAAGAAAACGGCTCTGGAACTCGGGCTGGTGATCCCCACCGTGCGTATCCGGGATGACCTGCACCTGAAGGCTAACGACTACGCGATCAAGCTGAAGGGCGCAACCCTCGCCACTGGCATGGTGCATCCGAATTCAATTATGCTGATCGATCCGGGCTCAGTCATCGACCCGATTACCGATGGTATTCCTGCCAAAGAACCGGCTTTCGGCGTCCCCGCCCAGTGGGTCAGCCGCAGCCATCGAGACCGGGCCGAAATGGCGGGTTACACGGTGGTGGATCCGTCGTCCGTAATCTCGACACATCTGGCAGAAGTCATCAAGGGCCACGCGGCGGAGATTATTACGCGTCAGGACACGCAAGCACTGATCGAGCATGTCAAACAGGCGAATTCAGCGGTCGTCGAAGAGTTGATTCCTAATTTGATGACCGTGGGCGAAGTACAGAAGGTTCTTCAGCACCTGCTGCGGGAGCGAATCTCGATCCGCGACCTAGTGACGATTCTCGAGACGCTGGCCGACCATGCGGGCCGCTCCAAAGATATGGACCTGCTGGGGGAGTGGGTACGCGCAGCCTTGGCCCGCTCAATCTGCCGTCAATATGTGGATGACAGCAGCGGGGCACTCCAAACACTGACGCTAGACCCAAATCTGGAGCAGATGCTGCTGGAAGCGGTAACACCCGGTCTGCCAAATCTGACTTTGGAACCGTCGGTTGCCCGGATGTTCATCCAGAACCTGGGTGCGCAGATGGAGCGCATGATCGCCCTGGGATACCAGCAGCCGGTTCTGCTATGTATGTCCGCCCTGCGCCTTCCGCTGCGCCGCCTCACGGAGCGTTCGCTGCCAAATCTGGTCATTCTATCGTATAATGAAATCGTTCCCAATACAGAAGTACGCGCCGTCGGCGCGGTCTCAGGAGAGTAACCTTTTATGAGTAATGTTACGATGATGCCCGGTGGCAATGAGCGTTTAGAGCGAACCGGCCATTTCCAGATGCGCACCACCACCGTAACGGGTCGCACGGTAACGGATTGTCTGCTTCAGGCCAAAGAGGAGCTGGGAGTGGATGCTATTATCGTCAGCCGAAAGACATACAAAAAAGGCGCCCTCTTCGGTAAGTTCGGTGGCCGCGAGATCGTCGAGATGACATTCGGCACCTACTTACCGCCCTCACATCCACTGGTGACTCCGCCCCTGCGCTTCGGCAATGGGACGAAAGGTGCTGAGAGAGAAATTGATCGGGTTGAGGCGAAAAACACTCGGATTGAGGAGCTGGAAACCCAGATCGCCAGCCTGACTGAAAGTGTGCAGAGTCTGGCGGAGAAGCCGAGAACGCGTCGTCCGGCAGGACCGGCCTTTGTACCCGCCGTGCTGCAAGCTGACCCCGCGGAGTCTGGGCAGCAGGCACTGGCACGATTAGTGGCACAGGTCACGCCAAAGGCTGAGGCGGCACGTTCACGCCGCAAAGATAAAGAGGCCGCAGGCCCAGTTGTCCAGGCTGTTGAAGCTGGGTATCCTGGCCTGATGCAGCAGCTCGTGGATGCCGATATCGCGGCGCCGCTGGCCCGTCAGCTGCTCGCTGAGATGCCCGCGGGTCTTGCCGCAGCCGACTCCGTAACGTTCCTGCGTACGATACTCTCCCAGCGTCTGCGCATTGCGAATGGTTTCGAGGCGACGCCTGCCCTGGGCAAGATGCGGCTCATGGCTTTCGTCGGTACAACGGGAGTAGGTAAAACAACGACCATCGCGAAGCTGACAGCCCGTTTTGCGCTGCTGGAGCGGCGAAAAGTCGGAGTCATTACGCTCGACACCCACCGGGTTGGAGCCGCCGAACAGCTGCAAAAATATGGCGAGATCTTGCGCGTGCCGGTCAAGGTTGCCCATGATAAGCTGGCCCTGATACAGCATCTGGAAGCCTTTGCCGCCGAGGGAATGGAATTGGTGCTGCTGGATACGGCGGGACGCTCGCCCAATGAAATGATTCCTTTAGGCGAAACTGCCCATCTGTTCGATGGGGTGGGGGCGGTCCAAAAATATTTGACGATTCCCGCCATGCTCGGTCAGCGGGACATGGACAATATCGTGACCAAGTTCCAGCAGATATTCACCCCAGATGCAGTAATCCTAACCAAGCTCGACGAGGCCTCCGACCATACCTGTTTCGGACGACTGCTGACCTTACAGGCGAAGTTTGGCCTGCCGCTGGCCTATGTCACGACCGGTCAACGAGTGCCCGACGATATCGTGCTGCCAGACGCCCATGCGATTGCCTCACGGATTTTAGCCGCGCCGCTGATGTAAAGACGCCCCCGGCCCCCAATTGTGCGAGGTCAGAGAGCATACAAGTTAGAGAGCATACATGCGGGCGGGGGCAAGCCCCGCCCTTACTGCGGAGTATAGGGATCGGACCGCCCAGAATTGGGGCTGGAGGTCGTCTCCCAGTCTTTCGCGAGTGTGTCCATAAAACGCGCGGCCGCTTCCGATAAAATTTTCCCCGCATTTCGCATTGCTTCGTCCCTCGGCAGACCCTCCGAGATGTCAAACGCGGCACCTAGCCCCAGAGCAATCGCCGCTTCTTGATTTACGCTTCCTGCAAATGCAATGACCGGGATACTCCCAAGCTTTCGGCAGCGTTTCAGCACTCCGCTGATTGTCTTTCCCTGCAGCGTCTGGGCATCGATCCGCCCTTCTCCCGTAAAAACGAAATCAGCACCCTGAAGTTGCTCTTCAAACCCGGCGGCGTCCAAGATCAAGTCAATGCCGCTAACCGCTATTGCGTCGAAACACGCCATCAGCCCCGCGCCTAGGCCGCCCGCCGCCCCCGCTCCTGGCCAGTTCGAGACGTCCCGGCCGGAATCTCGGCTGAGAACTGCCGAATAATTCCTCATCGCCGTCTCCAATTCCGCTGCGATTGCTTCTGTCGCTCCTTTTTGCGGTCCATAGACAGCGGAAGCTCCGTTTACGCCTAATAGAGGATTAGTGACGTCGGAAGCGATGGTGATTTCTATGTGTCTGAAAATGGATGATAGGCCTTCCATCCTCAAACGTGAGATCTGGATCAGATCCCGGCCGCTTATCTGTCTCCGCATGAGATCTCCGTCAGCATCAAAAAACTTGACGCCCATTGCCTGCAGCGCACCCGCACCACCATCGTTTGTCGCACTTCCTCCAAGCCCCACAATGATTCGCTTCGCACCGGAGTACGCTGCGGCGAGCATCAGCTGTCCGACGCCGTAAGTTGTAGAATAGAGTGGATTTCGGAGCTCAGAGGGAAGAAGTGTCAGCCCCGCCGCGGCTGCCATTTCGATAACCGCGGTCTCTCCCTGGGCCCCAAGAAGCGCCCAGGCTGCGTTTACAAATGACTGGCAGGCAGGCCCGCAGACAGATGTCGTCACTCGCTGGCCGCCGGAGGCCGTAACCAATGCCTCCACCGTGCCTTCTCCGCCGTCGGCGAGCGGCAAAAGAACCAGTTCCGTAGTCGGGTAAACCTGGCGAACTCCATGAGCCATAGCTTCAGCGGCTTCGAGTGCCGTTAAGCTGCCTTTGAAAGAATCCGGTGCAATAATGATTTTCATGGGAGATACAAAAAAACAGCCGCCCTTGTGGGGACGGCTGTTTTCGGGAAGCGGGAGACCAGGCTCGAACTGGCGACATTCTCGTTGGCAACGAGACATTCTACCACTGAATTACTCCCGCAGGGGAATGGCTGAACAAAAATAGTATAGCCTGTATTGATACCGTTTGTCAAGGGATGCGCGGATATCATCTGTTGAATAAAATTGGTGCCTTCCATCGGATTCGAACCGACACTGTATGCGGCCTAAACGCATTCTCTCTACCAATTGGAGTAGGAAGGCTTGGTACTCAATTCAAGTACAGTATATCCAAGGTAGAGCTCTTGTGTCAACTGCATCCGCAGAAGGAATTACGCTTTGCCATAACGAAATAGCAAGATAGTCCTGTTGCATTCAGGACTAGTATTTCTCGAAAGGCTCCGCAATGATATTAAACCACTGCCGATTTGTTTGTTTGCCGGTCGTCTGCACAGTTCTCTTCGCTGCTGCTAACTTACAGGCGCAGTCCGCCGAACGGCCTATTCGGCAGAGAATATTGATGGATGCCGATTGGCGTTTCCAGTATAAAACGCAGCCGACTTTGGTGCACACAGCCTCAATCGATTCCTGGTTATGGCGTTTTGGCCCGACGGGTGAATTCGCAGCAACGACCTCCGGTCCAGATGTCTTCGGTGGCAAGGTGGGTATTGCGGAGTACAAGACGACACTTCCGGCGCTTACGCTTTCTCACCGGATTCTTCACTTCACGTCTGTGGACGACAACGCGACCGTGATCCTAAACGGCAAACAACTTTTGCATCATGAAGGCTGGAATGATCCCTTTGATGTGCCGCTCGACACCGCCTGGAAGGCCAGTGGGCCAAACGAACTCACGGTTATGGTCGAAAATACCGCCGGGGCCGGGGGCGTAAATGGTCCGGTAACTCTTGGGACTTTAGTGAATACCGTCTCCTTTGGTCCGACCCGACCTGAGTTTGTAGACCGCAGCTGGCGTCAAGTGCATCTGCCACACGATTATGTGGTGGAAGCCGCGTTTGATCCCAAAGGGGATGCGGGGCATGCCGCTCTGCCGCCGAAGCCGGCGTGGTACCGAAAAACTTTCTTGCTGCCAGCCGCTGACAAAGGCAAAAGCCTATGGATCGATTTCGACGGGGCGTACCGCGATACAACCGTTTGGCTGAACGGGTTCAAGCTGGGCAATCATCCCTGCGGCTATACCCCGTTTCGTTTCGATATCAGCCGCGAAGCGAAGTATGGCGGCCGGAATGTTCTGACGGTGCAGACCAACCCGCAGCACCAAGAGGGGTGGTGGTATGAAGGCGGCGGCATTTATCGCCATGTCTGGCTGAACATCGCCGATCCCGTACATATCGCGCCGTGGGGAGTGTTTGTGACGTCGCAGTTGGATGAGCCGGGGCCGGACGGAAGGGCAGCCAATGCCGTGATAACTGTCAAGACGACGATTGACTCCCCAAATCTGCGTGCCGTAGGAAAGTATACCGTCGTGTCTCGGGTCCTGGATCCCGCCGGGAAGCCTGTTGGATCCAGTGTGGTGGAGCCGCGTTTGAGCGGTGCGGAAGCTGTCGCAAGGCCTCAGCAGACCTTCCTGCGGCAGGATGTGACCTCTGAAGTCAGGGTTACAGCCCCCAAGCTTTGGTCAATTGAAACGCCGCAGCTTTATCATCTGCGTACGGAAATCCGGCAGGGCAATCGCGTTCTCGATACCCAGGACACACCATTTGGCATCCGCACGATCCGCTTCGATGCTGAAAAAGGCTTTTTTCTCAATGGCAAGGCTGTCAAAATCAAGGGAACCTGCAACCATCAGGACTTTGCGGGGGTAGGGGTTGCCATGCCGGACAGCCTGCTCTACTGGCGCATCAAGAAGCTGAAGGAAATGGGCAGCAATGCGTATCGCTGCTCCCATAACCCACCGACCGCCGAACTGCTGGATGCCTGCGACAAATTGGGCATGATCGTCATGGACGAAAACCGGCACCTCGGCGATACCGAAGATGGAAAAGCAAGCATGACTACTCCCTTCGCCAACTTAGGTGAAGTGGAAAGCATGGTACTTCGTGATCGAAATCATCCGAGCGTGATCCTCTGGTCGATGTGCAATGAAGAGGGTATCCAGAATACGACGCACGGCCGGGATATCTTTGCCGCGATGAAGAAAGCCGTCGACCAAGCTGATGGGACCCGTCCGGTGAGCTGCGCGATGAACGGCGGCTATGACTCGGCGGTTGGGATCACCTCGGTCGAGGATCTGCAGGGGATCAATTATAATCCCGGCGCGTATGATGGGTTCCACAAAGCGCATCCCGCGATGCCCCTTTACAGCAGTGAGACCTCCAGCGAAGTCGGCACTCGCGGGGTCTACGGCCCGGACAAGTTCAAGATCGACGGTATTGACTATGTCGGGGACCAGGTCAGCGGGCATGTCAGCGCATATGATATTCATGCCCCCGGCTGGGCACAGACCGCCGAAAACGCCTGGCAGCCGATAGCCGACCGGCCTTATGTCGCCGGGGGCTTCGTCTGGACGGGGTTCGATTACAAAGGAGAGCCGACACCTTTTGCCTGGCCGGACATCAATTCAAATTTCGGCATTCTCGATATGTGCGGGTTCCCCAAAGATGCGTTCTACTACTACCAGTCCGTCTGGGGCAGCAAGCCGATGGTCCATGTCTTCCCGCACTGGAATTGGGTTGGCAAGGAAGGCCAGCCGATCGATGTCTGGGCATATAGCAATGCCGAGCGAGTCGAGTTATCTCTCAATGGGGCGAGCCTCGGCTCGAAACTGATGCCAAAGAACGGTCACGTCAATTGGTCTGTGCCCTATGCGCCGGGAACACTCACCGCAAAAGCTTACACTGGAAATACGCTGATCTCTTCAGATGAAGTTACGACCACCGGGGAAGCCGCAGCCCTGCGACTGCGGACGGATCGAACACAGCTCACCTCAGACGGCGAAGATGTCACAATGGTTTCGGTAGATGTCATCGATACGCTGGGGCGCGTTGTTCCGACCGCCGACAACGAAGTCACATTCATCCTGACCGGGGCGGCCCATATTGCTGGTGTCGGCAATGGCGATCCAAGTTGTCATGAACCGGATAAGGCCAGCCGCCGCTCGGCATTCAACGGACATTGCCTGGTAATTATCGGCGCAAACGACCTTCCCGGTACAATTCAGCTCTCTGCCACGGCAGCGGGACTCCGCTCAGCATCGCTCACGCTGACTTCGCGGAGGCCAAAATAATGCGATTAACACAGATATGGATCGCATCCCTCGCGTTTACGTTTCTGACTGCGCAGGTGTCCTCAGCACAACCCGTAATGGTCTACAAAGATGCGAAGGCCCCTTTGGAATCTCGCGTCACTGATTTGTTCAGCCGACTGAATCAGGACGAAAAACTGAGTCTGCTCAGCGGAACGCCATTCACAACCCAGCCGATCCCACGCCTTGGCGTGCCTGCCATGGGTATGGTAGATGCCGGGCAGGGCGTACGCGGAGGGATGGAAAGCACACGGGGCCCGGCGACGCTGTTCCCGGCGGGGGTGGCGATGGCCTCTACCTGGGATCCGCTACTGGTGGGCCGAATTGGCAAAGCGATTGGCGAAGAGGCGCTAAACAAAGGGACCGGGGCACAGGTGCTGCTTGGTCCGGCGGTCAATATTCAGCGCTCACCGCTTGGCGGGCGAAATGGCGAATACTTTAGCGAAGACCCCTATTTGGCAGGGAGGCTAGGTGTTGGGTATATCCAAGGTATGCAGAGCACGGGCTGCGGTGCATGCCTCAAGCATTTTGCCTGTAACAATGAAGAAGTGGATCGCGACTTTGTCGATGTTCGTGTCAGCGAGCGTACCTTGCGGGAGATCTACCTTCCCGCTTTCGAAATGGCCATCAAGGAGGGGCATCCCTGGACGGTGATGTCATCCTATAATCGGGTCAACGGCCACCATTCCACCGCAAGCAACTATCTGCTGACAGAGGTTCTGAGGAAGAACTGGGGCTATGATGGCATGGTCATGTCCGATTGGGGTGCGGTGCACGAGACGGCCCGCGTTGTCGCGGCGGGAAACGATCTAGAGATGCCGGGGCCGGGGCAGCTTTCCCATGACAAGCTTGTGAAAGCTTTAGGGAGCGGCACAATCACGCAGGTTCAGGTCGACACCAATGTTCGACGTATTCTTCGAACGATTCTGCGTGTGGGCTTGCTGGATACTCCGCATGTGCCGGATCACACCTTTGTTAATTCAACAGAACATCAGAGGCTGACTTTTGAGGCCGCATCGCAGGGAATCGTGCTGCTGAAGAACGAAGGCGGTCTGCTGCCCCTGAACTCAGCCACCCTTCACTCGATTGCGCTGATCGGCCCGGCTGCCGCTGGCATGCAGATGGGGGCAGCAGGGAGCCCCGAAGTTCAGCCGTTTTATTCAATCAGCCCGAGAGATGGTATCAAAAAACGTGCTGGAACTGGAGTGACGGTCACCTATACCCCCGGAGACGATTCCGGCGTTCCAATCCCACCGTCCGCCTTAAAATTGTCTGCCGAATATTTCACCAATCGCACTCTGGCTGGGAACGCCGTACTCATCCAGCCAGAGACTCAAATTCAAGCGGATTGGAACACAGTCGCCCCGGCACCGGGAATTGGACGTACGAATTTCAGTGTACGCTGGACTGGGACACTGACCGCGCCGGTCACGGGGCACTACACGCTTCAATTAATGGCGGATGATGGCAGCCGTTTGGTCTTCAATGGTAAAACGTTGATCGATCACTGGATTGAAGCAGCCGGATCTCTGCAAAGCGTGGAAGTGAATCTCGAAGCCGGACATGCCTATCCGCTGCGTGTGGACTATTTCCAGGCGGCGGGCGAAGCTTACATTCGGCTGAACTGGACAATGCCCGGACAGTCACGTTTCACGGAAGCCGCCCAGGCGGCGGCGGCCGCCGATGTGGCGATCGTCGTAGTCAGTACAGAGGGGAATGAAGGGGAGGGGAATGACCGCCCTTCGATGGCCCTGCCAGGTGGCCAGGATGCGCTCATCCAGGCGGTGGCCGCAGCCAATAAACGGACGATTGTTGTGCTCAACAATGGCACTCCGGTGGGTATGACCAAGTGGCTAAAGCAGGTCCCTGGGCTGATCGAAGCCTGGTTCCCTGGCCAAGAAGGCGGTGCGGCTCTGGCGGCGATCCTGTTTGGCGATGTGAATCCCTCCGGGAAACTTCCGACGACCCTCGCCGCCGCGCGTGAGGACTACCCTGACTTCGGTCATTTCCCCGGTGTGAATGGCAGTGTCGATTATGCGGAAGGTATCTACGTTGGCTACCGGCATTTCGACAAAGCCAATGTCGCACCGCTGTTTCCCTTCGGCTACGGGTTATCCTATACGACGTTTCGCTATGGCCCGATTGCACTATCAAAAGCGATTTTGGCTCCCCATGGCACGATTACAGCATCCGTTAGCATTACGAATACGGGGAAACGATCGGGGGCGGAAGTCGTAGAAATGTATATCCATGACCCCGCGCCGAAGATCGATCGCCCGGTTCGGGAGCTGAAAGGTTTCAGGAAAGTCTTTTTAAAAGCAGGCGAAACGAAGCTTGTATCCTTCCCAGTGACGCCCCGAGCACTGGCTTACTGCGATGCCCCAAATATGCAGTGGAAATCGAACATGGGCACGTATGAGCTACAGATTGGATCGTCGTCCCGAGATATTCGGCAGAAGGCTCCTCTTCGCCTGACATCGAATTGGACTGAAGCCACTCCCACCCTCACCCATGCGGTCGAAGCCGCAAGGGCAGGCGATCTAGCGGCTGGCCGGCCGGTCGTCGCTTCTTCCGTTGAGGCGAGTTTGGTGGCGAAGAATGCCGTGGATAGTGACAGTGAAAGTCGCTGGGGATCGGAGTTTTCCGACCCACAATGGATCGCGGTCGATCTGGGGAAAACGGTGAAAGTCAGCCGGGTAGTCCTCTCCTGGGAGGACGCTTATGCCACTGGCTATTCCATTCAAGTCTCTCCGGACGGCACAAGCTGGACGGATGTTTACCACACCACGAGTGGGAAAGGTGAAACGGAAGAAATTAAGTTTACGCCGACGGACGCACGCTGGGTGCGGATGTTTGGTACAAAGCGAGTGACACTGTTCGGCTACTCACTCTTCAGTTTCGAGGTCTACAAATGACGCGTTTTGACGCTGTCACCAGGTAGTGGGTGGGCAAGGAATAGATATCGGTATCGTTGAAGACAAGCGAAGATCTATGAGAGATTTATTAGAGGGAGTATAAGATGAAGATTTTTAGTCGGAATTTCGCACTGGCCGCCGCTGGCCTGCTGCTCGGTGCAATTGCACTCCCAACCCAGGCGGCCCCCGGCCATCTGACGGTCCAGGTGGACCGGCCCGGAGTGAAAATCAGCCCGATGTTCAATGGCCTAATGATCGAAGATATTAGTCATTCGATTGATGGAGGATTGTATGCCGAGCTGATCCAGAATAGGGACTTCAAGAATGACGCCAACGCTCCGGCTCACTGGGCGGTCGTCCAGGGTGGTGAGGGAGTCGGAACGATTACTCTGGATAAAGATAATCCAGTTCCAGGAACTGTGCTCACCAATTCACTGCGCCTGGATATTACGAAAGCCGGGGCTGGTTCGAAGGTCGGCGCGGCTAACGAAGGCTACTGGGGCATTCCCAACTTTGCGAACCACACTTACCACGCTTCATTCTATGCGAAGTGTGCGGTCGGCACCACCGGGACACTAACCGTGGGGATTGAAAGCTCAGACGGTAAAACTGAGCAGGGTCGCCCGCAAATAGTCAAAGTGACCAATCAGTGGGCTAAATATTCAGTCACGCTCCGTCTCGGCGCGGTTGCTCCGCTGACGGCAGCGAACCGTTTCGTCATTTCCTCAGCGCAGCCGGGTACCTTTTGGCTCTCTCAGGTCTCGCTTATGCCGACTGCCTACCAGAACCGGCCCAACGGTACACGTGTCGATCTCATGAATTCGCTGGCGGGGATGAAACCGCGCTTTCTTCGTCTGCCCGGCGGAAACTATCTGGAAGGAAACACGATCGCTGAACGGTTCGACTGGAAAAAGACCATCGGCGATATTTCGCAGCGGCCGGGCCATCAGGACCCCTGGGGCTACCGATCTACAGATGGTTTCGGACTGCTGGAATATCTGGAATGGTGTGAAGATCTGAAAATGCAGCCGCTGCTGGCAGTCTTTGCCGGATATGCGCTGGGCGGCGAGCACGTTTCTGCTGGCCCTGAACTTACCCCTTATGTCCAGGATGCACTGGACGAGATCGAGTACGTGACTGGCGGTCCCAATACGACCTGGGGCGCGCGGCGCATCGCTGATGGTCACCCCGCTCCATTTCCTCTTGGCTACGTCGAAGTTGGCAACGAAGACACTTTCGATAGGTCCGGCAGTTATGATGGACGTTTTGCGCAGTTTTATGATGCGATCAAGGCAAAATATCCGAAGCTTCAAATCATTGCGACGACGGGTGTGAAGGGACGTGTTGCCGATGTCATCGATGATCACTACTATCGGTCAGCGGCGGACATGGCACGCGACTCACGGCATTACGATGGCTACTCGCGCACTGGGCCAAAAATCTTTATCGGCGAATGGGCATCGGTCGAAGGTAATCCGACGCCTACTCTGCAGGCGGCCCTAGGCGACGCAGCCTGGCTGACCGGGCTAGAGCGAAATTCTGATCTTGTGATCATGGAATCGTATGCTCCGCTGCTGGTAAATGTTAACCCGGGTGCCTCTCAATGGGGAACAAACCTGATCGGTCTCAACGCTACGGGAAGTTACAATTCCCCCTCCTACTATGTGCAGGCAATGTTTGGTGCAAACACAGGGGATGTCGTATTGCCGGTGACTCTGGTTCAGCCTACCGACAAGGTCGCGGCCGTCACACCTATGCCGCGAGGAAAGATAGGGCTCGGAACCTGGGAGACACAGGCAGAGTATAAAGATATCAAAGTCACGTCTGGCGGAAAAACTCTTTATCAGAAAGACTTTGCGAACGGGGCTGTAGACTGGGCATTAGGCCAGGGTGAGTGGAAAACACAAGATGGTACTTTCCGTCAGATGAGTCTGGCGTCTGACTGCCGGGCAAGCGCTGGGGATGCTCAGTGGGGTGATTATACTTACACGCTCAAGGCGCGAAAAATCAGCGGCCTGGAAGGGTTCTTAATCCAGTTTCATGTTCAGGACGATGGGACCCGTATCTGGTGGAATATCGGCGGCTGGCGCAATGTTCGAACTGCCCTGCAGCGATTTAATAGTGGGGACGTTCGTGAGATTGGCTCAGTACCGATGGTCGTCGAAACGGGTCGCTGGTACGATATTAAAATCGAAGTGTCGGGCCGGTCTATTCGGTGCTCGCTGGACGGTAAGCTGATCACAGAAACGACCGACACACCGCCAGATGTCCCGGAGCAGTTCTACACCGCTGCCAGTCGAGACTTAAAGACCGGCGACATTATCTTGAAGGTCGTCAATATGGGTTCGGAGCCGCAGCCGCTCCAAATCGATCTGTCGGGGGCAAAAGGCATTGCGAAAACCGCAATCGCCACCATGCTCGCCGGTGAGCCGGGTGATGTCAATTCGATGTCCTCCCCGTTGAAGATCGCACCTCGCTCACTGGTCTTTAGCAATATCGGGAAATCGTTTTCGCCAACATTTCCTGCGCATTCTGTCACCGTGCTTCGGGTAAAGACCCGATAAGGACTCATGCGAAAATACCCGGCGGACAAAATTGTCCGCCGGGTATTTTGGTTTCAAAAGTCTTTAAGTCGTTAGGCCTTCGGTCGATTCTGCTCATGATGGCTCTCCCGAATGGCTTTCAGCTTTTCACGCTGCTCCGGTGTCAGGATGGCCTGCATCTGCTGCCGTGTGCTGCGGCCCAATTCGTGCATCTTAGCTTTTCGAGCCTCAGGGGTCAAAGTCGTATCTGCTTTGATCGCCTCTGCCTGCTGATGTGCTCCCATCAGTATGGGACGAAGCTGCGCCTTCTGTGCATCCGTTAGTTCAAGCTCATTCGAGAGCTTCTTCAATTTTCCACCACCATGATTGCCAGGGGCACCAGGGGCAGCTTGGGCAGTATGTGAGGCAGCGACAACGGTAAAAGAGAGCGTCAGTGCGGCCAGTGCGGCCAGTATTGGTTTTTTCATGGTGTAGTGACGTAGATTTTGCGACGAAGTTCAGAATTCCTGTAAGGTCAGGCCGCCGCGGGATCTTAACGTTTGAGGCTGACGGAAAAGTGACTGAGGTGGCTGAACCGGAGCCATCACTGCCAGGGCTTCCTGGAGAGCGGTGACAAGAAGGACATCGTGTGTTACGCCGGATCGAGTCGTTGATGTTTCGACAACATCCCCTTCCGGGGCAGGAGCGACTTCGCGGATGCCGACTCCGGAGCCATCCAGCTGGCGGGTCCAGCCGGCGGTCAAGGCCGAAAGGGCATGGGCGGCGGCGGCATAGACTGCTTCAGATGCGACAAAATCGGCTGTTTTTTTCGGGGTCGGATTATAAATGATGATGCCGCCGGCTCCCTGCTTCTTTAGCAGAGGCACAACGGCCTGGACACCATAAAGTGCACTTTTCACATTAATCTGCATTGTCAGATCAAATTCATGGTCGTTGACTTCCAGTGCTCCCAGCCGAAGTGCACGGTTAACCGCATGAATAAATGCATCCACGCGACCAAACTTTCTTTCAATCTCCTCAACAACTGTTTGCGCCTGTTCCCGGTCTGCCATATCAGAAGTGAGTGGGAAAATGCGATCTTCTCCGGTCTGTTCACGAATTTGGATCGCGAGAGCTTCGATGCGGAAAACTCGTCGGCGAGCGATCGCGACTACTCGAGCCCCCTCCATCTGTGCCAGCCGGCGGGTTGTGCAGTAGCCGATCCCGCTGGAAGCCCCGGTGACGATCACCAGCTTGCCAGCCAAAGATTCGTCTGTGCTTTTTTGTGTACCAAATGTCCTCATGCCACTATTGTCGGCAATGTTCTCACTTGTCTACAGGTTTAATTCGTGAGAGTAAATTGGCTATAATCAAATCATGAATACGCCAAAATATCCGGGACCGCTGAGCCGGGAGATGATCGCTGAAATGCAGGGCTATGTCGTGTATCACCCCTGGCCGTTTGTGCTGGATATCGCACGTTGCGAAGGAATGTATCTCGCAACAATTGACGGTCAGCGCATCTTTGACTGGGCGGGATACTATGGCTCCAAGCTCATCGGTCACAATCATCCTCACCTGCAAGAGGCGCAGTATGTCGCGCACCTGGCTCTGGCCGCGAATAATAAAGTTGCGAATCCCGACTTTCTCACCCCAGAATCCCTCGCGTATTATCGGCTCCTCTACCGCCTCTTCCCAAAAGCGATGGCGGAGCTAGGCAGCCGCGAAGTCTATGCTGTCAACTCCGGAGCCGAAGCAGTCGAGAATATGCTGAAGTATTTGATCTCGCGCCACAATTCCCGACATAACAAGCGCGGCGAACAACCCGGTTCCGGCATCCGCCGCTTTTTGTACTTCGATCAGGCGTTTCACGGACGGACGGTGTACGCTCTCCAGGTTACAGAAACTTTGGACCCGATTGCAACCCAGGACTTCCACGGGCTGGCAGCGTCAGGCAATATCAAAGTTCCCTTTCCGGCGATAGATAACGATGCCTCGCAAGCCGAAAATGACACTCGCACCCGCCAAAGCCTGGAGCTGATTGAGAGTATTCTTAATCAGATGGGGGAGGAGATCGTTGGGATTATCGTCGAGCCGATCCAGGGAGCAGGTGGGCAGCGTGTAGCCCAGCCGGAATGGTTTCGGGGCCTCTCCTCACTGTGCGAAAAGTACGATGTTGGTCTGGGGATTGACGAAGTGCAGACGTCGGCTGGCCCGACGGGAACTGTCTTCGCCATCGACCAATTCGATCTGCCGTTCCCGCCGCATGCCGTTGCTGTCGGCAAGAAGTTTGCCCTGGGGGCATTGTTCATGCGGGAAACACTGCCCGATATTGGCGTTCTAGACAGTACCTGGGGCGGCGGTCTCTCCGACATGGTACGCTTTTGCCGTGAATGGGAAGTCGTCGAAGAGGAGGGATTGGTAGAGGCCGCGGCATTAAACGGCAAGGAGCTGGCGCAGGGCCTCCGGGATCTGCAAAACCGCTTCCCGGCACTCCTGCGTAATGTGCGCGGTATGGGGCTGTATTATGGATTTACGCTGCCGGATGGCGAGACTCGCGCACGACTGACCGAGATCGCCCTGCAGGAGCATGACCTGCTGCTGCTGGGAGCAGGCGCGGACAGCATCCGCACCCGTCCCAATCTCGGTGTGACTTCAGGTGATATCAAGCACTTTCTGGAATTGCTCGATGTCTGCCTCTCCAAAGTCTAGGCTCTCTTAAGTCTAAACCGTATATTGATCCACAGTCATCACTTCGAATCCCTCACCCACCTGACGGGTCGCGAGGGCCGTGTGCAGGGCACGGGCAGTATCGAGTGAGGTCAGGCAGGGGATGGAATGTTCCACTGACGCGCGGCGGATCAGGGCGGCTTCTTTTTCGATCTGCTTATCTTTCGAAATTGTGTTGATCAGCAGCGACACCCGTCCACCACGAATTAAATCCAGCAGATTTGGCGTTCCTTCGCTAATCTTATGCGCCGTCGTGACAGTGAGGCCATGCGCTTCCAAAAATCGAGCCGTCCCGCTCGTGGCATAGAGCTGAAAGCCCAGTGCGGCGAAGTCCTGAATGATCGGCAGGGCTTCATCTTTGTCCGGGTCAGCCAGAGTGACCAGTAGTGCCGCCCCTTTGCCGCCTGCCGGAACATCGATCCCCGAGGCGACCATGGCTTTATATAGCGCCCGCGAAAAGTCCGTATCGATCCCGAGAACCTCACCCGTACTCTTCATCTCAGGGCCTAAATTGATGTCTACATCGGTGAGCTTGGCGAACGAAAACACCGGAGCTTTCACGGCAATGTTGGGCTGATTCGGGTGGAGGCCATTGGTGTAGCCCTGCTCGGCAAGTGTCCGGCCGATTGAGGCCCAGGTTGCGGCCTTGACCATCGGGATGCCCGTAATTTTGCTCAGATAAGGCACGGTTCGGGATGCCCGCGGGTTGACTTCGATCACATAAGCCTGATCGCCTTCGATCACAAACTGGATATTCATCAGGCCCACGATATGCAGGGCCTCGGACAGACGCGATGCATAGGAAACGATCTGGTCCAGGGTCACCTGCTTGATGGTCTGCGGGGGATAGACTGCCATCGAGTCGCCGGAATGCACTCCTGCCCGCTCAATATGCTCCATAATCCCTGGCAGCAGGCACCCGCCCTGCCCGTCGGCAATGACATCCACTTCCGCTTCTTTCCCGACGATATACCGGTCCACCAGAATAGGCGCCCCGTCCGAGATATCTTCCGCATAGCGCATATACTCGCGCAGGTCAGCGGGATTGTAGACGATCTCCATCGCCCGCCCGCCCAGAACGTAAGAAGGCCGAACCAGCACCGGATAGCCGATCTCCTCCGCCACAAGAACGGCTGCATCTGCGGTCGTGACTGCTCGGCCTGCGGGCTTCGGAATATCCAGCTCTCGGAGCAGTAAATCAAAGCGATCCCGATCTTCCGCGAGATCAATACTGTCGAAAGACGACCCGAGAATCGCGATACCTGCCTCCATCAGTGGTTTGGCCAGATTAATCGCCGTCTGTCCGCCGAATTGTACGACCACACCTTCGATCGGTGCCTCACGTTCAATGACATGCAGGACATCTTCAGGCGTCAGCGGCTCGAAATACAGCCGGTCAGACGTGTCGAAATCGGTCGACACCGTCTCCGGGTTGTTATTGATGATGATCGCCTCATATCCTGCTTCGCGCAAAGCACGGACGCAGTGGACGCTGGCATAATCAAATTCGATTCCCTGCCCGATACGGATTGGGCCGCTGCCTAGGACGACGACTTTTTTCTTCGCGGCGGTTGATGTAACGGTGGTTGGTTCAGTATTTGTCATAATTATTTGATCGGTAGAAGGAGAACGGCAGCGGATGAAATGATTTTAGCCCTGATTATACCCGCAAGCCTACTGCTGGAACTTCCAGTTCTTTGAGACTGGCGACGCTTTTTCGGTGCTCCTGTGAATTTCGGATGTTCTTCATTGGCTGGAGCTGGCTCCATGTCATCAAATAAGCACCTTTCCAGGTAGGGCGATACAAATTTGAGGTTCGGTCTAAGTACATCCGTCCAAATTGTACTTGTTCCTCAAAATCCTCGATCATCCGCTGCTCTTGCACCGTGATTTCGGTTCCGGTCGCCGGCAATGGCTCGATAGCCCCGCCGATCTGGGCCATCCGTCGACGATGAATTCCGTAAAGCTCAGCGGGACTCTGGACGTCAGGCAGTCGCAGCGATTTTTGTTTCGGGCCGTGCTTGTAGGTGCCAAGCACTGCCGCATTGCTGGTGCCCAGGACAGTCTCATCCTGGTAGCGGGAGATGAACTCGACGTAACTGGTCGTCAGTTTTGCGCCCTGCGGCGTGACTACGTAAATCGCGGCGGCGACTGCCTTTACCTGTGTTGCCCGGTTCATGAACAGTGTCAGCAGAGGAAATAAATTCGGAGCGGAGTTTTGCCACGAGAGATGCCCAACTGTTTCAAATCCTTCCGATTCCAATGCCTGCTGGCATGACCACAGAAATTGCGCCGCAGAATCGGGAAGAGTGGCAAGGTCTACGGATTCAAACTTTGGCGCGGCACTCATTTTTTGTGTAAATCGGATGATGATCGGTGTGATCAGATACATGAAAACGACGTAGAGTAAAATCCAGAGAAAAAGTCCATGCATAATAATCCTCCTGGGGTGGGCCTGGAGCGTTAAACTGCCTGTCTTCGCCGCCCCTGCTCCAGATGTACGCTGAGAATAGCGATGTCGGCAGGGGTGACGCCGGGGACCCGGGCAGCCTGAGCCAGAGAAGTGGGATTCACACGGATGAGCTGGTCGCGGCTCTCATTGGAAAGGGCGCGTATTGCCTTGAAGTCAAAAGCCGTGGGGATGGCGACGTCTTCCCGGCGGCCTGCGGACGCGACCTGTTCGTTCTGACGCTGAATATAACCCTCGTATTTGCACTGAATTTCGACCTGTTCGACAACGGCGCGGGGCAGCGGGGTTATTGGTGCCAAAGCAGCGACGGTCGCATAGCCGATATGAGAGCGCTTTAATAGGTCTGAAAGAGGAAGGCGCTGGCTAACTGGCAGCAGGCCGGCTTCCGCGAGGCGCGGGTTGTCAGTTCCGCTGACAAAGGTGGTTTCCAGTCGATGGGTTTCCTGGGTAATGGCTTCGCGCTTATGCGTGAATTTCTGCCAGCGCTCTTCGGATATGAGTCCTAAGGCGTGGCCGCGCTGGGTCAGACGCAGGTCAGCATTGTCCTGTCGCAGCAGCAGGCGATATTCGGCCCGAGAAGTAAGGAGGCGATACGGCTCGTTGGCTCCCTTTGTGACGAGATCATCGATCATCACTCCGAGGTAGGCTTCGGAACGATTGAGAAGGAACGGCTCTCGGCCCGCAGCAAAGAGTGCAGCATTGGCCCCGGCCATCAAGCCCTGCCCGGCGGCTTCTTCGTAGCCGGAAGTACCATTAATCTGACCCGCTAAAAAGAGCCCAGAGATGCGCTTGGTCATGAGGGCATGGGTCAGCTCCGTCGGCGGGACGGCATCATATTCCACCGCATAGCCCGCTTTCAGCATGACGCATTCTTCAAGCCCAGGAATTGTGTGCAAAAACTCCAGCTGCACTTCGGCAGGCAGGGAAGTACTGGTTCCCTGGACATAGAGTGAATCGGTGTCCCAGCCTTCCTGTTCCAGAAAGACCTGATGGCTTTCGCGCTGGCTGAATCGCACGATTTTGTCTTCGATTGAGGGGCAGTAACGCGGTCCCTGGCCTTCTATGGAGCCGCCGTACATGGCGGAACGGTGGAGGTTCGCCTCGATAATCGCTTTGGTATGCGCGTTCGTGTGCGTCAGCCAGGAAGGCAGCAGAGCTAGCTTGCGAAGGTTCGCTCCGACCACTGTCTCGTGGAGAAAGCTAAAGGGGGGAGTTTCCGGCTCGGACTCAATCGGGCTCGTTTTGGCAAAATTTACACTCTTTTTGTCAATACGCGGCGTCGTTCCGGTTTTGAGGCGCAGGGTCGGAAATCCCAGCCCGCGCAGGGTGTCCGAGAGCCCAATGGCCGGCTTCTCCCCGAGGCGGCCACCGGCGGTCCGCTCGTCGCCTCGATGCATCATTCCGCGCAGGAAAGTCCCGGTGGTGACGACAACAGACTTTGCACGCAGTGTTTCGCCCTCTGCGGTTCGGATCCCGGCGATGACTCCGTTTTCGATCACAAAGCTCTCTGCCATGCCTTCCTGCATCGTGAGATTGGGAGTTGATTCCAAAGTCTCGCGCATGGTGCGGCTGTAAAGGTCCTTGTCGCATTGGGCGCGAGTCGCCTGCACTGCGGGGCCCTTGCCGGTGTTGAGCAGCCGGATATGAGTGAGTGTCTTATCGGCATTGACACCCATCTGTCCGCCGAGGGCATCGATCTCTCGGACCAGATGGCCTTTCGCCGGGCCACCGACTGAACAGTTGCAGGGCATAAGAGCAATCGTGCTAAATGACAGGGTGAGGCAGAGGGTTTTGGCACCCAATCGTGACGAAGCGAGGGCGGCTTCAGCTCCTGCATGGCCTGCTCCGATGATGATGACGTCGTAGTCTATAACTTTGGAATTCACACTAGTATTATAGCACATTCGCTGCCTCCAGCACCTGATGCCGCACGTAATCTAGACGCAGGAGATGCGCTGGATTTAAGACATCACTGGAGAGCTGACTGCTCGAACGTGGCTTCCGATGAAGAAACGCCCAATCGGCCGTCGCTAAAGAAGGCTTCCAAACTTGTGTTTCCCTTGCCCGGAATTCCTGCTGCCGAATAGGTCTGAAAATTTCTTAACATAAACTTAATATTACATGCCCTGAAAAACGAGAAATTCGATTGACAGCAAGCAAGAGTTATGTTAGAATCTCAGATGAGGAAACGCAGTGCCAAGTGCCGTTCAGAATGGTTCTTTTTCGTCTAATTATGAGAAAATATTTCTGCTCGCAGGCTTTTCCTTTTCAAGTGTCGCCCGTCTTTGCATCGCAAATACACTCAGATGCACCGTCAGAAAAAGGAAAATGTAGTATGATCAAGTCAACCAATTCACGTCGTGGATTTACGCTCATTGAGCTGCTCGTCGTCATCGCCATTATCGCGATTCTCGCGGCGATTTTGTTCCCCGTTTTCCAAAAGGTCCGCGAGAACGCGCGCCGTACCTCCTGTTCGTCAAATATGAAGCAGCTCGGCCTGGCATTCATCCAGTACACGCAGGATGCCGATGAGAAAGAGCCCTCCGGCACAACGAATGTGGCTCCCTCTGCCGCCACGTTTGGATATGGCTGGGCTGGCCAGCTTTACAGCTACACGAAATCCACTGGTTTGTACAAATGCTCCGATGACACCACCCCCAATAACCCAGCTGGGTCCTCGTCGGTTTCGTATGCACAGAATGCAAATCTTGCCGGCCAGAGCATATCACTTATCAACGCTCCTGCCAGCACGGTTCAGGCCTACGAAGTGTATGGCGTTGCTGCCGACACCGCGAACAATTTGATGCTGGCCAGTGGAGAGATTGACAGCCGGGCCGGAACTGGTCTTGGCCTGGGTATTCCTGCGGCGGCAGGTGGTACGCCGAATAGTGGTGGCAACGACGCGGACAACGGAATTCCATCTACTCGACATGACAAAACTGTCAACTCTTATGCTTCCAACTACCTGGTGGAAGACGGCCATGTTAAATACGTGCGTATCCCGCAGATCTCCGGAGGCAACAATGCCCCGTCTTCTACAAACGCTGAGAATGCTGCTGCGAACGCCGCTGGAACGGCAAACCTCAACGGTAAGCTGCTGACGTTCAGTGCTATCTAGTCAGGTCGATTTATCAGGGGGCGGCATGCTGAAAAGCATACCGCCCTTTTTCTTGACTTCGGGATGGCTTCGTATGCTACAATCAGCCTATTCGCTGTCTCTACACGTGTACAC
>JANXMY010000094.1 GCA_025354405.1 Armatimonadota bacterium
AACGACACACCATTTTACGTACGGAGAATTGAAAACTATTATGCCCAGGACACGACGCACCCCGGCGTCCGCCACCCCTGCCGCCGGAGACGCGGCACAGGGTGAGACGCCGGAAGCCTCTTTCTCGCCGACACCCGAAAATACGGACGGCTCACCGACTGATACTCCCAAAACGGTTCGGCGACGCGCCCCGCGCAAGCCGAAAGCCGAGGATACTCTTGCGGCCGCGCCGGAAGTGGAAGCCTCGGTCGCCGCCGAGACGACCCCGCGCCGCCGAGGCCGCCGCCCCGCTCCCGTGACGGCCCCTATCGAAGCGGCGGCACCGTCTGCCGCCCCGCCTGCCACGCCGCCCGTGGAGACTCCTGCCGTTCGACGCCGGGGACGACGCCCCGCCGCGGAAGAAACACCCGCAGCTGTTGAAGTGCCGGCTCCGCCTGCCGAGCCGGCGCCCGTAGAGACCGCACCCGTCGGGAGCCGTCGCCGCGGCCGCACGCGTCCGCCACTCTCAGAGACGGACATTCCCGTCTCTGCAGCCTCCCCTGCATTGCCGAAGACCGCTCCGACCCGTCGACGCGGTCAGCCGCGCGTCGAAGCAGCGCCGCCGGAACCCGTTTTGGAAGCGGCCACTCCCCAGCCTGAAACCACTTCCCAGCCTGAAGCGACTTCCTCACGCCGCCGCCGGGGCCGCCGCTCCGCTGCCGCTCCGACAGTGCCTGCGGAAGCTTTGGGCGAAGTGGAAATGCCCGACCTGGAAGCTCCCGTTGTGGAAGAGGGCGAAGAGTCGGTTTCAGACGACGGCAGCAAGGCCGGAAAACGCTCCCGCCGAAGCCGCCGCCGCCGTGGTGACCGCGACGAGCCGACCACAGAGATGCTGGAAGCGGCGGGTGCCCCCCTGCTTCTCGACGAGACAGTCACGCCCGTCATGCCCGAGGAAGAGGAAGACGACTCTCTCCCCGCCTGGCCGCCCCCTGCCCCGCCGGTCTTCTTTGCTCCACCGATCGTCTCCACACTCTTGCCGCCTGCCGAG
This sequence comes from Armatimonadota bacterium, assembly GCA_025354405.1. GTDB lineage: Bacteria > Armatimonadota > Armatimonadia > Armatimonadales > Capsulimonadaceae > JANXMY01. Next base: position 1,028 of record JANXMY010000094.1, read on the forward strand.
GCGAAATCGACCGGGCGTGTCGCCGCACATGTCGTCCATCCTGCCCGCGGGCTGGCACGGATCGCGGTGAACGGGTCGGAGCATCTGCCCTACTTCTTCTTCGTCAATACCGAGACAGCCCGGGACGGCGAAACCGTAGACGCCCAGATTCGGGAAGCTGCCGCCAACGGTGTTCACCTGTTCTCGGGCGTCATCTACCTGCCCCTGCGCAACGCGTACGGCGACCGCTCATTTGGCGCGATCGACTCACTGATACAGCAGGTACTGACGGCGGACCCTGAAGGCTTTCTGCTGCCGCGTCTGCAGTTTGTGCCGACAAACTTCTGGGCACGAACCCATGATGATCAGATGTCCCTGTATGCCGACGGCAGCGAGGGCGATGTCTCGCTGGCCTCCACCGATTTCTGGGCGGACTGCGTGGATGCACTGGAAGCCCTCGCAGCCCACTTCGCGGATCCGTCCACTCCGGGGGGCGACCGAGTGATCGGCCTGCATCTGGACCGGGGCGAGTGGTTTAACGACGCGGCCCTGGGCCACGATGTCTCTCAGCCAAACCAGATTGCCTTCCAGAACTGGCTGCATGCGAAGTATCAGAGTCTCCACGGACTGCGTGCCGCCTGGCATGATGCCGCGGTGACCTGGGAGGACGCAGCCGTTCCCGTCTGGCCCGGACAGGCTCCGGTCATCAAAAAGACCGACACGCCCCTCTATGCCGATCGGCGCGAAGGCCGCTGGGTGGATTACGCCCAGTTCTCCTCCGACATTGTCGCTGAGATAATCACGTCGCTGGCGGCGACTGTCAAAACGCTGTCGCTCGGTAATCTGATTGTGGCAGTCTCCTATGGCTACACGCTGGAGTTCTCGAGCCGCAACGATTCGGGGCACCTGGCACTGGGCAAGCTGCTGGACTCTCCGCATATCGATATCATCGCCGGCCCAAACTCCCACAACGGGCGGGCGGCGGGCAGCCCGGCGGCCTTCGGAGCGCCTCTCGACTCGGTCGCCCTGCACGGCAAGCTCTGGCTGGTGGAAGACGACACCAAAACATTCCTCGCCGACACAGAGACGGAAGACGATTACAATCCCAAGATCGTCTCCGGGGCCGAAACGCAGGCCATTCATCAGCGTCACTTCGGAGCGGCGCTGGCCCACGGAGCCGGTGTCACCTGGATGGACCTCTGGGGCCAGGGCTGGCTGAACAGCCCGGATATCTGGCGCGAGCTGGGCAGCCTGCGCGATCAAGCAGCCCGCTGCGATGCGGTGGCTCCCGCGGCCACGCCACCCGAAGTTGTGGTGCTGGTAGACGAGGCGTCCCTTGCGTATCTGAAAAACGACGCCGACGGCCTGGGCGCGAATCTGATCGGCCGGACCCGTGACCTGCTCCTGCGCGCGGGGGCGTCGGTCGGCTTCTACCTGCAAAGCGATGTCGTGCGCGACGATTTCCCTGCCGCGAAGCTCTACCTGTTTCTGAACTCCCTGCGGCTGACCACCGCGGAGCGGCAGGCGATCCGGGAGAAGCTGCAGCGGCCCGGAAAGACTTTGGCCTGGCTGTATGCACCGGGCTTGTTCGATGAAAATGGCCCTTCTTCAGAAGAAGCCGGTGAGGTCGTCGGCATGGCCCTGCGGCGTCAGCCCTGGAATTCACGCGGCGGCAGCACCCCGACCGAGGCCAAGCATCCGATCACGGAGCGCATCCGGGGGGTAAAGCGCATCGGTCAGGAAGAGATTCTAAACCCGCTCTTTGCCGTCACCGATCCGCAAGCCCTTGTTGTCGCCGAGTATGCGGCGTCGGGCGCAGCCTCTCTCGCCACCCGCGAGCACAAAACTGGCTGGAAATCGGTCTTCTTCGGGGACCCTTACCTGACCACCGAGCTTCTGCGCGGCCTGTACGCCTACGCCGGTGTCGCAGTCTATGATTCCCAGGACGATATCGTGTATGCCGGGGAAAACGGGGCATTGACTATTCACGGCTCGTTTACCGGGCAGCGAACAATCTCCCTGCCCCGCCGCGCCTCCGTATACGATGTGACGGAAGACAAGATCATCGCGTCCGGGACACGATCCTTCCGTACGTTCCTGCGCTCCCGCACGACGCGCATCTTCGTCTGGGGCGAAGGAGAGGCTCTGGCGGCTGCGACGGGCATGGAGCTGCCCCCACCCTCCACTACTGAGCCGGTGGAGCCGGCGACGACTGCCGCGCCGCCGATCGTGTCGGCCCCGCCGCGTCCTTCACGTGAAATTACGGCGCGCGCCGAGATCATTCCCGGCCTGATTCCCGGGCTGGAATCCGCCGACGTACTGCTCCCAGAGTCCGAGGAGCTGCCGGACACAGAAGCGGACGCGGAGCAGACCGCCGAGGCACAGGCGGCCGGGGAAGTCCGCCGCAGCCGGTGGCAGCGACGACGCGCTGCCTCCCGTGCTCGCCGCGATGCCGAACGCGCCGCGCAGGCCGCCGACGGTACGCCTGATCCAGGCAATGCGGCAAACCCGCCGGTCGACATCGAAAGTCTCCTCCCCGGCCTCCCGCCGCGCCGCCCCACTCCGCAGAGCGAGGCGTTCGTTCTGGGCGGCGAGATGGACGAAGAAGCATAACACGACCGAAATCTGAAGAGCATCGCCGGGGCAGGGGAATTCCCTGCCCCTTTTTTCAGGGCGAGAAAATAACCGTTTTAAAATCAAACACGCCAAAAGTAATCGTTTTAAATAAAAAATAACCGTTTTAAAATCAAACACACCAAAAGTAACCGTTTTACCGCCATGCTAATTTTCTCCAAAGAATCTCATAGCTCTGCCGGACAGCTCGCGCTGCACGAAATACTGGAGTTACGGCGCCCCTTGCCTTCTGTTCGAAGCCGCGTAGGCGCAGGAGCGCGGCGGACGCGGGAAACAAGACTGTTCGTGGAAGAATATTTTCCGCTACAGTATCGCCCACCAGCGACATTGATCGGAAATCTCAAATTTGCATTTCGGCATGAGCCTTTGGATTTAGGGATAATATACGAAGCTCTGCTTGCGATTGGCCCGGAAGCGTTGGCGGATTGGGTGCTTAACGAGCCAACCAGCAGATTTAGTCGACGAGCGTGGTTTTTCTACGAAACTTTCAGTGGTCAGACGCTTACACTGGAAGATGCACAGGGCGGAAACTATGTCGAAGCGCTGGATGAAAAACGCCACTTTGTCACCGCGCCGCGAAACTCTCCCCGGCACCGCGTTCGTGACAATCTGCTCGGCAACGGACAGCTATGCCCGGTGCTGCGACGGACTGCGAAACTGACAGCAATGCTGCGGCTTGGCCTGAGCGACGAAGCCGCACGTCTGACAGCCCATTATCCCCCGGAGACGCTGGCCCGTGCCGTCAACTTCCTATATACGAAAGAGACTCGTTCTTCTTTTGCGCTGGAAGGCGAAACTCCGAGCAAGGATCGCGAAGAGCGTTTTTTACAGTCACTGCATTCGGTTTCTACGTTTGACTCTACGAGCAAGAAAGATGTTATCCAGCTTCAAAACGCCATTGTCGATCCACGTTACGCCGCGCAAGATTGGCGCAGCATTCAGAATTTCGTGGGAGAGACGACGCGCGGCTTTGGCGAGTATATACACTTCGTCTGCCCTCGCCCCCAGGATGTCCCAGCTCTTATGTTGGGCTGGTCAGAACTCACGGAACGTCTTCTCAGCAGTCCTTTGGATGCGGTACTGGCGGCGGCCGTGAGCGCATTCGCCTTTGTTTTTATCCATCCGTTTGAGGATGGCAACGGTCGGATCCATCGCTATCTCATTCACTATGCTTTAGCCCGGCGTCAGTTCAGCCCTCCGGGAATTATCCTGCCAGTCAGCGCGGCAATTCTACGCCAAAAACAGGCATATGACGAAACGCTGGTAGCATTTTCCAAGCCGCTCTTACCAGGGATTGAGTACTCCCTTCTGCCGAACGACGGAATTGAAGTTCACAACGAAACACGAGATCTGTATCGTTTCTTCGACGCCACACCGCAGGCGGAATTTCTCAGTGACCGCCTTGGAGAAACGATCCGCGAAGATTTCCGCGAGGAGCTGGATTTCCTGTCGGTGTACGACGCGGCTTTTCAAGCAGTCCAGAAAGTCATCGACATGCCAGATCGCCGTGCTACGCTGCTCGTACGGTTATGCCTGCAAAACGGCGGAAGACTGTCCAACAGTAAACGTGATGGGTTTGCCGAAGTGACTGACGACGAGCTCCGCCGGATTGAGTTGGCACTCGAACCGCTCACCAAATCCGTCCCCAAAAGAACACTTCTCTGAGACCGTGGTGATTTTCATCAATTTTTCATATCTTTCTTCTAAAATTGGTCTCTAAATCGCTCGATCGGCAGGGCCGTTCCCTGGTCAGAAAAGAAAAATAAAAATGCGTTCACAGTCTGTCTGTTTCTTTGCGATGACCGGAGTTCTTGTCAGTATTTTGGCGGTCGCATCACAAGGAGTTCCCCCTTCGAACGCGGGTAACGGAAGACCCGGCGGGCCGCCCAGAAACGGTCCGCAAGATCCAGGTGTTCGGGGCGGGGCGGCGGGGGCAGGGAATACGTACCCTGTCCTTGACAACACAAGCGCTTCACAAGATAGCGCTTACAAAGCGTTTTACGCGGCGGCAAAAATCCGTTTTCAGGAAGTAGATTCCGTTTCCGGCACCATTCCGGGCGAGATGGGAGTCGGCCTGGGACCACGTTTTAATGCCAACAGCTGCGCCCAGTGTCATTCCTATCCCACGGTTGGCGGGGCAAGCCCTCTGACGAATCCTCTGGTGGCGAGCGATTTTGCCCACCTGGATGGTGCCGCGAACCCTGTCGACCTTTCGGGGATACTAAGCCTGAAGGGGCCGATCCGTGAAGTCCGGCAAATCACCGATCCGGCCACGGGCCAGCTGGATGGCAGCGTTGCCGACCTCTTCACCATTCAAGGCCGGTCTGATGCACCGGGGGCAACAGCTGCACAGATCAATTTCCCCCTGCAGCTTGCGAACCACAATCTCAGCTTTCGCATTCCGACTCCGCTCTACGGCCTCGGCCTGGTCGAGTTTACCGCGGATTCGATGCTGCGGGCGAACCTTGCCGGCACCGCACCGCAGAGGACTGCCCTGGGGATCGGTGGCCGGTTCAACTACAACGGAAACACTCAAACGATTACGCGGTTTGGCTGGAAGGCGCAGAATCAATCCCTGATGATGTTTGCCGGGGAGGCGTACAGCGTCGAGCAGGGGGTCAGCAATGAACTCTTCAATGAGGAACGGTTCCTGATCAATGAGGACCCCACCGTGATGGCGAACAGCACGTTCAACGGGGCCTGCGAGGACCGTACAAACATAACGAATGGGGATGCGATCACTGGCACGTCCTCGGATATGTCTTCGGATATCGTCAACCTGGCCGCCTTTGGACGGATGCTGGCTCCTGCGGCTCCGACGACGAGTACAGTCTCCCAGATCGCTGGAAGTCATTTGTTCTCACAGGTCGGCTGCCAGCTTTGCCATTCCCCCAGCCTGACGTCCTCGAAGGCACCCTTCCCCGCATTGTCAAGCGTCACCTATCACCCTTACTCGGACTTTGCAATCCACCACATGGGGCCTGGTCTGGCGGATGGAATATACCAGGGCATCGCCGGGCCGGATGAGTTTCGAACGGCACCTTTGTGGGGCGCCGGCCAGCGGGCGTTCTTTCTGCATGATGGCCGGACAAAGGACATCGTCCAGGCAATTCAGGCTCACCAGGGAATCGGCTCGGAAGCGAACGCCGTGATTCGAAATTTCAACCAGCTGCCACCGCGTGGACAGCAGAATCTCATAGAGTTCCTGCGCTCCCTGTAGCAGACACGCCGATCAAGATGAAATTCCACCCGCTCATACTCTGCCTGCTGACCTCCGGCATCGCAAGTTCCCTCGGCGCGAGCCGAGGAACTTGCGCTTCAGAGCAGCTGCCTACCTCTTCGGTCAAACTCCAGGCGGAGCTGGAAAAGGCAGCGTCGATTGGCAGGGCAAACCCGTTTGCGACCAATCTCGCCCTGGCGCCCTTCCGCTTGCTTCATCGCCGCTACCCAGACGATATATTGGCCGACGAAGGTTACCAGGATGCCGTGCAGCGTTATGGTGTGGAAGGGCAGTTGAAGTCTCTGGTGGAGGAATACCGAATTCTCGATCTGCAGCATAGCGGCAGTCAGATTAGCCACTACTTGTTCCTGCGATCCCTCGTTGGCTACAGTACGCCGGCGGCAATTCAGGGGCTGACGGAAATGGCGGCTCTCGACCCGGGCTTTGCCCCGGCACACCTGACCCTCGCCGGGATTTATGGCTCTCTGGCTTTTCAGGATACCGCAAAGGAAAAATTCGAGCGTGAGAAGGTGATCGCGCTGTGCCCGACCGCCGTGCCGCCCCTGCTGCCACAGGCGATGCCCGCTCCGAGTCTGCTGCTGGACCAGGCGGAGAGTCTGAATACTCAGCACGGAGACCCCGACCGTATTTTGGCCTTAACGATCGAAGGGATCAGCCAGGAGGAGTGTCGCTGGCAGCACATCCATCCGCGTGATTGGTACAGAGTTGAAGAGAAGCGCAAGACTCTGCAGAGTTTGCGGGCGAGCTACTGGAAGGCCTGGACCATTCAAGTTCGCTGCGACCGGAGGGCAGGTCGGTCTGAGAAAGCAGACCGTCTCCTGGCCCGAATGGATAACAGTTCAGAATCGTTTCGCGCCGACCCGGGGTCGCAATACTGGGCCGCACTGGTGACACTTGTGCAGCTGTACGCCGAGCGAAACCAGAGAAAGGAAGCGGCACTCAAACTCGATCTGATGTCGGCATATCTTGCCGCGGAGCCTGATCTCGCTAGGGACGCGCAGCTCAAGGCACTCAGGGCTTTGATTGCTCCCTGAGCTGTGAGAACCACTTCAAAAAATCTCTTTAATTTTCATTTCGATTTCATAATTAAGAGTTAAACTAAGGATTGAGAGTACCTCAGAAAACGAAAGGAAATCACGAAATGTTGTTGAGAAAAACGAATTCTTGGAGCCTGTTGAGTGTCCTGCTGCTGGCTCTGTCACTGGCCGTTCCGGTGCTGGCGCAAAACGGAGGGCCCCCGCCGCCCAATCCAGGGGGCAAGGGCGGTGTTGGCAAGATCACCACCATCAGCGCGTCCTCGATCACAGTGACGAATCGAGAGGGAGAGGCGAAAACCTTTACCCTGACTTCGACTACCCCGATCACGCTGGACGGCAAGCCCCTAACGGCGGATGGCCTGACGACCGGGCAGTTCGCAGAAGTTTCCAGTACGGATGGGATAAATGCGGATTCGATACGCGCCCATTCCCATCGACCGCCGCACCACGGCCAAGGACCGCCACCCCGTGATGGAGGACCGCCGCCTGATGGTGCCGGGCCGCCGCCTGATGGTGCCGGGCCGCCGCCCGATGGGCCTCCCATGGGACCGCCCCCAGATGGTGGAACTGGGCAATAATCCCCAAGTCCTCCTTCCTTGTCAAAAGCTATCCCCGACCAATCGGGGATAGCTTTATTTTTGCCGTCATTGGGCGGTGTACAAGGACTAAAGTTTTTTTGCAATTATTTTGAACTTATGGTAAGATAATTTCGTCGATGCTTTAATTGTACTCTTCCGGAGGCTTTGACGATGACACTCAACCCGACTGACACCCGCAAACTCGGCCACCTGCTTCGACGTGCAGGCTTCGGCGCACGTCCGGCGGAATGGACCGAATATGCGCGGCTGGGAGTCGCCGGGACCACGGACCAGCTGCTGCATCCCGAAACCTCCCCCGACCATATGAATGATGTTCTGCAGGACATTCAAGGCGATTATGTGGACTTCGATGACATAGGCAGCGTCAAGAAGTGGTGGACCTACCGCATGTCGCACACCCCCCGCCCCCTGGAAGAGAAAATGGTGCTGTTCTGGCACGGCCACTTCGCGACGGCAAACTACAAAGTCGACAACCCCCGCTGGATGTGGCAGCAAAACCAAACATTCCGCAGCCACGCCCTCGGCAACTTCCATACCCTGCTGCAAGCGGTCTCCCGCGACCCGGCCATGCTGGTCTGGCTCGACGGGGCGGACAACAAAAAAGGGCGGCCCAACGAAAACTACGGACGGGAGCTGCTGGAGCTGTTCACGCTGGGGATCGGAAGCGGCTACACGGAAACGGACGTTAAGGAGTGTGCGCGCGCCTTTACCGGCTGGCGTTACAACCGCGAAACGACCACCTTCGCCTTCCATCCCAACGAGCATGACGACGGCCCCAAGACATTTTTAGGCCAGACCGGACCTTTCAACGGGGATGATATCCTCGATATTCTTGTGCGTCAGCCGCAGACGGCGCAGTTTATCTGCACCAAGCTCTTCAAGTACTTTGTGCATGACACCCCAACCCCGGCCGATATCGCACCGCTGACGAAAGTCTATTTTTCGAGTGGATACGAGATGCGGGCAGTCGTGGGTGCGATTTTAACCTCCCCGGCGTTCTATTCGAATGCCGCATTCCACTCGAAGATCAAAAGCCCCGTCGAGTTCACCGTCACCGCTCTGCGGACACTGGATGCTCCGTTCTCCGCGACCAACAACACGGTCATCGGTGCGACCCGTGCGATGGGGCAGGACCTCTTCAACCCGCCTAATGTCAAGGGCTGGCCCGGGGGCAAGACCTGGATGAACACGATGACACTGATCACCCGGGTCAACTTTGCGGGTTCAGTCACCTATGAAATGGGGCGGCGCGGCACGCTGTCCAGCCACCTGCGGCGCGGTATCGCGGCTTATGGCACGGCGCCCGGCGGCCTCAACACCCCGGAGCAGCTGGTGGATGCTCTCTGGGGAATGCTTCTCCCGGGCCACACGCCGACCGTGCAGACTCGCAACGCACTTCTAGGCTATGCCCGCGACCAGGGCAGCCCGGGAACGATCAATTTCGACGCCAAAGCCGGTGGCCTGGTGTCTCTTATTTTGTCGACGCCGGAATATCAGCTGGCTTAACCTACAAATTGGCTTAGGGGAGAAAGTATTATGTCATTCTCGAAACCGACGACACGGCGTGAGTTTCTCACGAACGGCCTGACATTTGTCGGGCTGGGGCTGGCGATGCCCACGGTTTTGATGCGGGCGGCCCAGGCGCAGACCTTCGACCCGCTGGCCATGCATCTGCCGCCGATCCCCGGCGGCAAGATATTGGTCGTCATTGAAATGTCCGGCGGCAACGATGGCCTGAACACGGTCATCCCCTACACCGACCTCGGGTATGCCAAGGCCCGGCCCGTCATCGGCCTGCCCGCCAATGATGTCGTCAAGCTGAGCAGCTCGATCGGCCTGCATCCGAGCATGGGGGCGTTCAAAGGCCTCTTCGAGAAGGGCCAGCTCGCCGTGATGACGGGGGTCGGCTACCCGAACCCGAACCGCAGCCATTTTCAGAGTATGGATGTCTGGCAGACCGGCAGCACCGAGGTGGATGTCCGGGAGCGCACCGGCTGGCTGGCCCGCTACTTCGACAAAGCCGGCCACTTTCAGGGCAATCCCCTGTCGGGCATCACGCTCGGCTCGTCCCTGCCCCTGACGCTGTTTTCGGATGATGTCCCGGCGTCGGTCATCGGCAGCGGCACAGACTTTGGCTTCAAAAGCGATGCCGGAGACAAAAAGCAGCAGATGGAAGCCCTCCGCGCCCTTTACGCCCAGGGCACCGTCGCCGGTTCGAACGCCGAGTTCGTCCGCAATGTCGGCAGCGACGCCTACAGCAGCAGCCTGGAGCTGAAGAAAGCCTTTAACGATTACGATGTCAAAGCGGGCAGCACGGCTAAATACCCAGCAAACAGCGGCCTGGCGTCGGGCCTGCAGACCATCGCCAAGCTGATCACCGGCGGGGTCGGCACCCGTGTCTACTATGTCGGCCTCGGCGGCTTCGATACCCACGCCAACCAGCCGCGCCAGCATGCGAATTTGCTCGGCGACCTGTCGAACAGCATCACGGCATTCTATAACGACCTCGCCCTTCAGGGCCGGGCCAACGATGTCGTGACCATGACCTTCTCCGAGTTCGGGCGGCGGGTCAAAGAAAACGGCTCGGCAGGAACCGACCACGGTGCCGCCAGCGTCATGTTCCTCGCCGGAGGCGGCATCAAAGGCGGCATCTACGGCGACTACCCCAGCCTGACCGATCTCGACGACGGCGATCTGCGCATGCACACCGACTACCGCAGCGTCTACGCCACCCTGCTGGACAAATGGCTGGCCACAAACTCCCAGCCGGTGCTGGGCGGCAGCTTCCCGCACTTGAATTTTGTCTAAGGAGGCGAATGAGAAGAAAGCCCGGTCTCAGTTGAGGCTGGGCTTTATCTGTCACTCTATTGTGCGTTACTTCTTTGCCGTTGATTTGACCACTGTTTTTGGCACAGGTGTAGCCATGGGTTTTTCGACTTTTCGTGGCCCCGCATACTTTGCAGAATTATACGAAGTGCCGCCAATTATCAACCCAGTCTCCCGGTCCACCCAGACATCACCGATTTCATCACTACTCTTATACACGCAGACCCAAGCCGCACGGGCGATCAGCTCTGAGTTTGCCTCGCTGCCGCCCGGCTTCCAGAAGGTATTCGGCATCACGATTTCCGTTTTTACCCGGATGACGGAACCCGGCAGATACCCTGCATCTTGAAGCTGCTTATCCGCCACTTCTATCGCCTGTTCCTGGCTGAAAACTGTTTTCATAGTCGAGGGCGGCGGTGTCTTGAAATTCACCCCAAATCCGAGAAGTCGTCCAGTTTCCCCATTGAATCCGATGCTGGCACCCTGTTCGCGATAAACGACTCCCTGATATGTGCGATTCCAAGAAACCCACCACTCCGTTATATCTTTGCCGAAAGGAGTTAAGTCTGCGCGGTTGAACGTTAGTTCATTCGTTTTCAATGCGCCTGCTCTCGTAAGAATGACTGTCGCCTGGGCGATGGCTTCCGACTTGCTCATTGGCGCATCTTCGGGCTGGGGATCCGGCGTGTCAGTGTGGTTCATATATCCACTTACAACTCCTGTCGCCGCAACAACTTCCACGTCAACAGAGTTTTTCCCGTCGAACTGCGTAAATTTCCATTCCGGCAAACTCCGACTAATGTTGGCTTTTGGAGCAATGGCACTGTTCGGCTGGTATGGACTGCGACCAGATAGGGGATGGCCCAACGATGCACTAAATCTAGTCGCGATTCCTAATGCCTGAGCCTGCGTTAAGCTGGCAGTAGAAACAGGTTGAACTTGAGCGATACTTTTACCAGCACAGGCTACAAGTAAGATGGGGAAAATTATCTGGTTAAGTCGGAACATATTATTCTCCTTATTTGTACCATTGGGTCAGATTACCCCCATAAACACCATGCAACTTTGTTGCTGTGTCGCCTTTTGGATCAAACACAGCCAGCTCAAACGCAGCGGTGGAAAGATTGACATAATGAGGTGTGCCCAGTCGATCAGCATCATTTTTGGCATCGGTAATTGTCATACCTTTGCCCAAATCAGTCATGAAACGATTAACCCAATCGGTGTTTGACTGATCGTCGCTAACTTCCGTATCCCAACCTAGACTTACCTGGTCGATTGAAATGGATGTAATCCCAAACGCTTGTGCCATGAGAGCATTTCGATTGACCTCGCAGCCATCAATGAAGACAAAATTGTAAGGCGGTGTTACAATGCTTTTTTGACTCACTTTCGTCGTCACACTGCTGGCTCCCGTGGGATCATCGACGGCGAAGAGTACGACT
>JANXMY010000113.1 GCA_025354405.1 Armatimonadota bacterium
ACCACCGACTATGAGCCTCAAACGACGCGTCTTCACCAAAGAGTTCAAGCAGCAAATCCTGCACCAAGTCCAGGCGGGCAAATCGATCGCCCAGGCCTCGCGTGAGAACGAGCTGCACCCGAACCTAATCGCCAAGTGGCAGAAGCTGCATGAGCAGTATGCCCAAAACGCCTTCCAGGGCAACGGCCATGCTTACACCCATTCGCAAGTCTCTTCTCTATCTGGCCAAGTCCCTGACACATAGAAAAATGCCCCCGGCATACACCGGGGGCCTTTTCGCTGCGTTTACGCTGCGCTGTCGGACCGTAAGTCCAGATACGCCAGCTCCTGAGGGGTTAGCTTCACATCCAGCGCGGCGGCGTTGGACGTGAACTGCTCCTCGGTCTGGCTGGAGATCAGGGCGAAGATGTTCATGGGCTGGTTCATCACGTACGCCACGGCGATCTGGGGGAGGGTGACGTTCTTGGCCGACGCCATCTCTTTGGCCCGGTCGAGACGCTGGAAGTTGTCTTCGCGGCAGTAGCAGCGGATGCAGAGTTCGTCGAAGTAGGCATCTTTGGCGAAGGTGTCTAAATTGTCCCGCTGGAACCGACCGGAGAAGAAGCCGCCGGCGAAGGCGGACCAGGGGGTCAGGGCGACGTCGCTGGCCGCGTACCAGTCCCTCGCGGCCGCGCCTGCCGGACCGCTGATGCTGACGCAGCCGCCCCAAGGCTCTTCGTACTGCTCGGCCAGGCTGAAGTTAGGGCTGCTGACGGCGAAGGGGGTCAGGTCGTGCGCTTTCGCATATTCGTTGGCTTCGCGGATGCGGTCGTGGGTCCAGTTCGAGCCGCCGTAGGCCCCGATGCGGCCCGCTTTTTTGTGGGCGTCCAGCGCTTCGACAATCGGGCCGACCGGGACCGACGGGTCGTCGCGGTGCAGGACGTACAGGTCGAAATACTCGTGTCCCTGCCGCTGCATGGAATCGCGCATGTCCGACTCGATGTCTTCCGGTGTGACACGGTTATGGCCGTAGGGATGTGCGCCTTTGGCGAGTATCACGACCTGGTCCCGGACTCCCCGCTCCCGAATCCAGTTCCCCAGCGTGGTTTCGTTGCCCTCGCCGTAGCAGTGGGCGGTGTCGAACGTGTTGAAGCCGTGCGCCAGGGCCATATCGAGCAGGGCAAAGGCCTGATCGGGTTTGCTGGAGTCGAACGCGGTGTTGGCGGTGCCCTGAATAAGGCGCGAGATCGGCTTGTCGATGCCAGGGAGTGTCCCGTAATGCATATGCTGTTTTCCTTTGGATGGTGATTCTTATTGGTGCGGTGCTTGCAGAACGATGGAAGGCAGAACGATGGAAGGCAAGAAACAGCTCAAGCCCCAGGAGACCTGCCTGGGAACCTGCCAGGAGACCTGCCTGGGGCCAGCAGTAATTATCGGGCGTGAACTTTCTCGCGCAAAGCGGGCACGGGGGGGCGCAAAGCCGGGGCCGGGGAGACGCGCTCGACGAACCGGTGGATACGGCGGAGTGCTTCCTCGATCTTTTCCAGGCTGGTGGCATAGGAGATGCGGATATGGCCCTCACCGCCCATGCCGAATGCGGTGCCGGGGACGACTGCCACGTGCTCTTCCATGATCAGGCGGGTCGCAAACTCTTCCGATGTCAGCCCGGTCCGGCGGATACTGGGGAAGGCATAAAACGCCCCGTGCGGCAGGTGGCAATCCAGGCCGGCGGCGTTCAGGCCGTCGACAATCAGGCGGCGCCGCTGGTTGTACTGACCGATCATATCCCGGACCGCCGGTTCTCCGCTGCGGAGGGCCTCGATCGCCGCCTTCTGACTGGTGGTCGGAACGCACATAATCGTGTAGGCATGGATCTTGTACATAGCCGTGAGGATCGGCACCGGGGCGCAGGCATACCCGACCCGCCAGCCGGTCATGGCATAGGCTTTGGAGAAGCCGTTCAGCAGAATGGTCCGCTCCCAGGCACCCGGCAGCGACGCCACACTGGTATGCACGCCGTCGTAGGTTAGACGGTCGTAAATCTCGTCGCTGATAATATAGAGGTTGTGGCGGCAGGCGAACTCGACGATCTCCAGCAGCGCCTCGCGCGGCATGGTTGCCCCGGTCGGATTCGAAGGAAAGCCCAGAATGATCGCCTTCGTGCGCGACGTAGTTGCCGCTTCGAGCTGGGCGACGGACACCCGAAACTCGTCTTCCATGCGGGTTTCGACTCCCACCGGAACGCCGCCCGCCAGCGAAACACAGGGCTTGTAGGAAACGTAGCACGGCTCGGGAACCAGCACCTCATCGCCGGGGTCGAGAATCGCCCGCATCGCCAGGTCCATGCCTTCGGAGACGCCCACCGTGACCAGAATTTCATCGTCCACCCGGTACTGCAGCCCGTACAGCGCTTCTAGGTGCTTTGCGATCAGTTTCCGCAGCTCCAGAATGCCGTAGTTGCTGGTGTAGGCGGTCTGCCCGCGCTCCAGGGAATAGATGGCGGCCTCGCGCACGGCCCAGGGCGTGGCAAAGTCCGGCTCGCCCACCGAGAGCGAGATGACATCCTGCATCTGGGCGGCGATGTCGAAAAACTTGCGGATGCCGGACGGCGGCAGGTCCCGCGCGATGCGGGAGAGGGCGGGTGGATGGTTAGCTTCGTTGCTCATAATAACTCTATTGCTCTAAAGAATGGTACTTTGTCCGACGCGCGTAAGCTCAGTAAGGACCCCGTTCATGTCCGGTCAGGCCCCAGTCAGAGCGTGGTCAGAACCCGATCAGGACGTGGAATTGAAATCCTGCGTTTTGTCCGCCTCGCTCTTGCCTGCCTGACTCAATTTCTACGGCGTCACGACGAGCCGCTGGTCTTCTTCTTCGTCGACAAACAGGTCCTGGTCCTCTTTATAGCGGCGCAGTAGGAAATGCGTGTCGGTGGCGGTCACGCCCTCGAGGGTCGAGAGCTTCTCGGCGATAAAGCGGCCGACTTCGCGCATGTGCTCGCCTTCGACTACCACTCGCAGGTCGCTGCCTCCGGAGACGAGCCAGACACTGTGGACTTCGGGGTAGCGGTAGATCCGCTCGGCGACGGCATCAAAGCCGACTTCGCGTGCGGGCAGCACTTTGACGTCGATAAACGCAAAGACCTTCTCGATGCCCGCTTTCTCCCAGTCGATAATCGTCTTGTAGTGCTTGATGATGCCCCGCCGCTCGTAGTCGGCGATTGCCGCGCGGACTTCCGCCACGCTGCGCCCGGTCAAGGTCGCGATGGTATCGGCGGACGTGCGTGCATCGCGGGCGAGTATGGTGAGGATTTCATCCGGGGACGCGGTGTCGGGTGTGCTCATGGTGCAAATAGTATGGCACGGGGGCGGGGAGAAGTCAAGGGAAAGAGACCTCACCTCGCCGCTCCCTGTTACTTTACGCTCAGAAGAAAAGGCAGCATCGACCCGTCTTTGTCCCACTTCACCTGGCCGTCGCCCAGCGCAGGGGCCAAAATCCGCAGCAAGGCGACGGCGAGAAATAGGCGAGAATGTGAATTCACAGGAGCCACCTCTACGAAGATAGATTCTATAACAGAATCCCTCCCAAATTCGTTCGCGCTGGGAACAAATCTCAGCTGTTTACTGTTCTTAATAGTAACAGATAGATCAAAAAGAAAAAAGAAGGGGCGAATAATGCGAATACAATCATCGGTGCTGGTGCATCTGGGGTTTGGGAAATATGTGCGGTCGGA
>JANXMY010000114.1 GCA_025354405.1 Armatimonadota bacterium
GCTGCACCTGACGCCAGCGGCGTTGAGGGTGATCTCGCAGCTCGTAAGTTGCGGATAGTCTGGTGGATATGGCCGGATTTTCGTACAGTTTTATGAGAAGAGACTTTAGCAGTTGGTCAAAACCAGATGGCAGAGGAGCAGCAAAGAGTCAGACTCGTGACAAATGTTTTTGAGAGAGCAAAATGCACAGGACGTTTTGAAGAGATCGGTCTAATGATGGTAAATGTTCCTGCTGTCTGCGAATTCATTGGATTTGACAAAAATAAACTTGCTACAGTCGCCGCAGCACGTCAAAGTGTGCTTTACGAGCGGAAGCAATTGAATCCAAATTTTGTTGCTCCCTGACAGAGAAATCGAGGTTTCCCTTGCGTGAGTCGGAAACTTGCTTCTGCCGGTGTCCCAGCTAACTTGTGGCCTGACCGCAGGGGCATGCCGAAGAATGATAGACATAAAACATGACATGGGCTGAACTCGAACAACTGCTCCCCAATGGTTTCATGATGCCCGGTTTGACGAAATCCGGATAGACTACCGCCGCCGGATCGCAGTCTTCGAGATGGAGCTTTGGGCAGTCACGATCTGGCCGGAGAACAGGCCTGCCGCCATGCCAGGGCTGTAACGCCGGGGGAGACTCACTTTTACCGAGGTTATGGCTTTTACTGTGGATGTTCCAAATGGGGAGTGTCAATCTCCAGATTCCCGCGAACTTTGGATGGATGTTGCGCCCGACGAACATCCTCTTCCAGCGCCTGTGTCATGGCCGAGGAAACCTTTACCGGATGGTATAATCAGGCGCACTTTTTACTTCCAGAATGATGCGGCTTCTTTCGTCCACCTTGCCGCCGAAAATATTGATTTTGAGTGGCTTACGGAAATCCGATTGCTCGGTGAGCAGGAAGCCGAACTTTAGGTTGCCGAAAACGAAACTGTAGCCGATGCCAGTCTCCTCCACTCGCAAGGGCCTCTTTCCTAGGTCGCACTTGAAGCACTGGGGGTAGTGAAGACCATTGAAAACTTCGTCTGGACTAACCTTCGTCTGGACTATTCCCCGACACTAACCCCGATTTTGCGCTGGACATCGTCGAGCAGGGTCAGGCCCTGGCGGACTTTATCCAGGCCGTCGCCGATCATCGGAATCATGCCGTTCATAATGGCGGCTTCGCGGATGACATTGGTCTCGGCGGATTCCATCGTCAAGCGATGGATATGTGTGTTTGCGACCAGCACTTCATGCACTGCCATCCGGCCCTGGGTTCCCTGGCCATCGCATTTTGAGCAGCCGGGAGCCTTAAAGAGGACCATGCCCGGCACATTGCCCCCGCCCATGGCGCGGTACATCGCCAGGGTATCGTCGTCCGGAAAATACTCTTCTTTGCAGTGGGGGCAGAGCCGCCGCACCAGCCGCTGAGCGACGACACCGATCACGGTCGACGCGATCAGAAAGGGAGCGACACCCATATCGATCAAACGACTCACAGCCCCGGCGGCTTCGTTGCAGTGCAGCGTCGACAGCACCAGGTGGCCCGTCAGAGCCGCTCGGAACGCGATCTCGGCGGTTTCCTGGTCACGAATTTCGCCGACCAGCACAATGTCCGGGTCCTGACGCAGGATCGCCCGAAGCTGACGCGAAAATGTCAGACCCGCTCGCTCGTTTACATTGGACTGGCTGATGCCTTCCAGCTCATACTCGACCGGATCCTCGCAGGTCATGATGTTAACATCGGGAGATTTCAGGGCATTGAGTGCAGCGTAGAGCGTCGTTGTTTTGCCAGAGCCTGTCGGCCCAGTGACGAGAATGATGCCATGAGGCTTTGTAATCAGCGATTGAAACGCCGCCAGATTCGTCGGCGAGAAACCGATCTCATCCAGGCCGCGGGTCGCGGAGCTGCGATCGAGAATACGCATTACGACTCGTTCGCCATACTGGGTCGGAAGGGTGGAGACGCGCAGGTCCACCATCTTTCCCTCGACGCGCATGCTGATACGTCCGTCGAGTGGCAGGCGACGCTCCGCAATATCCATCTCGGCCAGAATCTTGATCCGCGAAACGGTCGCGGCCAGCAGTGAGCGTGGTACGGTCTTAATCGTTTGCAGCATACCATCAATACGATATCGGATCAAAAAGTCTTTTTTTCGCGGCTCGATATGGATGTCCGATGTCCGGCGGCGTACCGCTTCAGAGAACAGCGTGTTGACGAAACGGATGACGGGAGCCTGGCCGCTCTGGCGCGTTGTCGAGCCGAGATCGATATCTTCGTCTTCTGAGACCGCGATCTCGACGGACTCCAGACTTGCCAGCTCAATGGAGTCGGTCATGGCCGATGTGTGTGCATCGTTTTGGGACGCATGGTATGCTCGGTCAAGCGCAGCCTGAAGGCCGTTATCGCTCGCCAGCAGGGCCTCGACGCGGCGGCGCGTCTCGCGCTGAACGAGGTCGATCGCTTCGACGTCCCACGGGTCGACCATTGCCAGCAGGATCCGCCCAGGGCCGCCGTTGGGACTTTCTTCGACGGACAGCGGTAGGAGCATATACCGCTGCGCCGTTTCGTAGGGAACGAGTGACAAGGCGAATGGGTCAGGGGTGATCAGGGTGACATCCGCATAGCCAACATCCATCTGGACGCTGCGGGCTTCCGTCACTTGTTCCTCATCCGCCCATCCGCTGCCGATCAGCACGGAGCCGAGCCGCTGGCCCGTCGAGGTCTGCACCTCGAGGGCCTGCCGGAGCTGGCTTTCCGAGATGAAACCCTTCTCGACCAGTATATCTCCTAGGCGGGGAGTGGTGGTCCGCGGCGCACTGAGTGTTTGTTGTGTATTTACTGCCATAATTTCTATTTCGATTGTCAGATTCAGCAATGCTGGGTTTAAAGATGATCAGCGGTAATTACGGGTGAAACGCGTCCGTTTGCAGTAACGGTTATCGTTCCCTGAGTATCGGTGCGCCAGACCGCGGCTCCGGCAGCTTGGAGGCGATGCAGAACGGCCGGGGAGGGGACATTGCTGGCTTCGCATGATATTACCGCAACGGCAGGTGCGGCTCGGCGCAGCAGCTCGGGGGCGGGTGACCCCTCTGCGTGAGTGGCCACCTGCAGCACTAGGTCCGAGCAGGGCCCCGTGCATTCCAGCGGCTTTCCGGCCTGTCCGATGAGGTCTCGTTCGGCCACTGCGGTCGCTGCTCCCTCAAAAATAAATGCTGTGCTGCCATAGTTTATGCGGCAGACCAGCGGATCGCGCCTCTCTGCCACACCGGAACCTGGAGGCCAGAGGGCAGTAACGAACAGCATCTCTCCAACCTGTATCGTATCCCCGCCGCTGGCAGTGCTCGATGGAATGTGACGCCGCCGGATTGCCTCTAAAGCGCTGCGCCGAACTCCGCCTGTGTTGGAGACCGCATTGTCCCAAATCTGCGTAACATGTACTCCGCTGCTTAGGAGCGCCGGCACCCCTCCGATGCTACTCTCTTCCGGGGACAGCAGAACCAGCAGGTCTATCGTATTGATATTGCGCAGTTTGAGCGCGGCGATCACGGTGGGTGCGGCCTGAGTGCTGCCGGTATCCAGCAAAATGACGTGGCCCTCCGGGGTGCGCACCAGGGCACAGTCACCGTCGCCGACATCCGGAAAAGTTACTGTCAATTTTGGTGTGTCGCGTGCCGGATGAGTGCGCCGCCAGGCGATGCCCAGCAGTGTGCCGACCAGTGAGAGTGCAACAAGCAGCAACAGCGCACTTCCGCGCCAGAGGACATCACGTTTCATTATATAGTCCCTCGGAGACCGAGAGTTCGCGCTGCACCAAATTCAACAACTGGTAAGATTATCGGCATTTTTTCGCTATTTTGCAGGTCTCTCACTTTATACACTCAGCTATTATAGCATGGCACTGAGTTGCACCCGCTCTCAGGCGCGACGACGCAGAAGATTGAGGCCGAGGAGCGCAGCAAAAAGACCTCCAAAAGCACCCAGCAGACCACCGGCGACAGTTTTGATCGCCACGACAAGGAAGTCTCCGCCCTGAATCAGCAGGTTGGTTCCCGGCACCCACTCCTCACTGATATGCTGTGACGGAGCGGCACTGGTCCCGCTCCATAATCCCAGACAAGTCCCAATAATTCCTCCGGCAAAAAAACAAATAGCAGTGACGACACATCCGAGTACTCGATTTGGTATCATAGCAAGATCACCTCTGCTCCAATACTACCTTATCCAGAAGAGCAATCCTGATATTTCAAGCCCCCTGTGATATTTTTCACAATCTTTGCTGGAGATATATTGATTCCCCCTCTACCAATCCGGTATAATACGCATGTGACAAGTTCTTTGCGACTGCATGGCGTTTCGATGGCTTATGGCTCGCGTGTGCTGTTTTCTGGGATTGACGCCGTAGTTGCTCCTGGTCAGTGCCTGGTCGTGACGGGCGCGAACGGTGCAGGAAAAAGCAGTCTGCTGAAAATTGTGGCTGGCCTCCTGCGTCCTGAGGCCGGAAAGGTCGAATTTGACGGAAAATGGGGCTCCGCTGCCCCGGAGATCCAGCTTTACGGGGAGCTGACCGGCGACGAAAACCTGGCCTTTTTTGCCCGACTGCTGGCTGTTTCGCCGATGGAGAACGCAGCCTTGCTGGCGGATGTCGGTCTGCCGCCCAAGCGGGGCCGCGATCTGGTCTCAGCCTATTCCTCCGGCATGCGGCAGCGGTTAAAGCTGGCGACCTCGCTGCTGGGAAGCCCGCCGCTTCTGATATGGGACGAGCCGACAGCTACCCTCGATACGGCAGGCCGGGCAATTGTGGGGGGGCTGCTATCACGACATCTGAGCGGCGGCGGCCTGGCGGTCGTGGCGACCAATGACCTTTCCGAGGCGGAGAGCTGGGGCGATTTACGTCTGAATATTGGCTTTTAAGAACATGATTGGGCCTTAACCACTGGATAATTTGTGCCAAGTCAGTCTTTCGGAAAGACTTACAGGTGGAGCTGCGCACCCGCTACGCCCTGGGGGCAGTGCTGCTGTTTGCGATCACGACTCTGATCGCGGTCTCCGCAGCCCTGAGTTCGGCGACGGTCAAATCCGAGGTCAAAGCAGCTCTGCTCTGGATCATTTTGCTGTTCGCGGCCCTCTCCGGCCTGGCCCGCGTTTTCGTACGCGAGGAGGAGGCAGGGACGGCTCCGTTGCTGCGGCTGTCGGCTCCAGCGACGGCGGTTTATGCGGGAAAACTCCTGTTTAACGTTGCACTCGTTTTTGCCGTAGAGTGTGTAAGTGTACCGCTATTTTTAGTCGTTTTGCCTCCTGCGACCGTGAACTTTGGCCTGCTTCTGGGTGTTCTTTTATTGGGTGGGATTGGACTGGCGAGTTCATCCACTTTTGTCGCGGCATTGATCGCGCAGGCATCGTCAGGCAAGAGTGCATTGTTCTTCATCGTCGCGTTTCCGATCCTGCTGCCGCTCGTTTTAATTGCGGTTCAGGCCACGGTTGGCGCATTTGATGCAATCGATATGCATCATGTCCGTGCTCAGGCTGATCTGGGGCTGCTAGCACTGTATAGTTTGGTCATGACGACGACGTCATTTTTGCTGTTCGAGTATATCTGGCATGACTAACGTTTCTAAATTTGGGCCGACAATCGGGAAGATTGCTTTGCTCCTGCTGCTCTGCGCTACAACGGTCGCAGGATTTCTCTGGCTGCCGGCGGCGAAGGGATTTCCCCAGCCGGAAATGGCTCGGATCGTCGTTTTTCATGTGCCGTGTGCGATCGTCGCTGACCTGGCTGCGGCAGTCGCTGCTTGGTATGCCATCATTTACCTGCGCCGCCGTAATCAGGCCGACGATCTGAAATCCAGTGTCTCGTTTGGACTGGCTCTGCTGTTCTCGCTGCTGACGACGGTGACTGGTGCGATCTTTGCCAAATCGCAGTGGGGCGGCTACTGGAACTGGGACCCAAAGCAGACGGCAATTCTCATGCTGCTGCTGATCTATGTCGCCTACTTCGCCCTCCGCGCCGCCGTGGATGACCCGCGTAAGCGGGCATCGCTGAGCGCAGCGTATGCGCTGTTTGCGGTGGTCGCCGTTCCGTTTCTGACTTATATCCTGCCGAACTCAACGGATCAGACGCTGCACCCGAAGAATGTAATCAACACGCGTGATGGTCTGGATGCTTCGTATAAGATCGTGCTTTGGGCAGGGGTGCTGGGCCTCAGCCTCTTTTATCTCTGGGCATTCCGGGTGCAGGTCGCATTGGGCACACTGGAGATGCGGCTGACCCAGCGGATTCACCGCGCCTCCCAGGGTGTCGTGGCTCGCGCTGTTGTCGTGGAGGGGCGAAAGTAAGATGTCGGCTTTAGTACCATTGATGCTGGTTCCACTGATTATCTGGATTGCTGTCTGGGCGTACCTCTGGAGCTTGGATGCGAAAGTCGGGCGCCTGGAGCGGGAAATGCGGCGATTCGATGCCGGGGAAAGCGAAGACTTATGAAAAATAAAGGGGCGATGATCGGACTGGTGATCATCATCGGTGCACTTGGATTTAGTGCACTGGCATTTAAAAACAACCTGGTCAATGCCGTGCCGTTTGCGGATGCGATGCGAGCGACCGATTCGGACGTCCAGATTATGGGCAAACCCGTCAATGGCACGATGGCTTATGACAGCACGGCTCATGCCCTGCGATTTGCCCTTCAAAACGAGACTGGCCAGACGCTCTCCGTGATTTATAAAGGCCCGAAGCCGGATGATCTGGACACGGCCATGAGCAAGGCTGTGGCGATCAATGCCCAGGGTACCTTTGACCCCGCGAAGCATGTTTTCGTCGCTGAAAACTTGCTGGTGAAATGCCCCTCGAAGTATGAGAGCCAGGGAACGACAGACCGCAGTTATGGGAAATAGTTTCTCCGCTGCACGTTTTAGCTAAGTTTGGTTCTCTATGCCCATTTTTGGAACTTACACAATCTGGACCGCGCTGGCCGCGCTGATCGTCTCAATAGCCTTCTATCTGACGGCCTCCGCCCGGCGCGGGTCGACCGACGGCGGGGCGGGTTACGCTCATGCGGGCCGGGCCGCGTTTATCGTGGCCGCCGTGAGCGTCCTAGCGGCGTCTGCCATCCTGGGCACCCTGCTGCTGACGCATCGCTTCGACGTCAAATATGTCTTTGAGCATTCTGCGCGGGCGATGTCCCCGCTCTATTATTTCCCGTCGTTCTGGGCGGGTCAGGAAGGCTCATTCTTACTCTGGGGCTTCTGGATCGCGATTTTAGGGGTCGTGCTGGCCTGCACTTCGGGAGCTTCGGAACGTCGGGTCATGCCGATCTACGGCTCCGTTCTGCTCTTTTTAGTGATGATGGTCACTATCCGCTCGCCTTTTCTGCCGACAGTGGATGAGTTCGGCCTGCCAGCCACGCCTTCCGAGGGGCTGGGACTGAACCCGAACCTTGAAAACTACTGGATGGTGATCCATCCCCCGACTCTATTTTTAGGCTTCGCCGCATTGACCGTGCCATTTGCGTTCGCCCTTTCTGCCCTGTTCTGGAAAGAGTGGAATGGCTGGCTGAAACGGGCCTTGCCCTGGGGCCTGTTCGGCTTTGCCATCCTTGGCCTAGCGATGATGATGGGCGGCTACTGGGCCTACGAGATGCTGGGGTGGGGCGGCTTCTGGGAATGGGACCCGGTCGAGAACGGCCCGTTCGTTCCCTGGATGCTTCTTCTCGGCTTCCTGCACGCTGCCCAGATACAGCGTGTCCGAGGCGGATTCGACCGGCCAACTCTGCTTCTGGCATTGCTGCCCTTCTGCGGGGCACTCTACGAAACATTCCTGACGCGTACCGGGGTCTTAGACAAGTTCAGCGTCCATTCGTTCTCGACACTCGGCGGGGCGGCAAACGATATTCTGCTGGGCGCCCTGCTGCTCTCGGTGGCGGTTTCCGTCGGAGCCTTGGTCTGGCGCCGCAAGAACTTGCCGAAGCCGGAAGCGACTACGGAAGACACGCAGTCGCGCGAGTTTGGCTTCACGATGGCTGTGATCGTACTGACTCTGTGCGCCGCAATTGCTGCTCTGGGCCTCTCCGCGCCGCTGCTGACTGGCCTGAGCGTTAAGCTGCATCTGGCGGAGTTCCAGGGCAGTGTTCGCGAGGATTACCACAACAAGGCCCTCTTCCCAATCGCCGTTCTGCTGGCGCTGGGAATGGGCTTAGGGCCGCATCTGGCCTGGCGCGGACGCGGAGGCAAAGCCGACGGCAGCAAGCTGGTTCTGAGCTACGCACTGGCGGTGATCGCGGCGGTCGGATTTGTCGTGATAAGCCGATTCTTCCTGCACACCAGCCTTACCGGGGCGCAGCTGATCCCGCAGCTGCTGCTGTTTACCGCGGCAGTATTTGCGCTGATCTCGAATATTGCCCTCCTGCGGCGTCTGTTTCCCACGAAACAGGGGACCAAACCCGCATCGCCCTGGACCATTGGTGGTACGCTCTCGCATCTCGGTGCGGCTCTGATGCTCCTGGGCATCGTCTGCCTGGTCGTCTTCACCCGCAAGGACCCGGACGTCCTGCTGGTGCGGAACCGACCTGTGCAGGTGCTAGACGGCGCGTATTCCATGGTTTACCGGGGGCAGTCGGGGAATTACCAGACTGACCGGGATAATGTCCTGCTTTACGACGTCGCCTCGCGCGACGGTAAGGAGCGCTTTCAAGCCCGCCTCCCGTATGCGGAGCGGCCACTGGAAAACGGGGAGAAGCGCATCTTCGGCCACCCGGCGATTGTCCGTCATCCCGTCGGTGATCTGTATCTGGCACTGAAAGACGGACCGGTCCAGTTTTACCGGACCCCGGTATTTCAGCCGAAACTCAAGCTCGGGGATGTGAAGCAGGTCGGCCCGTACTCCGTCGAGTTTATGCGCTTCGACAACCCTATGGGCAAAATTGTGCGCGAAACCGGTCAGATGCCTGCGGTCTTCCCGGTGAAAGCGGTCCTGCGGGTCACCCGCGACGGCGTCACCACAATGGTCTCCCCGGAGTTCATCAGCTACCGGGACAAATCTGAGCCGAAATCTCCGGAGCTGAAGCTGCCCGGCGGCTGGCTAGTCGGCTTTTCGGGAATGGCGGCGGGAAGCACAGACCAAGCCAACCCGGGTTCGATGGCGAAAAACGAGTCGGCGTCGCTGACCCTGCGCCAGGACAGCGGACCGTCTGCCGAAGCGTTTTATATCGAAGTTACTACCCGTCCACTCATCAATTTTGTCTGGATTGGGACGCTCCTGCTGGTCGCAGGCGGGCTGATCTCGATGCGCCGCCGAATCTTGGAGAACCGTCTGGTGCCGATCCCAGACCTTCTCGTTCCAGCCGCCCCGGTCACAAAAGCCGGGGCCGGAGCAACTCGGGCCCGCCGAAACCGTGTCCCCGCCGCAAAGCCCGCGCCGTCCCTTACGACCGGCAAAGCCGGGAGACGATAGTCACTTATGCTGCTTCGCCAGATGCTGAAAGGCAAAATCCACCGTGCCACGGTCACCGAGGCCGACGTTAACTATATTGGGTCTATCACGATCGATTCGGCCCTGCTGGAGCGAATCGATCTGTGGCCCGGCGAGCTGGTGCATGTTTGGAATGCTACCAACGGCGAGCGCCTCGAAACCTATGTCATTGCGGGGGAGCCCGGCTCAGGGATCATCTGCATGAACGGCCCCGCCGCTCACCGGATCCGCGTCGATGACGTCATCATCATCGCCGCCTTCGCGCTGACGGATGTGCCGATCCAGTCCAAAGCCATCATGGTCGATGAGCGCAACCACTACTTGAGAGATTTATAGAGCAAGAAATTAGGAATTATGTTCGAAGTCCGCGTTGAAAAAACCATTGCCGCCGCCCATCGCCTGTTTGATTACGACGGCCCCTGCGAGTCCCTGCATGGCCACAATTACCGCATCGAAGTTGCCTACATCGGTACGGAGCTCGATCGCTTTGGCATGCTGGTGGACTTTACCGAGATCAAGAAAGCTTTCCACGCCGTGCTGGATACGCTGGATCATACCTACTTGAACGATCTGCCCGCATTCCAGGACCTTTCCCCCTCGGCCGAGAATATCGCGGCCCATATCTACCGAGAGCTGAAAGTGACCCAGTTTGCCCGGGCAACGCTCCATAGCGTGTCCGTCTGGGAGACTCCTACGCAGGTCGCCAAATACACGGAAGGGTAATCGGGGGAGAATCTTGGAAGGGCAAACCATGACAATTCGTGTTGATTTCGACGACCGCCTGACCGAAAAAGCCGGAGCCTCCGGGGTTGACGTTTCCGCAGCCACAGTCCACGGGGCCTTGTTTGCTGTCGCGCGCGAGTTCCCCATCTTCCACATGTTCAACTGCGACGGGCAGCTGCGCGGCATTCTGAAAGTGGAGCGAAACGGAGAGCCGACCACCGTCACGCAGTCTCTTTCGGAGGGCGACCGGCTGCGGCTGTATTTGGGGTAATTGAAGTACCGCAATTCGCCGCTTGAAAAGCACGCGCCCAAAACCGCTCGTATTCAGGCAGGCCAAGCTGGGCAAGCCAGATGGAGCGAACAAGAGCAGGGCCGATCTCCGTGCCTTGCACCCGGTGACCACGAGAATATCCCAGCAGCCGCGCTTTCGTCACAACGGCACACGCTTCCTCCCGCACTTCTCGGCACAGCGTTTCTTCCCATTCTTCCTCGCCCTCGGATCTGCCCGCTGGGATATTTCATGAGACTTCGTCCATGGAGATTAAGACAACTTTGCCGCAAGACACCAAAAATCCCAAAGAAGTGATGCTAAAGCCGGTGGATTGACATAAGCCACGACTTTATCATCCGATAGACAAAGTTGTATGGCAATAGTCATTTCCGTTTCAGGAAGCGGCGGCTCATCAAGCATTGGAATTATCTCTGCCTGTCAAGCCTCCGCTACAAGCGGGCTTTCATTTTGCCGCCCGACAAGTGTTTTTACTGTACTTATACGTTTAGGTTATCCAATAATGCGTCTTTTACCGCAATGTACGGCATCAACCTTTTTAGCAGTAACACCTGCAATTGAGACGATAATGAGCTTCGCGGTCGATCAGGCTGCGGTCAACGGCAATCGATGCCCTCCGTGTTTTCCAGTGGCAGCCTCCTGTGTATTGCGATTGATTCTAGTATACCAAGAATCCATGCATCGCACAAGGTTCGACTCGTGAGCAGGGCAGCGGCGCAGAGAACGCCCCTAGTCCCAGTCTCCCAGAAATGGGACGGTGGGTGTTTCCTCTGCTGGATAGCGATCTCTAAGCCGGTGGGGAAAGCTTGGCGCGGGGTGCGGGAGAGACGGAGTCGTTCTTTTCCTGCTGGATCTCGACGGTGCCAGGGGTAAAGAGGAAAATCGTTGGCGAGAGGTAGGTCTGGTAGCCTTGGATAACGTAGATAACGCCCTGGAGGAAGTCAAGGAAACGCTGGGCGGCCTCGGGAGTGGTCTCGGTTAAATTGATAATCTGCGGGATGCCGGAGCGCAGGCCCTCGGCGGCGTCACGGGTATCTTCGAAGGTCAGCAGATGGGGGCGGTGACAGATGCGGGAGCGTGGAATACGCATATCCGTTTCGCTCTCTGTGTCGTCCTCGCGCAGGAGCTGGCGCTTGAATGCTTCCAGCCAGGTACGTGACGGGCGTGGGAGGTCGTCTTCGTGGGAGTTTGAGGATAAGTCCGAAAAGTCATGGGCCATAGTGGGGTTGGGTCGCTTATTCTGCGTATTCATTTTAATCTGGCTGGTTAAATTCTGGCTGATCATCGGGGCTGCGAATTTCGCTGAAGCAGACTTTGTCGATTTTGGCACCGGTATTGGCAAGTGGGGCGGCGATATGCAGCAGCAGCCAGTTGGTATCGGTGAAGCCGCAGCACTTTTGCAGGCGGGGCCGAAAAACGCCGCAGTCTACGGAGATATCGCCGCCGGGGAAGAACTCGAATGCGGCATCGAAGAGAGTGTTTTCAAAACGCATCAGCAGACGGTTGGCGTTACCCTCATCACTGTTTTCTGCCAGGCTTTCAAGTACCCAGGTCCAGCTGCCGGCCGGCTGCCATTCCCAATCCAGGTGTGCCTTCGTGCCAGGTCGGATGTACTGGATGCCGCCGTCGAGGACAGGCGACCAGCCACTGGCCATGAGCGCAGTCAGTGCGACACGCAGGGTGGGGGGGTGTGTAAACTCGACATCCATTCCAGCGGAACTTCCCATAGCCACAGTTTTCTTTCGGCCCTAGGCAGCAAGATCAAGCGCAGCGGTGCTATTCGAAATCAGGGAAGTGCTTCGCCGGGATTGCCGGCGTTTGTATCCGGCGTACTGCAGGAGTCCTTTACGGATGTAGATGAGGCTGCCAAGGAATTCGTGGATGACCAGGCTGTTGTCGAGGCGGGTCTGAGAGGATTTAAAGCTGGGGTAGAATCCGGCGGCGCGGGCGGTGTGGAGTGCAATCTCGGCGCGAAGCTCGCGACCGCGTCCGGGCAGGTCACGGACACGCAGGTAGGCGTGATTCACTTGCTGGAAGTAGTCTTCAAACGGCGTTTTATGGGACTCGAAGTCGGCCAGAGCAAAACAGATTGCCAGGGTGCGGGATTCGTCTTCCTCGCAGTCATCGAGTGCATTACGAAAGTCCGAACGAAACTCCGCATAACAGACTTTGACAGCCCGAAATTCACGGCGTGTTAAATCAAATCCGGCGGCGGTTTTTGAGAGCAGTTTAGTCAGTTCGTCCATCGTCGGATCTAGGGAAAGCATCTGATTATTCTCCGGTCAACGCGGGTTTATTTCTGTTTAGTGCTCTTTCTAAGTCTGCATAACGAAGAGTCATGCTCTATGATATACTCGCATTATAACACCGAATTTATTAAATAAACATTAAGTAAAGCTTGGCTGTTACTTAAACTAATTGTTTGGCTAGTTAAATTAGACTGTTAGCAGGACAAAATTCTTGTCTTTTCCTGTATTTCCTCAAAGAGACTACAGTATTAACGTAATAAAGAGCAACAAATATATTTTTAAAAATAATTTTTAAAAATATTATTATCTGGATACTGCCGCGCATTCATGGTATAAGTGCTGTGAAGATTACGAGGAGATATCATGCACGAACTACAGGCGATGGATCTGGCACGCCGCTCAATATTGATCGCCATGGAGCTCTCCATGCCTATCCTGCTGCTGTCGCTGGTTGTTGGTGTGATTGTCAGCTTGTTTCAAGCGGTGACCCAAATCCAGGAGCAGACGCTGACGTTCGTGCCCAAAATTATTGTCCTCGTCGTTGCCCTGGTCGTACTGGGGCCCTGGATGCTGCATACAATCGTCGGCTTTACCTCCGGCCTCTTCGCCAGTCTTCCCCACGTGATTCAATAAACTCCTATGTTCGATCTTGCCGCATTCTCTGCCGACGCGTTCTGGGGCTTTCTGCAGGTCTTTGTGCGGGTTTCTTCGCTTTTTGTCACGGCTCCGGTCTTTGGCAGCCGGGAAGTTCCGCCGCAGGCCAAGGTCGGGCTGGCTGCGGTTCTCTCGCTTGTTCTGCTGCCCCTTGTGAAGTCCACACTGGGAGCTTCCGTGCCGGGGTCTCTCTACTCGATGGTGGGGACACTGCTGGGGCAGGCTTTGATCGGACTGCTGATTGGGTTTGTCGTCTCCCTGATCTTCGTGGCCGTGCGGGTCGGAGGTGATCTGATCGATTATCAGATGGGCTTCACGCAGGCGGCGACATTTAATCCACAATTTAATGAAACGGTCTCCCCCATCGCTAGTTTTCAATACCGCTATGCAATGGTTTTGTACTTAATTGCAAATGGGCACTGGCTGCTGCTGGCCTCGCTGGAGCGCTCTTTTAGCCTGCTGCCGGTCGCACAGCTCTCCGTCGCACGCTTGGCGGGGTCCTTCACGGATATCTCGTTTGGAATGCTGGTAGCGGGCCTCCAGATCGCTGCGCCCGCTGCCGCCGTGCTGCTGGTGACGGATATTGCGTTTGCCTTTCTCAACCGGGCCATGCCCTCCATGCAGGTGTTTTATGTCGGGATGCCGGTCAAAGTGATTGTCGGCTTTGTCATTCTGATCGCTATCCTGCCGCTGCTCACTTTCTCGATCTCGCATCTGGTGGCAGGATCGCCTGACCAGGTGGCCCTGCTGCTGCGGGGGATCCACAGGTAACTTATGGCCGACGGCGAAGAAAAATCGTTCCCAGCGACGCCCCGGCGTCGTCAGGAGGCCCGCAAAAAAGGTCAGGTCGCACGTTCGGCGGAGTTTGGCGCCTCCCTCACGCTGCTGGCAGTCGTGGCGGCCCTGCATAACTTGCTTCCGGGTCAGGCAGGCCTGAGTCTGATGGGCAATCTGCATGCGGCCTTCGGCTTCAATCCGCATCTCACGGATTTTACGTTTTCCACAGTCCAGCAGTGGCAGGTGTTGGGCATTCAGTGGGGGGGGCGAATCCTTCTGCCGGTTGCCCTAATGGCGGTCGCTCTGGGCCTCGTGTCAGGGATTGGACAGGTGGGGTTCGCCGTGACCCCCGAAGCCCTGGCTCCCCAGTGGACCCGGGTCAACCCGGCTCAAGGCTTCAAACGTCTGCTTTCGACGCGCGGAACAGTGGAAGCAATTAAAGGATTGCTGAAAATGTCTCTGGTCGGGGGCATCTGTTACTCGACCCTGCGGAACGCCGTCGAGTCGGGCGAACTTCTGCGTACGATGCGCATGCCGCTGGCAGAAACGGTGGGGGTAGTGGGCAGCTTGATCTGGACACTGGGGCTGCGGGTCAGCATTACGCTGTTTCTCGTTGCTGTGGCGGACTATGCGTACCAAAAATACGAATTCGAAAAATCACTGAAGATGAGCCTGTCGGAGATCAAGCAGGAGAACAAGCAGTCCGACGGCGACCCGCAGGTTAAGGCGCGAATTCGCCGGATGCAGCGCGAAATGTCCAAAAAACGGATGATGCAGGATGTCCCTAAAGCCGATGTCATCGTCACGAACCCGACCCACTTCGCGGTCGCCCTGCGCTATGAACCTGGCGGATCGGCCCCGAAGGTCGTTGCTAAAGGCCAGGACGAGCTGGCGGCGAAGATCCGGGAAATTGCCCGTGAGCACAAAGTCCCCCTGGTTGAGAACGTGCCACTGGCCCGCACCCTCTACAGCACCGTCGAAATCGGAAACGAAATCCCCGCCGACCTCTACGAAGCCGTCGCCCAGGTGCTGGCGTTTGTATATCGGACCTATGGTAAGCGCAAATAACCTAAATTGCCTTCTGCTTCACGTCGGCGTTAAAAAGGCATTCCAGCATTATCGCCGGAATACGCTGCTTCGCCGTGCTCCGTGACGTCCAGGCCATTTTCCTCGTCTTCAGCGGATGCACGGAGGCCATTTGTGAGGAGGCTGATAGCTTGGCCGATCACCCACGTGCCGCCTCCGACAAAGGCAATCGTAACCGCGACGGCCACGGCCTGACGGCCAAGCTGTTCGGGATTGCCGTTGAAAAGTCCGTCAGCACCGCCGGGATTGACGGAGACAGTGGCGAAGAGGCCCGTGGCCAGCATCCCCCAAATTCCGGCGCAGCCATGAACGGCAAACACATCCAGCGAATCGTCGTAACCGGCCCGGGTCTTGAAACGGATGGCATAAAACGAGATCATCGCCGCCACCGCTCCGATCAGCAGGGCAGGCATAGGGCGGACAAACCCGGCCGCCGGGGTGATCGCGACCATGCCCGCGATTGCACCGGTCGCAAAGCCCAAAGCCGAAGGTTTTTTGTACAAGGCCCATTCGATCAGCAGCCAGGTTAGAGCTGAGGCCGCCCCTGCGGCCTGAGTCGCGGTAAAGGCCGAAACCGCGAGTGCGCCGGAAGTCAATGCGCTTCCGGCATTGAAGCCGAACCACCCAAACCACAGAATTCCGGTGCCGATCATGGTCAGCGGCAGGTTATGCGGCCGCAGCTCGTCGGCACTCTTCGAACGGCGATGTCCCAGCAGGAGTGCCATCACAAGTGCAGCGACCCCAGAAGCGGTCTCCACCACTGTTCCCCCCGCAAAGTCCAGCGCATGGATCCGCCCGGTCATCCCCAGCAGGCCGCCATATCCCCACATCATATGGGCGAGGGGGGCGTAGATGAGCAATGACCATAGCAGCAGAAACAGGACGTAAGACGAGAACTTCATCCGTTCCACTATCGCGCCGGAAACGAGCGCGGGTGTGATAATTGCAAAGGCCATCTGAAACAGCATGAAGAGCATGTGTGGGATTGTCTGCACATAATGCCCATCTCCGTGAAAGATGCTGACGCCGTGCAGACCTGCCCAGGAGAAGTCGCCAATCACTCCGCCATGATCCGGTCCAAAGGCAAGCGAATAACCGATGGTGATCCATAAAACGGACACTAGGCCGGCGGAAACAAAGGACTGCATAAGCACGCTGAGCACATTTTTGCCGCGCACCATGCCGCCGTAAAAAAATGCCAGGCCGGGAGTCATCAGGAAAACCAGGGCGGTCGACAGCAGCATCCAGGCGGTATCGCCGGAATCGATCTTCACCGGGGGGCCATCAGCATAAGCGGCAGCCGGCAGGGCAAGCAGGGCCGACGCGCAAAGCGCGAGGCATCCAATTCGTTGTTTCATACGGGGGGTTATCCTGAGATTTAGTCTTCATGGAGGCTGCATTGCCTGCCAGGAGGAACCGCTCGGCGATGCTGCCGAGGGTCCCAGAGTTTAGCATGGAGACATCCGCTCTGTCAAGAGAGCACAGAGTTGGGTCCTTCTAAATTCCCATGCAGGTATTTCTCCCAGTTCTCGCGAATTAATACCTAAAATTGAAATTAAATGCAGCTTCGAGGGCACGGAAGATGATCAACGGCAGTGATGGAATGGAACGGGCGGTTGCGGCGCGACAGACACAGGTCGGCGGAGACTGGTTTTTCTGGATTGCAGGCTTCTCCGTGGTCAACTCGCTTCTCAGCGCTTTTGGGTCACAGATCCATTTTGTGATCGGCCTCGGCACGACAGAGTTAATCGATGGGGCAGCTCATGCGGGGAGCAAAGGATTTGGCACTGCGAATGTCATCGCGCTCCTGCTGAACCTTGTCGCGGCGGGATGCTATGCGCTCTTCGGATTTTTCGCACGTCGGGGAGCAAAATGGGCATTCCTCACGGGCATGATTTTGTACCTGATCGATGCACTGCTGCTCTTGGTATTCAAGGACTGGCTAGCTGTTGCGTTTCATGCCTACGCTTTGTTCCGTATCTTTCAGGGGTTTCAAGCTGCTCAGCGCTTCAGCCGGCTTCCAGTTTCTCTCCCTTTTTCTGCCATGGGGACCGGTCCGCAGGCCTCTTCGGATGTTTGGCCGCCACCTCCTAGCGCTTAATCGTTCAATTTCGTGTATTTTGTGGGATAATAGAGCTGTTGATTAAACTTATCTTATTTATTGATGGAGCCTGCAAGGGCAATCCCGGCGCGGCAGGAATTGGCGTGCTGGTGACCAGCGAAACCGGGGAAATCCTGGCGGAGATTGGGGAGAGTGTCGGACAGACGACAAACAATGTCGCCGAATACAAAGCTCTCATACGCGGGCTTGAGGAAGCTCGAGACCGCGGGGCAGGAAGCATTCTCATACATACCGATAGTCAATTGATGGCTCGCCAGATGGAAGGCCGATACAAAATCAATGCCCCGCACTTGCGTACCTTGCAGCAAGAAGCACAGGCTCTGTGCCGTTTGTTTCCGGGCGGGGTGATCCTGACGCATATCCTTCGTGAGGGCAATGCCCGCGCCGATCAGCTTGCGAATCAGGGTGCGCGTCTGACCGTAATGTCTTAATATTTTATTTTTATTTCTAAATCGTAGATGACAAGGCAAATTTTCGAATGGTCTGCCCTTATTGCAGTTTTAAAAATTCCCCCAGTGCAGCCTTGTGTAATCAATGCGGCATCGTTCTGCGGCTGGGTAAAACCAGTCGCCTCATACCGCAGCCAAGTGCCGGCAGCGGTGGCCTGGCCTTCATGCGAGGGCTGCTGCCTGGACGTGCGAAAGGTCAGCTTTCCACGCTTCAATCGCGGATCGCCGATCTGGCATCAGACCTGCAGGAGAAGGCGGAAGCTAATCTGAAGGTGCCAGAGCGTGCTGCTGAGGCGCGTCTGACCCTCGGCGCCTTATTTCTGATTCAGGGCGAGATCGAAAAAAGCGTCAGCTGGTTTCAGCAGTCACAGCAAATTGGAAGCACGGATGCCGAGTTCCGAAACAATGCCGGGGTCGCACTCGCCCGGCGTGGGGCACTGCCGCAGGCCACGGAGATGCTGGAACAGGCCAAACGTCTCTCGCCCTCCGCTGTATCGCCATTCGCGAATCTTGCCCATCTTTTTCTGGAAAGTGGGGCGGACCCAGACCCGGCCGGCTCGCCGCTGGCAATCACGGAAATCCAGCGGGCGGTGATGCTGGAGCCGAAAAACTCTACCCTTTACAATCGCCTTGCACTTATCTTCTGCCGGGAACAGCGGTATGAGGAAGCGGCCATCCAGTTCCAGCAGGCATTCGCCCTCTCCGCTGTGGATCCTGCGGCAAAGGCGGATGCGCAGAATAATATTGGCCTGGCACAGTTTCTTGCCGGTGACCGGGCGGCGGCGGCAAATGCCTTCGTAGCTGCGCTTCAGTGCGACCCGAATCACGCGCGTGCACAGTCAAATCAGAGTCTGACACAGGCGCAGGAGACAATCACTCCGTTTCTGCTGGAAAAACTCCAGCGAGCATCACGTCTGGAGCCCAAGGGGGGAGGCGTTCGGACAAACTATGGTTACGGTCTCTGCCGAATCGGGGCGGTCAACGATGGCATTCTTGAGCTGAAAGAAGCTTTGGGGCTGAATTCGAGACAATTCGAAACCTGTTATAACTTAGGCAAAGCCTACGCGGACCATGACGTGCTGGAAGTGGCGGAGCGGTATTTGGTACGCGCCCTTCAGCTGAGTCCCCGCTCCGGCGAGGCATTGACCGCGACGGGGGTTGTTAAGACGCAGCAGCGGATGCTGCCGCAGGCGATTTTCCATTTCCAGGCTGCCGTCCGGCTTTGGCCTCGGGTTGCTCTCGCGCATATCAATCTGGGCGTGGCACAGGGCCTCGCCGGCGAGTTCTCCGAAGCATTGCTGCATCTCCAAACCGCGGCCAAGCTTAGCCCGGAGGATGCTACCGTCCCTGCACAAATCGGATGGCTTTACCTGCGCCAGGATAGTCTAAGCCTGGGCGTGGAGGAGCTGGGTGAAGCCCTGCGCCGAGATCCGCATCTTGCCGAAGTTCAGAACAACTTTGGCCTTTGCTACATAGCGATGAACAAGCCGGAGCTCGCGGTGCCGCATTTTAAGCGAGCTTTAGAGCTGAAGCCCGATTTTCATGCGGTACACTACCAGTGGGGTCTGGCACTCGCCAATCAAAAACTTCATGAATCGGCACTGAAAGAGTGGGAGCTGACCGCCCGCTATGAACCTCGAAACGCTGATTGCCATGTCAACCGCGGAGTTATCTTTTACCTTAAGGGCCAGATCGATGAAGCGATCGCTGAGTTTCGGCATGTGATTGTCCTGCGCCAGACACGGATGGAAGACTTCTCGAATCTGGGGCTGGCGTATGCCAAGTCCGGGGTCAAGCTCAAAAAAGAGGCTCGTAACGCGCAGGATTCCCGTACGAAGCAGTCGCTGGATCGTCAAAAACAGGCAATCGACATGTTTGATCGTGCGCTTGTCATCGAGCCGCGCAACGTGATGCTGCACTCCAACCGAGGTCTGGCTTGTTTCTTCGCCAGCCGGGCGGAAGAGGCCATGAAAGAGTGGGGCCTTGTCTCCCAGATCAACCCGGCCTATGCCAGCCGCCGCGGTAAGAAGATGCAGTCAGAGTTCGATGATACGCAGATTGCATTCATGCAATTTACCGCTGCCGACCGTGCCGTGCCAATCTCCCCGAAAACCGGTCCCTACCTGCCCCGTTTTCTGGCGGGGTATGATACCGATGAATGGGATCTGATTCTAAACAACCCCGGCCTCGTCCGGCTTCAGCAAATGCAGCGCGATGTGAAGCGTCTGGAGCGTGATGTGGCGGTTCTCTAACCTCTTCTAAATAAAGCCGCCCCAAAATTAAGCCGCCCCGGAAGCAATGCTTCTAGGGCGGCTTTTCGTTCTATGTAATTGGCAGGTGCGCCATTGCTCCCACCTTTCTCGGCGGGTGAGTGTATTCTTTTAGCTAGACGAAACCACTGCCGACTTTGTTCCCGGATTATTCGCGCTGAATATTCCCTCCAAACGCAAAGCCCGCAGAGCAATCTGCAGGACGTACGCTGCCTCCGCGGTCTCGGCAATTCCGCCGGCTGTACTCCAGCGCTCGACGAACTTCCGCAGCCTTTTCTCCGCATACTCATCCGCCCATCGCTCGATTTTGACCTCGACCTGCGCCGCCTTACGCGGCGGAGTTGTACGTGGATTCAGAACCCGAGTGACATGATGCCCCACTTCATGGAAGAGTGTATAGGCCAGATGCAGCCGCAGGGCAAAGTCCCTTACGCTGGGGGGGAGACCCAGCAGAGGAAGGACATGCGGAGCTGCATACAGCTCAATCATGCAGCCCCGATGATCCTGACGCCAGATTCCCAGGGCCTTACCCCGAGGGTCGGCGTCGCAAATCACCAGCGCATCCAGCCGACGCAAATGCTCCCTCGGTACCGACACCAGAGCGTCGTCGATGGCCAAGTGCAAAACTGCCTCACCGCCAATCTCGTCATAACTATTGTCTAATTGCCAGTCAATCCGCACAATTTACCCCAAAATATGCAGTCCGTTGTCCACATAGATAACTTCCCCGGTGATACCGCGTGACCAGTCGGAGATCAGGAAAGCCGCCGTATCGCCGACTTCCCCGATGGTCGTGTTCTTACGCAGCGGGGCGCGCTCGCGCGACTCCCGGTGCATCTCGGAAAAGCCGGTGATGCCGCGTGCCGACAGGGTCATGGTCGGTCCCGCACTGATGGCATTGACACGCACGCCCTGCGGCCCTAAATCGCTCGCCAGGTAGCGCACGGAGGCTTCCAAAGCGGCCTTCGCCACGCCCATGATATTGTAGTTCGGGACGACCCGCTCCGCTCCCAGGTAGGTCAGGGTCAAAATGCTGCCGCCCTGGGTCATCAGCGGCTCGGCGGCTTTGGCCGCAACCGTCAGGGTATAGGCCGAGACATCAAGTGCCTGAGCAAACCCTGCCCGCGACGTGTCCACGAACCGCCCGCTGAGGTCGTCTCGGTTGGCAAAAGCGGCCCCGTGGATCACAAAGTCGATCCGGCCGAACTCTTTTGTCAGCGTCTCCATCAGGGCCGCGACCTGCTCCTCGCTGGTCAGGTCGCAGCCTTGAATGACTGTCCGGTCCCCGCCCGGCAGCGTCGGAGCCAGCTTGCGGACATCTTTCTCCTCGCGCTCCCCCAGAAATGTCAGCGCCAGCCGTGCCCCTTCGCGGGCGAGGCTCTGCGCACAGCCCCAGCAAAGCGATTTCTCGTTTCGAACGCCGTAAATAATTCCCTGTTTGCCGTCTAAAATGCCCATCATGTTTCTCCTGCTTCGCTGCAAATGTTTGGTGTGTCTTATAAGTGTGCTATTTTACCTGTGTGGGGTGTGAAAATGTGATGGGAGTATCGGGATGTAGTATCAGAGCGCTACTTCGCGGAGATGAACTCACTGACAGTCAAGTCCGCATCCCGTATCAAACTCCGTAAAGTACCACGAGCTACAGGCTTATAATTGGGGACTGAGAGCGTCGCCACATGGCCGCCTTTGACACGCACGATGTGGCTGCCACTTTGCCGGGATACTTGCTACCCAAAAGAACTAAATATCTTCACGACCTCTCGCGCATTCAGCAACGGAGTGACCGGCATCAGGCGGCAACCTCGACCTGATGGGTTTCCCTTGTGAGTGGTAGACCGCGCTCGGCGCGAACCTCCAAACAAAGGCGAATGGCATCTTCAATATTGACTAAAGCTTCGTCACGCGTCTGCCCCTGGCTGACGCAGCCGGGAATCGCCGGACATTCGACGACCCAGACCCCGTCTTCATCCCGGTCCAGCGTTACATTAAACTTCAGGCTCATGGTTATCTCCGTTCTTTATGATGGCAGAGCGTATCTGTATTTGGACAAAAGGCTTTAAACTCTTCTGGCGATGGTCACGGTGCATTTGTGGAGAAACGCAGGACAAGGTAATGGTATCCGACTGCGTTCAAGACTCTTTGTTCTGCCCGATGCTTCTATGCCTCATCTGCCATTTCATCAAAATTGGGCCATTAGGTTAAAACTGCGTCTAGTTCAGCGCATGTGATTCCCATCCGCGTCTGAAACTCCCATTCTTCAAGAAACGGTCCTTGTGCGATTGCAACCACGCACTCGCGAATAATGTCTTTTTGGCGTTGTGGTAGTTGGTAAAAAGGCATTTTAACGTTACTTGCTACGATTGGAGGCCAAAATGCAGTTCAGGCGAAGCCGCAATGCTTAACACCATTATACTGCATTTGGGTCACCAATATACGAAAATCTGAACTGGGGTATCACGATCCGAAACCGTGCCGTGAACGGCACGGCTACCCGGCGAGGACGCCAAGAACTGCCGCTTCGCGGCACTCAGATTCGAGACTATATCAAGCGAGGCACGGCAGATACTATCTTACCCCCGCGAAGCATGGGGTTGCCGGCGCCTGCGCCGATTAGCCACGCCGTTCACGGTACGGCTAATCGCGATTAAATAAAAGGCAGGAAACTGCTCCTCCTCCGTCGAATAAAACGAAAAACCGCTTCCAAAATCTAGTCAGGAGTTCGCTATGGCCCAGCCCGTCGCCGTCAACCAGGACCGTCTGGTAGAGACATTTTTAGACCTTGTGCGACAGAACACGCCCCCCCGGAGTGAGCGTGCCGCCAGTGAGATCGGTCGCCAGATTCTTGCTGATCTGGGATTTGAGTGTGAATATGATGATGCCGGCGAGAAAGTCGGCGGCAATGTCGGCAATCTGATCGCGTTTAAAAAAGGCACTCTGCCCGACGCTCCCGCGATCTTCTTCTCCGCTCATTTCGACACTGTGGAGGCGACACCGGGCCTGGAACCGATTTTCGACGGTGATGTGATCAAGTCGAATGGCGAGACCATTCTAGGAGCCGACGACAAAAGCGGACTGGCACCCATCTTTGAGGCCATGCGGATTCTCGACGAGCAAAAGATCCCGCATGGCGACATTCAATTACTGCTGACTATCTGCGAGGAGATCGGTCTGGTAGGGGCCAAGCACCTCGATCCCTCGAAAATCAAAGCGAAGTTCGGGTACGTACTCGATGCCGGTCCACCGGTCGGCTCGCTCGTTTACGGTGCCCCGACTCAGGATATTTTCGATGTCTGGATCCAGGGCAAACCTGCGCATGCGGGAGCGCAGCCCGAAGACGGCGTATCGGCGATCCTGGTGGCTGCCCGCGCCATCGCCCGCATGAAACTGGGCCGGATCGACCCGGAGACGACTGCGAATGTCGGAATTATCACCGGCGGCACCGCGACCAATATTATTCCCGCCGCATGTCATCTGAAGTGTGAGGCTCGCTCTCGCAGCGGTCCGAAGCTCGAAGCGCAGCGGGAACATATGATGGCATGCTTCCGCGAAGAAGCGGCGGCGATGGGTGTCACAGTCAAGTTCCAGAACGAAAACGCCTATGTCTCCTACGAGCTTGGCATGGACGACCCGGTTCTGACCGTTGGCATGGCCGCCGCCGAGCGCATCGGCCTGGAGCCGCTGCTACGGGTTACCGGCGGTGGTGCGGACGCCAATATCTTCAACGCGGCCGGGTTTCCCACGACCGTGCTGGGCTGCGGCATGATGAATATCCATCGCCACGATGAGTATGTGCTGATCTCCGATATGGTGAAAAGCACGCAGCTTGTCGTC
>JANXMY010000075.1 GCA_025354405.1 Armatimonadota bacterium
ACCTGAAGCCCCTGCCCTTATTTGGATACGACTTTTTCCAGCCCGCACGACAGATTATTCTCGCCCGGCGACGATCACTGCTGCCGCCGCCCGTTCGAGTGACAAGGCCAAGCAGCCGCACCAATTTCTCCAGCAGCAGCAGCAGCAATGGAATGCGCCGCGACCCTTCAATACAGAACGGTCAAAGCGGCGGACTCGGCGGCACCCGCACCTATCAGGGGAATGGCTCAGCAACTCGCGGGGATTTCTCCAGCAGCGACCCGAACTCCTCCGATAACAACGGGGGGGATTTGACGGCAGGGGAACTTGCCGGAGCGACCATCATTGGAAGCAGCACGCGCCGAACTCGTACCAACACGACATACGGAGCAGACGGCTACAGCACAGATCCGAATGCAGCCGACACCGGCGGCACAGATCCCAGCAGTATGGACCCCAGCAGCAGCGATGGCTCCCGGATGAATGCGCCAAACAGCAGCGACTCGCCGGGTTATCTAAATTCTGCCGGGAGCCGGAGCCAAAACGGCGGCTACAGTACCGACCCGGAAGCCGGGGGGGCAGACGGCTCCGGGATGGATTCCACGAACCTCGATCCGGGCAGCGCCGACGGCAATGGCGATCCGATGCGCCCGATCAGGCGGCGCCAGCCTGCCACGCCGGACATGTCATTCGGCGGCGAGACATTTGCAGGTGACACTCAGACTCCCGGGAGCAACATCCAGTTCCCCGGCGATGATGCTCTGGTTCGCAGCAATGGATCGGGATCGGCCGCCAGCTTCTCGACCGGCCAGTTTGCCGACCCCCTCGACACCCTGTACCGCAACACGCTTGTGAGCCTGCCCGCGAACTATCAGCTGCAGCCCGGCGATTCGGTGACAATCCGCTACAGCGCACTGACCATCGCCCCTCGCGAAGTCTCGTCGATCGTCGATGCGCAGGGCGGGGTGAGTATCGGCGAAATCGGACGGGTCAGCGTCGCAGGGCGTACCGCTCCTCAGGCCGAAGTTTTCCTGCGTCAGCGGCTCGAGCGGCTGTACCGGAATGTCGACGTTTCAGTCAACCTGCGCCAGCTGCGCACCATCCAGGTGACCATCAGCGGTGCGGCCTTCGCGCCAGGCACCTATACCGTCCCAGCGGCGGCAACGGCATTCAATGTGCTGAACGCGGCGGGCGGCCCAACGGCGAACGGTTCTCTGCGTGACATCCGCGTCCTGCGCGGCGGCCGACTGGCGGGAATCGTGGATATCTACCCACTGATCGGTGCAACCAGCAGCAATCCCGGCAGCCACAGTGGCGACCTGAACCTCCAGGCAGGGGACAACATCTATATTCCCGCCCGGCTCTCGCGGATCACGATTCGGGGACAGGTGCGGCAGGAAGCGATCTACGAACTGACCACGTCGGAGACGCTGCGGGATGCGTTAGGATATGCCGGCGGCATCAAGCCCTCTGGGGTCGGCCAGACAATCCATATCGACACGGTGGACCGCGGGACGGGCCGCATCCTGAAAGATGTCACCGTCACCAGCCGGGCGGGCGTGCCGGGGACTCCGCTGTATGATGGTGACTCGGTCGAAATCGCATCGGTCCGAACAATTCTGACTAACCGTGTCACGATCCTCGGCGCGGTGCAGCAGCCCGGCGACTACGCCCTGACCTCAGGCATGCGCGTCCTGGACTTGCTGCAGCGGGCACGCGGGACGATTCAGGAATCCTATCTGAACCGGGCGGAGCTGATCAGCCAAAACGCCGACCTGACCACCCGAATACGCTCCGTCGACATTAGCAGCATCTTGGACGGAGTTCAGACGCAGAATGTGGTGCTCGCACGCAACGATCGCCTGCGAATCTACACGCGGCAGGAAGTGGCCTACCTGGGACGGCGGCAGGTGACGGTGCGCGGTGCGGTGCAGCGGCCTGGCCTCTATACCCAGAGCGATAACATGC
This sequence comes from Armatimonadota bacterium, assembly GCA_025354405.1. Taxonomy (GTDB): domain Bacteria; phylum Armatimonadota; class Armatimonadia; order Armatimonadales; family Capsulimonadaceae; genus JANXMY01. The sequence goes on from JANXMY010000075.1 coordinate 1,948, forward strand.
GTGTCAGCAACCTGCTTCTGGCAACCGGCGGCCCCGTCTCCAACGCGTATCTGGACCGGGCAGTGCTCCTGCATCAGCGCGGGGACGGCACATTTGCGTACAACTATCTGAACCTGCGCGGCATCATCAGCGGCGAAGATCCGACGCAGGACCTGCCGATTGAAGACAACGATGTCCTTGCGGTCTATCGAATCGGAGAAGCCCACTTCACACCGGACCATACCGTCAAAGTGCTCGGCGACGTCGTCGCCCCCGGCCTCTACGCCCGCGGCGACAAGATGCATATCTCAGACCTGCTGAAGCTGTCCGGAGGCTTCAAGCCTGGTGGCGGAACACGGGTGACAGTGGCCCATGCCCGGCGGCCGATCATGGATGCTCCGGAGCAGGTTTCTCTGGTCCAGCAGGCGTCGACTGCGGCAGTCGAGTTTAACCCGCAGGGAACTGCGGAGATCGGCACCGACCTGGTGCTTCAAGACGGGGATATCGTCGCCGTTCAGGGAAATGGCAGCATCAAGGACCATCCGGCGGTCATCACTGTGACCGGCGCCGTCAATCGCCCCGGCCCGATCAGCATCTCCGGGAATACACGTCTGAGTGATGCCGTGCGCGAAGCCGGCGGCCTGCGCCCCGAAGCCTTTCCGCAGGGAGCGGAGTTCACACGGATGTCCGACTCACTGGTCTCAAACGGTCAGCTCGACCTGGCGGACGTGATCAGCCATATGAGCGACATGCTGAATCTGAGCCAGTATCAGCGCGAGCGAGCGAAAGCCAGCCTGGCATTGATCGAAGCGGCCGGCAGTGCCGCCAGCGGTGGTGGTGGCAGCAGTCTGCCCCTTCCCGGCATAGGCGGAGGAGGAGCCGCTCCGGCAAATCCTAACCTTGGGCCGCTGCTCAACAACCTGTCGAATATTAATCCGGTCTCACCAGGCCGCATTCTGACTTCCAGTCAGCTTCAGCCGAACGGTGCGATCGCCGTCCGGCTGGCCGAAGCACTGCGCCGCCCCGGGAATAGCGAAGACATCATTCTCAAAGATGGGGATACCCTGGTCGTGCCGGAGACCCCCACGACCGTGCAGGTTGTCGGCGCTGTGGTGAATGCCGAAGGGGTTCTGTTTGCCTCCGGTCAGTCGATCGATTACTATATTCAGCGGGCCGGAGACTTCACTCCCGATGCGGCAAAAGACCGAATCGAGGTCATTCACGCCGGGGGCGGGCTGATTCCTGCGGGCAAGGCGGGAGCCATCCAGCCGGGCGACTTGATACTCGTACCGACAAAAGTTCTGGCCGAAAAGGTCGGGCGCAGCGGCGGCGGTTTCAGTGCATTCTTCCAGGGCCTTGTCGGCTCCGCCGTGACTCTGAAGGTACTGACCAGCGTATTTGGACTTTAGTGACGAGGCGGGGCGGTTTGACAAACCGCCCCTCTTTCGGCTATACTTCGAGGGAATTCACCTCGTTTTTCACCAGTATTGAGCTTCAACCAACAACGTGCAACAAGACGATATTATTATTGACGGATCATTGCTGACCCGCGTATTTCAGCAGCAGCTGCGGGCCTGGATACTCAGAAGCCTGCTCCTATTCGGACTGCTTTTGCTTCTGGCGCTTTGCCTGGTTCCCCGTACCTATACATCGAGTGCCTCTCTGGCGATCCAGCAGCCTTCCTCGGGAGGCGGAGCTTTGGCTGCCCTGACCGGCGCAGGCGGGGCCGGCAAGCGCTACCTCGGTGTCCTTAAAAGCCGCCGGGCCGCCGAGCAGGTGGAACGACACGTTCATCTCAAACAGCTCTACGGCCTGCCGCTGGAATCCGATGCCGTCACACTGCTGATGAAAAGCATCAAGCCGGAAGACAATGCCGCTGACGGTCTGGTTTACATCACGGTGACACTGCCCGGTCAGCCAAAGCTGTCACTGAAGCATTCTCCCGCAGACGCACAGATCAAAGAGACGGTGGCCCAGACCACCAATATGTATGCCCTCGTCCTGAAAGAGTATTATCGCACCAGCGACAACGATCAAGGGTCGGCACTTCTGCGCGGCGCGGACAAAGAGACCCGTCAGGCACGCGACGATTACGATGCCGCCTTTGAGCGTGCCATGGATTTCAATCGCGGCCTACGCGGAGTCGACCCGCGCAGCGCTCCGGGCTCCGGACAGACTGGGCCTGAGACGGGCAGCAGCGGCGACACACTTCTCCCACTCTATGCGGCACTCGGCCAGGTACAAGCCGAATTGCGGTCCGATCAGGCCGCTCGTCAGACTCGCGATGCGCTCACCGGCCAGCAAATTCGAAATCTTGCCGACATCCCAGCGGATGATCCGCTCCTGGCGACCGCCCGCAGCCAGGTAACAAACGATCAGGCGGCCTATGAGACGGCAATCCGGCTCTACGGTTCGGAGAACCCGGCGGTAATCCGGGCGCAGACACAGCTTGAAGTGGATAAAGCCCAGCTGGCGCGTCAGATTCAGGGTGTGAAACGCCGCCTGACGACCCCCAACCTACGCAGTGATGAACAGATTCAAAGTCTGTACGCCAAGCAGTCCGCCCTGCAGGGGCAGATCGCGCAGGCCGGAAGACGACTTGGGGTCAAGCGAGCGCTGTCCGGCGAGTTCGCCCGGCTTCAAACAGAGGTCGCGATCCAGCTGGCTGTGCTCACCTCGACCATGACCGGAGCCGCAAAAGTACGTCTGGAAAATGCCTCTTCCGCAAGCCGGATGTCTATTATCGACACCGCGATCCCGCCGAAAAGCGGCGAGCCTGGAATGCTCCGGCTTGCACTTGCCTGCCTCGGACTGGTAATTTTGGCGTTTCTGATCAGCATTGTTCGCGCCTATCTCAAACAAGCCACAGTGGCGAGTTCTAACAGCAGCTCAAGCCTGGAAACACTTCCCAGGCCGGAGACCGCGGAAGCAGCAGGAAAAAGCTAACGATGAAAGTTGTGATTTTGGCGGGTGGATTGGGCACTCGGCTCTCCGAAGAAACGGAGATCAAGCCGAAGCCCATGGTGGAGGTCGGCGAGCATCCTATTCTCTGGCACATTATGAAGACCTATGCCCATTATGGGTTTAGTGACTTTTTCCTCGCCCTGGGTTACAAAGGCGAGTTCATCAAGCGATACTTTTTGGACCATTACAGCCTCGGCGGCAGCCTGCGGGTCAATCTCGCTTCCGGCCTGGTCGAAGACCTGGAAAAGAACACGGAGGACTGGACCGTACAACTCATGGATACGGGCCAGCAGACACAGACGGGCGGCCGGATCAAACGGCTGCAGACGTGGCTCAAAGAGGGAACATTCATGGCGACTTACGGCGACGGGGTCTGCGATGTGGATCTTCAAATGCTTCTGGAATTCCACAGGTCGCAGGGCAAAATGGCGACTGTCACGGCAGTACGTCCCCCTTCGCGATTTGGCGGATTAGTCTTCGAAGGGAATTTGGTGAAAGAGTTCAGCGAAAAACCCCAGATCGGCGAAGGCTGGATCAACGGTGGGTATTTTGTATTCGAGCCGCAGATTTTCGACTATCTTTCCGGTGACAGCAGTATTCTGGAAGTGGATGCTTTAGAAAAAATCGCCGCCGAAGGACAGCTTGCCGCCTATCGGCACGAAGGTTTCTGGCAGTGCATGGATACTCTGCGCGAGAAAAAGCTGCTCGAAACACTATGGCAGTCGGGAAATGCCCCTTGGAAGGTGTAATGTCGGTAGAAAGTATGAACTCAGTAGACAAAGAATTTTGGAGAGACCGTCCGACTTTCGTTACCGGTGCGACGGGCCTAGTCGGTGGCTGGCTGGTCAAGTCTCTGGTGGCTGCCGGGGCCGATGTCGTCTGCCTTGTGCGGGACTGGATTCCGGACTGCGAATTAGTCCGATCCGGCCATCTCGACAAAGTGAAAATCGTCCGCGGCGATATCTGCGATCAGGAGATGATGGAGCGTGCGCTCGGCGAATACGAGATCGACACGGTGATCCATCTGGCGGCGCAGACAATTGTCGGGATCGCCAATCGCAATCCGGTTTCGACGTTCGAGGCAAATATTGCCGGCACCTGGCGACTGCTGGAAGCCTGCCGCCGCAGCCCGAAAGTCAAACAGATCGTGATCGCCTCGTCGGACAAGGCCTACGGCGACCAGGACATTCTGCCCTATGATGAGGCGACCCCCCTTCAGGGGCAGCATCCCTATGATGTCAGCAAAAGCTGCGCCGACCTGATCTCCACAACGTACGCCAAGAGCTACGACCTGCCGGTGACCATCACCCGCTGCGGCAATTTTTACGGCGGCGGCGACCTCAATTGGAACCGGATCGTCCCAGGCACTGTCCGCTCCATCCTGCGCGGCCAAGCTCCGGTCATCCGCTCCGACGGCAGTTTTGTCCGCGATTATTTTTATGTCGAAGATGGCGCGGCAGCCTATATGCTGCTGGCCGAGAAGCTGGCCCAAAACCCGGAGCTGCGCGGCGAGGCATTCAACTTTTCCAATGAGCTTCAGGTGACGGTGCTGGAGCTGACCCACAAGATTCTCGAACAGATGGGGTCTGATCTCCAGCCCGATGTCCGAAACGAAGCCAGCAATGAGATCAAGCACCAATATCTCAGTGCAGCCAAAGCAAAGCGTATGCTGGACTGGGAGCCCCTGTACACACTCGACAGTGCTCTGCAGCAAACGATCCGGTGGTACACTGACTTTTTGACTCCCTAAAGGCGGGGCTTGCCCCTGCCTAATATTAGAAAGCAACTGATGACGGAAAAAGCTGATGCACTGCGATCTCAGATCGCCGATCTTGTCGTACAATATCATGAGGAAGCGTTTGCCCCGCAGGCGTTTGTTCCCGGCGTATCGCCCGTCCCGGTCTCAGGCCGGGTCTTCGATGCCGCCGATATTCAGTCCCTGGTTGAGTCTTCGCTCGACTTCTGGCTGACCACCGGCCGGTTCGCCGCCGAGTTTGAGCGCGAATTCGCCCGCTTCTGCGGCGTTCGAAAAGCCCTGCTGGTCAACTCCGGCTCCTCGGCGGATCTCGTTGCACTGACGACCTTGACCTCTCCGAAACTCGGTGACCGGCGCCTGAAGCCCGGCGACGAGGTGATTACCGTCGCGGCAGGCTTTCCTACGACAGTCAACCCGATCATTCAGAATGGCCTTATCCCAGTCTTTCTGGACGTGACTATCCCTGACTACAACCTCGACATTACGCAGCTCGAAGAAGCCCTCTCGCCGAAGACCCGTGCCCTCATGTTCGCGCACACACTGGGTAATCCCGGCAACATGACGGCGATCAGCGAGTTCGTCAAAAAGCACGACCTCTATTTAGTCGAGGACTGCTGCGACGCGATCGGCGGCACCTACAACGGCCAGAAAGTCGGCACCTTCGGCGACATCGCTACGGCCAGCTTTTACCCCGCGCATCACATCACGATGGGCGAAGGCGGGGCGGTATTCATGAACAATGTCAAGCTGAAAGTCATCGCGGAGTCCTATCGCGACTGGGGCCGCGACTGCTACTGCGAGCCCGGCGTCGACAACACCTGCGGCAAACGTTACGACTGGCAGCTCGGCGATCTTCCCTGCGGCTATGACCACAAATACACCTACTCGCATATCGGGTATAACCTAAAAGTTACCGATATGCAGGCCGCTGTGGGCGTGTCGCAGCTCAAAAAGCTGCCGGAGTTTATTGCGACCCGCCGCCGCAACTTCGCGTATCTTTTGGCCGGAATGCAGGATCTGCAGGAGTATTTTATCCTGCCTGAAGCCACGCCCAATTCCGACCCGAGCTGGTTCGGCTTCCCGCTGGCCATCCGCGAGGATGCCCCGTTTACCCGCGATCAGGTCGTGCGGCATCTGGACTCGAAAAAGATCGGTACGCGTCTGCTGTTCGCGGGCAACCTCCTCAAGCAGCCCGCCTATGCGCACATCGCCCACCGAAAGATCGGCGACCTCAAAAACACGGATTTTGTGATGAACAATGTCTTCTGGATGGGGGTCTATCCGGGCCTGAGTGATCTTCACAAAGACTATATGCTGTCGGTTCTGCATGAATTTGCCCGATCGCCCAAGCGCGAGCTGGCGGTGGTTTAAGATGCGCTGCCTGGTTACGGGAGCGACTGGT
>JANXMY010000082.1 GCA_025354405.1 Armatimonadota bacterium
AATAGCATTGTGAGGCTCGGAGAGGCGATTTAGAGGCCGCGCCACCGCATCATCATCACAAAAACCAACAGAGGCCGACTACAGCGACGTTAATCCCCAAGAAGTAGCTCCTGCAGGTTATGTTGGACCCAAGAATTTAGACAGTGAAAGCGGCTAAAATAAGGTGTGCCGATAAAAGGCTCACCCGATGACAACCCGAAAAACTCACACCGCTACATTCAAGGCGCAGGTCGTCCAGCAAGTCCTGCACGAGTACGATAGTCCCCGCGCAGACCGCAAAGGACTGGCTGACTACTTCGAGTTCTACAACCAGGGGCGCCTGCATCAGTCGCTTGGCTGCCGCACTCCCGCCGAAGTTTACTTCGATACGACCCTGCAGAAAAAGGGAAGACTGAAAAAAGGCCAAGCCACTGTCTTGACAAAGGGGTTCACCATAGTCTTAGGAAAGACGACTCGCTGTCCATCCCGTCCATAAATGAACGAGCCTCCCGCGCTTTTCAGTAATTGAGCTCGGCCTTCTTAAAAGGCCGATGATCTGTCCGAAATCCATTCCTGGCACAATGGCTTGATAGAGCGGAGAAGAACAAGTCGTCTGATCAGCCGCTTTCTCGTCTAGATTATATTTTTCAATACTGTAGAGGAGAAATATGCCCAGAAAAACTGGAAATGCCTATAAAGAGGGTTGCCGTAAAATATTTTTGTACGTGGTATTGTTTCCTGGCATTTTGTCTCAGTGAAAGCGTGATTTACGGTCTAACGGCAAAGCTCACCCGCGACACCGCCCGCACGACCAACCGTCAGTGCTGAGGCAAATGCGGCGCTGGCATCAGATACAGCGTATTGGTAGACCGTCTGGCAAATTGGCTTACGACTCCAGATCAAAGACCTGTGCGGATGCGGCATATAGGGAGAGGGTAAATATTACCGCATCCCAATAAAGCTTCCGTCGCAACGGCTTATTCCTTGGGCCGTTGCGCTCTGACAGGTATAGTTGCGTCGTATGCAAAACCATCAGGCCAAGAAAGATAACCGTTAAGTACAAAGCGGTCATTCTTCCTGGCTCGAAATACCAAACGTCCCAATATTGCTTCCATTCCCAGCGAAGATAGTCCAAGTTCGGCATGACTCCGCCTTGTTCCTTTCTGCCGATAAATAATAACGTGCTGTGGTCTGGCGTCCTAACGGCCAAACTCGCCTATAATAGCGCCCAAACAAACTGTCCAAACTCGCAGGGGCAAACGCGGCCAATACCGTAGGGTGCAGCGCATCGTTGGGCCGCTCGCGGGTCAGCCTTGGTCAGCTTTGTGATGGCTACAGTGACCATGATTTAATTCGTGCAGGCGGCGGATAATAACCGGATCAGCGCCACCATAACGCAAAGCATCAATTCCCGATACTAATATGGCGTTGATTGCCTGATCCAACTCCACCGCTGTGTGCGGTTGGCGGCGAAAATAGCACTCCTCAAAGTCTAACTCCGAGTCATTCATCAAATAACGTAAAAGTCGCCGGGCGCATTTTCTGGCACTTGCGCGGGAAATTGGTTTGTCATAGTCTCTTGAAATACCTCCGTGTCTTCTCATCCCGTGACAATCGCGGCGCTTTGTTCAGCGGCTTAACGCCATAGCTCACCTGCGCCAACAGCCGAAGTAAGCCCTGCGATAACGCAACGGTAAAGGCAGGCTGATGGCGTCAGGTGCAGCGCATTGTTGGGCCGTCTGGAAAGCTATCCGTGTTGCTCCGTCCCTAATTCTATCAATACCCAACAGGTTTCCAAACCCATTTTTTCATATGCTGCGTAACGATGATTACCGTCAGTGATGCCTAGAGTTTGATAAACATAACGAACAAGAATTGGTGCTGTTTCAGAAGGTCTCGCGATGCTTTGCACGAGATCATCTAGACGCTTATCCCAAATATCATCTTTCTCCGGGTGCTTGATATACTGGGAATTTAATTTAGCTTCTCGCTCAGGACCACAACATCTTTTCATGGCGTCTAGCCTGACCTCAGCCGGACCTAGCCAATAGCCGTTTCGTTTCTTTATTGCTTGCCACAATTCCAAATTAGGGTTTGAACTGGCAGTAAGAAAATTTCCTATCCACTCTTTAATACGGCCTTCACGGGCATACTGCTGAGATGTATGTAAATCAAAAGTAATCGCCATCGATTCTCTTTCTCTGCCACACTGATTTGGCAACCGGACTAGATAAGCAGCCCAACAAGTATTTTAACGCATCTCTGCGGTAATACATCGCACAAAGCGGCTTTTACCAGAGTTGACCTACGAGCCTCAAATAGCCTATTCTTCTTTCAAATCTTTTTATACGATAAAGGCAGGGCAAACTCCTTCATTGTTTCTACAACGCGGTGTGGCGCCTGAGGATGAAGGCAGGAGATGAGACCCTTAGGGGCAATCCTGAAGGAAGGAGGTAAGAATATGCCGCCTTTGACCGCCCGTATCTCACTCAAACCCAGAAATTTAGGGCCAGGGGCCTTCCCGACCGCCCCCTCATTTCACCCCACCCCCACAAATCAGGTACAATAGGCCATAATGCCGGTTCAGGCTATCTTTTTTGATATTGGGGACACGCTGGTCTTCGACGATCCCCCACTGCCGCAGCGGCTGGCGTCGGCGTTTCGGGCGCTTGGGCTGACCGTAGACAAGTCGCAGTACCTCCAGGCGTATCGGATCGGGGAGGCCTATGCGGCGGCGCAGTATCTGCGGGGGATTCCCTGGGAGGACCCGGAGTCGCTGGGCGAAGCGCTCCGGCTGATACTCAACGCGCTGGAGCTGCCGGTGCCAGATTTGGCGGAATTGTTGGGGCAGTTTGCGGCGGTTCCATTCACGCGCCATGTGCATCCCGAGGCTCTTGCTTTGCTGGCGGAGCTCCAAAAACGCGGGTTTATCCTTGGCGGCATTTCGGACTGGGAGATGACCCTGCCGGAGCTGCTGATGGAGCTCGGTATCACACCCTACTTTGACGCACTTGCGGTCTCGGAGATCGTGGGTGCTGCCAAGCCGGACCCGCGACTGTTTCAGGAGGCACTGCGTCAGGCGAAGGTGGCCCCGGAGAACTCACTGCATATTGGAGACTGGTTCGAGCTGGATGTCGCCGGGGCACAGGCTGCCGGGATGTCGGCACTGCTCTTTGACTGGGCCGAACGCCGCCCCAACGCAGACTGCCAGCGCGTGACGACTTTCAGCCAGATGGCGTCCTATTTACGCTCTCTTCCCGATCCGTTTCAAACAACTTAGAAACCAGAGATACTGCCCATGCCTCACCAAGTTTTTGCCCGCGTACTCTCGAATGACCCAATCATCGCAGGTCATCAAGTCATCACCTGCGAGGCCCCCACCCTCGCCGCTGAGGCCCAGCCAGGACATTTCGTGAATGTCCTGACGGCGGAACGCTATGACCCGCTCCTGCGAAAGCCATTCAGCGTCTATACCGTCGACCGCGACCGAGGCCAAATCAGTCTGCTCTATTCCATCGTTGGGGCAACGACCGCGAGCATGTCCCGCAAACGGCCCGGAGAGATGCTGGACATGGTCGGCCCACTGGGGGGACGTATCTTCCAAGCCGACACTCGGCCCGACACGACCCACATCATGGTCGGGGGCGGCTACGGCGTCCCGCCGCTGGTCTTTCTATCGCGCGAGCTTCGACTAGCGCAGAGCGCTCCGAACATCAAATTTATCATCGGGGCACGGCGCAAAGATTTACTGCTGTGCGAAGCAGAACTAGTCGCGGCGGGGGTGGATGCCCGGGTCGCGACGGAAGACGGCTCCCATGGAACCTCGGGCCGGGTGACGGACGTGCTGGAACCCTTGCTGCTGGAAAATTCGGGATTGCCAGTGGCTGTTTACTGCTGCGGTCCGACCCCGATGATGAAGGCCGTCGCTGAGCTTTGTCTCAAGCTGGGCGTCACCTGTCAGCTCTCAGTCGAAGTGGCCATGCCCTGCGGCATCGGTGTTTGTATGGGGTGTGTTCTTGATCTGACTGATGGCCGCCGTGTCCGCTGCTGCGTCGATGGCCCCGTATTCGAAGCCGGCGAGGTGAAGTGGTAATGACAAATATAAACACAGCCGTCAAGATCGGCAAGCTGACTCTGCGCAACCCCATCGTCACCGGCTCCGGGACCTTTGGGTTCGGCCCGGAGATGGCAAATATCGTAGACCTGAACAAGCTCGGCGCAGTCGTGGTCAAGAGTACGTCCCGTGAGCCGCGCCTGGGCAACCCGACCCCGCGTATCGTCGAGACCCCCTCAGGTATATTGAATGCTATCGGTCTGCAAAACAGCGGCGTGGACAACTTTATTGCCGAAAAGCTGCCATTCCTGCGAAACTACGATGTCCCGATTATTGTCAACCTGGTCGGCACGGAGGTCGCGGACTACGTTCACCTCGCCGAGAAATTGACCGCGGCAGGCGGGGTGCATGGCCTCGAAATCAATATTTCCTGTCCGAATGTCTCGCACGGCTGCGACTTCGCCGTAGACCCGGCGCTGACGGCGGAGCTGATCCGGGAGGTCCGCAAAGTGACCGACCTGACACTCATCACCAAGCTCTCACCCAATGTCACTGACATGGTGCCAATCGCCCGCGCCGCCGTCGACGCCGGGTCGGATGCCCTTTCGCTGATCAACACGCTCATCGGCACGGCGATCGACGTCCGCAAACGTAAGTTCCGGCTCGCCAACATTACCGGCGGCCTCAGCGGCCCCGCCGTCAAGCCCATCGCCCTGCGCTGCGTCTGGCAAGTCCATCGGGCCCTGCCGAACGTTCCCCTCATCGGCATGGGCGGCATCATGTCCGCCACCGACGCTATCGAGTTCCTCCTGGCCGGAGCCACCGCCATCGCCATTGGCACCGCGACCTTCGTCAACCCAACCGCATCGACGGATATTGCTGCTGGGCTGGAAGCGTATTTGATTGAGAATGGGATCGCAGACGTGAACGAATTGATAGGCGCAGTCACCCAGTAATGTCTTGTGCTCTGAAAACGGAAAGAAGGCCACGGATTTTAATCCGTGGCCTTCTCTCTGCCCGCCATAAACCGCAGCAAAAGCTCGCGCGTCGCTTCCACCATATCCGGCGCACAGACGACTGCCGACACCACCGCGGCGGCATCCGCCCCCGCGGCCGCGACCTCGGCGATATTCTCTAAATTAATCCCACCGATCGCCACAATTGGGAGATGAGGGAACGCTGCTTTGATCTCTCTAATACGCCCCACGCCAATCGCATCCCCCGCATCTTTTTTCGTCTTCGAGCCAAAGATTGCCCCTACCCCGAAGTAGGAGACGTAAGGCGCGGCGGCTCTCGCTTCTTCGACGGTGGCGACTGAAACGCCCACTAACTTGTCCGGGCCCAGCAGACGCCGGGCATCTTCGGGCCGCATGTCCCCCGGACCCAGATGGACCCCGTCGGCATCGGAGGCCAGCGCAACGTCCACTCGGTCATTCACGATAAAAAGCGCGTTCGAACCTCTAGCCGCAATAGCCAGGTCGGATGCGAGCTCAATCAACTCGGACAATGGAAGCATCTTCTCGCGCAGCTGCACGATTTTTGCCCCACCGACCAGCGAAGCCAGTGTCACCTCCAGGGGAGATCGATTCGGGGGAAGAGCGGAATCTGTCAGTACATACAGGCCATGCAATAAGAGGAGGCGCGCTTCATGCGAATGTGGATTTTCCAGTTTCTTGATCCCCTGCCTAATATCTGGGTACCCGCGCCCCTGACCAGTGACTATCGGAAAGTAAAGCGAAGCAGTTAAAGTGGTTTTTGCCGCTTCTATTGAGTCCTGAAGTGTTTGCCCCTGAGCTATATATGCGGCGATTGCAGACGAGAGAAAACACCCCGTCCCATGCGTATGCAAAGTCTCGACACGGGGCTGCGAATATGCGCGATCTTCGCCCTCAGAACGAATAAGAACATCGGTCGGCGCGCCCGGCAGATGCCCGCCCTTCACCAGAACTGCCTTTGCACCCAACCTCAGCAGCCGCCGAGCGGCAGCATCACGGACTTCCGGCGTCAAAGCTGAGGTTTCAGTCAGCGCACCCAGCTCCGGCACATTCGGTGTCACCAGATCGCACAGAGGCAAAAGTTCCGTCAAAAGCAAATTTCGCCCTTCGGCATCCAGCAGCGGGACGCCGCCGGTGGAAGCTAACACTGGGTCCAGCACCACGTTCGGCGGCTGATATGTCTTGAGAGCGGCAGCGACGACGCGCACCTGCACAGCTCCGCCCAGCATTCCGATCTTGACGGCGGCGATTTTGGTGTCGCTGAAGATCGCTTCCAATTGAGCCGCAAGCACTTCTGCAGGTACCGGATACACGCTCTGAACGCCAAGGCTATTCTGCACGGTGAGTGCGGTTATCACGGAAACACCGAGGACGCCCAGAGCGGCGAAAGTTCGTAGGTCGGCCTGGATACCCGCCCCGCCACTTGGGTCGGAGCCAGCGATTGTCAACACAATCGGAGTCACAGTGCGCCTCCAAAGCGGGCAGGATCGAAAGCGTTGGGCAGTGGAGCATCAGTGAGGATTGAGCTTGCCATCAAACTCCCCGTGATAGGCGCAAGAAGAATACCATTTCGCCCATGCCCGGTGGCGACATGGACATTACCCCAGCCCGGCACCCGACCAAGCAGAGGCAAAGCATCGGCACTGAGTGGGCGCAGACCCGTCCACGCGCTCTGGAGTGGCTGATCAGTAAGAGTCGGTACAAGTGATTCCGCACCAGTGCGCAGTGCAGCGATACCATGCGCCGTCGTTGACGTATCCAGGCCGACCGATTCTTCCGTCGCCCCGACGACAATCCGCCCGTCGCGCCGCGGGACCAGGTACGCCCCGTGTGTGTAGAGTGTATGCTGCAGGAGTGGATTTGCACTGGGCCCGAGTGCCAGTATCTGTCCTCGCAGTGGGGTGACTGGAATGTTCACGCCAAGCCACTGCGCGGACACGTCACTCCAAGCGCCGCCGGCAATCACCAGTGTCCTGCAGGAAAATCGGGCAGTATCAGTTCGGACGGCGACGACCTGCTCCGCTTCCGATTCCAGACCAATCACTTTGCCGGAAATCTGCTCAACTCCCCGGCGGCGGCAGGCGGCGGAGAGGGCGGCGATCAAAAGACGCGGCTCGATGTGGCGCTCCTGCGGGGAATGGGTGGCCGCAAGGATACTTTGCGCGGCGGCAGGCTCGAGGCGGCGCACCTCCTCCCCGGAGAGTCTCTCCAAAGGCAGTCCGAGTGCTATTTGCCATTCGAGTGCCCGGTCGAGGGCAGCCGCTTCTTCAGAGGTACGCGCGACACGCAGCATTCCCGGCCCGCAGATTTCAAGAGCGAGACCGCTCGCATCTCGGACTCCTTCGACAAACTCCGGGTAACGGCGCAGACTTGCCAGAGCGAGGTCGAGGAATGGCCCCGGCGCACTAGCTTCTGCCAATGGAGCAAGCATCCCCGCAGCGGCCTGAGAGGCTTGCCCGGGTTCGCTCGAATCCATCACCGTGATGGAGTGACTTGACCGGCTGAGATGCCAGGCAATCGAAAGCCCGATGACACCGCCGCCGATCACCAGAATTTCTGAATGTCTTTCTGTCATGTCCTCAGAAGATACTATTGAACGTCATATCCCGAAAGCCCGCCGGGCGTCCGGTGAATATCGGGGCAGGATTGCTGGACTGAAAGGCTTTGCTTGTCCGCCCGCACATATTTGACGTGCCCATCGGCAAAGACATAGTCCCGCCCACCAACCATCATGTCCGGGCCGGGGATATCCGCGCCCTGAGTCTTGCCCCAGTAGCCGACTAGCCCCGCCGCACCGTGATCGTGGTTATTATAGAACTCACCCGCCAGCGCCTTCTGCGCCGGGAAGGCAACTTCATTTGCCAGCCGTGAGACGCAGACCGCACCGAGCCCCGGCCCCGGGACTGGAAGCAGGCGAAGATTGCCCAAATGGAGTGCATCTGTCGTGGCGTCCGTGTGATAGAAACAGGCCGAGTAGCCATACGAGGTGGCGTTGAATCCGGTGCCAGAAATGCTGTCCGAGGGGCAGTACAGCAGCGCGGAAGCAGAGCCGCCTACCGATCGCCAGGGATTTGCGTTTGTCAGATCTTGCTCCTGCCCAATCGCGAGATAAGGCATAAGTGGCCACCGAAAGTGCTGCCCTTGCCAGAGGTAGGGATCCCCAGTCGTCGAGCAGTTCGGGTTCCCCGGTGCACTGCAGGCGTTTGGGTAGGCTTCGTCACTATCCTGAAGGTACTGTGTGAACACCAGACCGATCTGCTTTAAATTGCTCTGACAAGTCGCGCGCCGTGCATTCTCCCGGACCTTCTGAAAAACGGGGAATAAAATTGCCGCGAGTATCGATATAATCGCGATGACAACCAGCAGCTCGATCAGCGTGAAAGCACGTTTCTTCGTAAAAGTATGTATCGGATTATCCTCCCGCCATCATTTGCACAATCTCCAGAACGTCGTTGTTAGTAAGCATCGTCAGGTCGTATTTTTCTCGCGAGACGATTTCGCCGTTGCGTTCCACGACCACCATCTTGGACGGTAGGGCACAGAGGGCAAGAAATTCGCCCAAAGTTGACATGTTTTCTACCTGCTGCTCTTCTCCATTGACAATCAACTGCATGCTACTTGCTCCCGAGCGGCGGTTATGGCCGCGAAATAGGCTTGTGCGATCGCGCGCGGGTTCTCCGCCGTCATCAGCGGCGACAAGACCGCCGCACCCGCCGCCCCAGCCGCGATACACTCGCCGACGTTCTCCGGCGTCACTCCACCAATAGCGACCACCGGTATTGTAATTACTGCACAGACTTCGCGCAGAAATTCGAGACCGGCTGGAGCGATCTCCGGATGACTGGCCGATGCGAAGATGGTACCGGCGACGAGATAATCCGCTCCGTCCGCCTGCGCTTTCAGCGCCCCTTCAAGAGAATGCACCGACTTGCCGATCAAGCCATTGCCGCCCAGGCGCCACCGCACCACTCCCACCGGCAGAGACTTCTCTGGCAGATGGACATGACGTGCCCCGCAGGCCAATGCCGCTTCCCAGTTTCCGTTGACCAGCACCGGTACAGAGTCTCCCGACGCTTTTCGGATCGAAACACACCGCTGGCGATAGTGCGCGCCATTCCGCACTTTTTCGCGCCATTGCACGGTGTTCACGCCTCCAGCGACGGCCTCAGCGATGATCTCCGGCAGACGCGGTGACGGCTCCGTCACCAGCATCAGGCAGGGTAAAGGCAATCCCATCAGCGCACGATACCTTCCACCGGGCTGCTTGCACTGGCGAAAGGCAGCACGGGCATCCGACCAGCGAGGTATGCTTTGCGGCCCGCGTCCACACCCATACGCATTGCTTCAGCCATCAGGGCCGGGTCGGAAGCGCGGGCGATCGCTGTGTTGACGAGGCACGCCGCCGCCCCCATCTCCATCGCTGCCGAGGCTTCCGAAGGGACGCCGATACCAGCGTCCACCACAACCGGGACGGTCGCCTGCTCCAGAATGATCTGGATCTGCTCCCGCGTTTTCATCCCCTGCCCGCTCCCGATGGGCGATGCCAAAGGCATCACCGTGTGTGTCCCAATTTCCTGCAGCCGCAGCGCCAGTGCCGGATCGGCATTGATGTACGGCAGGACAATAAAGCCTTCCTCCACCAATATTTTACAGGCCTCAAATGTCCCGATCGGGTCCGGTAAGAGGTACTTGGGATCGGGGATGACTTCTACTTTGATCCAGTCGGATAGCCCCATTGCACGTGCCAGCCGTGCCGTCCGGACCGCCTCGTCGGCAGTTCGCGCCCCGGCGGTATTGGGCAGGATATGATACCGTTTCCAATCGATCTCGTCTAAAATACTTCGCATAGGCTTATCGAGGTCAATCCGGCGCAGGGCGACCGTGACAATCTCGCATCCCGAGGCCTCCAGTGCTGCGTTCATCTCCTCGGCATTCCGATACTTACCCGTCCCCAGCATCAGCCGCGAGCGAAAAGTCTTGCCGCCAATGGTCAATTTGTCTTCGGCTTCACTCAAAGCCATATTCTTATTCCTCAATCCGAAATATATCGTCCAGCGCTAGGGTCAAATCTGGGAACATCAGGCTTTGTATCAACTGCCCCGAGCCATAGAGTGCTTCGCGGATCGATCCATCGGGGCTAAGTCGCAGCACTTCCACAGTCTCTGCTTCGGGACTGATTACCCAGCACTCACTGACACCGATCGCGCAAAAATCAGCGATTTTTGCATTCAAAACACGACGAGTTTCGCTCGGAGATAATATCTCGATGACCAGTTCTGGTGCTGCCATCAATGGTCCTAAATTCGGAGCACCACCCGCATCGGCTAACTTTCGATTCGTGATAAAAAACACATCCGGCTGACGTACGCGAAGAGGGGAGTCCGAAATCATGACGTCAAGCGGCGACTGGAGAACTTGACCTCGTATCCCAGCCAACTGATACTGATCCAGCATTTTTGCCAGGGCAAATGCGATTTTCTGATGCCACCAGTTTGGACTTATCATGTAAATCCGCACTCCATCAATGATCTCGCTGGGCTGCATCGTCACGGGTTCCGTGAGGAATTCTTGAAGATAACGCTCGTAGGTCAGCCGAATCGGCTCGCTGACGTTTTGTAATTGAACGGTTCGCTCAGATTCTAAAACGGCCATTGATTGTTCCTCATCTTATTCCCTGCCCCCCCACCCCTGGCGCAAGTGAAATTAATCCTCTTACTCCGCGGGTGGGTTTATCTTGGCGCAGCGTCAGCGGTTACTTGTAAATCTCCCCGCCCTGCTCGCGAAACTCCTTCGCTTTCTCGGCTAGTCCGGTGGACACTTCATCACTCTTGACCACGTTCAGCGATGCGGCATAGTTGCGGACATCCTGACTGATCTTCATGGAGCAGAAATGCGGGCCGCACATGGAGCAGAAGTGGGCGGTTTTCGCGCCTTCCTGCGGAAGAGTCTCGTCGTGGTACGCCAGAGCCGTCTGCGGATCAAGGGAGAGATTGAACTGATCGCCCCAGCGGAACTCGAAGCGGGCTTTGCTCAGAGCGTCATCCCATGCCTGCGCTCCGGGATGGCCTTTCGCAAGGTCCGCGGCGTGCGCGGCAATCTTGTAGGTGATCACGCCGTCTTTGACGTCCTTCTGATTGGGAAGGCCAAGATGTTCTTTCGGTGTCACATAGCAGAGCATGGCGCAGCCATACCAGCCAATCATCGCCGCGCCGATGGCTGACGTGATATGGTCGTAACCAGGCGCAATATCCGTGGTCAGTGGGCCAAGCGTATAGAACGGAGCCTCATGGCACCATTCCAGCTGCTTGTCCATATTCTCCTTGATCATGTGCATGGGGACATGGCCAGGGCCTTCGTTCATGACCTGAACGCCATGCTCCCAGGCAATTTCGGTCAGCTCCCCTTGCGTTTTCAGCTCAGCGAACTGAGCCTCATCATTTGCGTCGAAGATTGAGCCGGGACGCAGGCCGTCCCCAAGTGAGAAGGAAACATCGTACGCCTGCATGATTTCGCAGATTTCGTGGAAGTGCGTATAAAGAAACGACTCTTCGTGGTGCGAAAGGCACCATTTCGCCATGATCGAACCACCGCGCGAGACGATACCCGTCATCCGCTTAGCCGTCATCGGGACATAGCGCAGCAGAACGCCAGCGTGGACGGTGAAGTAATCGACGCCCTGCTCGGCCTGCTCAATAAGCGTGTCTCGATAGATGTCCCAAGTCAGCTCTTCGGCCTTGCCGCCAACTTTCTCCAGCGCCTGGTAAATCGGGACTGTGCCGATCGGCACCGGGGAATTTCGCAAAATCCATTCGCGAGTTTCATGAATATTCTTACCTGTTGAGAGGTCCATGACCGTGTCCGCACCCCAGAGGGTCGCCCAAGTCATCTTATGAACTTCCTCTTCAATCGACGACGATACGGCGGAGTTGCCGATATTAGCGTTGATCTTGACCAGAAAGTTTCGCCCAATGATCATAGGCTCGCATTCGGGGTGGTTGATATTGACAGGGATTATCGCACGGCCCCGCGCGACTTCGGAGCGGACGAACTCAGGCGTGATAATTTCAGGAATAGACGCGCCAAAGTTCTGACCGGGGTGCTGGCCAACCGATTGCGACCGGTCCCGACCCTGATTCTCGCGAATGGAGATATATTCCATCTCATGCGTGATAATTCCGGCCTTTGCCTGCTGCATCTGGGTCACCAGACCGGTACCGACATGCGCTTTACGCTTAGGGGGGAGCGGAAGAGTTGGGTCAGAGTGACCGGCCACCGGCCGGTAGCTTGGCTCGACTTCGACATAAGTTGTCTGGGCACGTCCGGCGATCCAGGGCGCGCGCAGAGACGCAAGTCCCTGCCGGATGTCAATCACGGCTGCAGGATCGGTATAGGGCCCACTGGTGTCATACACGCGCAGGGGCGCATTCTCTTCCAGGACGCCGGTCATCTGGTCCCGGGTGGGAGACAGCGTGATCTCGCGGTGGGGAACCTGCACTTCCGGGTAGAGATTTCCGGAAGTGTAGATTTTTTGCGAAGCCGGAAACCGGTAATCACTCGATGTTGCCTGTTCCGGCGTACGCCCCTGGTCCAGCTTATCGCTGCGCTCCTGTTTCTCCGTGCCGTTTTGCGTTGTAATTGCCATTCGGATATGCCTCTTTCCAAAAATACCGAAGAAAATTATCGAAGGATTGTAAAAACAAAAAACCGCCGTCCCGCAAAGAACGGAACGGCGGCCTTCTGCCAAAAAATCGGCGTCAGTACCAGTCGTCCGCTTCCCTCCGCCGGCATGACCCGGATCAGGTTGTCGGGGTTGGCGTTCAAGCCTCTCAGCCGTACCCTTCGATGGTTACGGCACCCCCAGCGGTTTCATAAAATTGTCATACTTATTATAGCCTTATGTACTGAGACTGTCAAGCCCAATGGCACGAAACTCCATACAAATTGAAGATGAAATCCGCACTCAGCCGCACGTCACCGGAACAGGGAGGTCGGCTGAAAAATTCCATTTTTCATACGAGCCAATGCCTCCTCGGTAAACCAAAATCGTATGTTCTGGCACGGACTTAGTAACGCTTGATTGCACTTCTAGCGATCCAGATGTGGAATATCAGCTCCGAGTTTAGCACGCCTAAATATATATGCATAACTGATGTTGCGCAAGGCTTTCGGAACCCACCCCACAACATGCTGCGACCCTCCCGTCCCTGCTCGCAAGGCCTCGGCAGCGGGTACAACGGGAGGGTTTGCGGGAGTGCAGCCGCAGGGTTTTATCTTCTTGATAAGGCATCCAGACTATAGGCAGAACTTCATTTCCACCACAGGCTTACCCTCCCGTATCGGGAGGGTCTCAGCTTGTTGCGGGGTGGGTTCCGAAAGCCTTGCGTAACATCAGTGCATAAGTAAACGGGGATTTTTCGTTAGCCCCGAAGGGGCTTTCTCTGAATAGCCTGACCTTTGTGGGCCGGGGTTAAATGCATGGAAACATATGCGCTGCCTAAATAGTCAGCACGTTGACGACGCGGAGAGTGCTCTGAGCGGTGTATAATAGACTCCCTATGTATGCCGACATCATCGTTCAAATTGACGTTCCCGGACTGCCGCAGCCGCTCACTTACTCCGTACCTCCGACTCTGATTCTCACAGTCGGATCGGCAGTGGTGGTGCCATTCGGTTCGCAGCAGATGGTCGGCTATGTCGTCGCTCTCAAAGAGTGTTGTCCACCGGAGATGGAGGGAAAGATCAAGCCCGTCGCGGCGAAGATCGAGAATGCTCCCTCGTTTGATCAGCCACTATGCGATCTGGCTCTCTGGGTTGCAGAACAGACCCTGTGCGATTTAAGGGACGCCATACACTTGATTGTGCCGGAAGTTATGTCGTCGCAGATCAAAACAACCCTGCATCTGTGCTCCGACTGGGAAACGCAGCTCGCCGGATCACGGGCACCGTCACAGAAAGATATGGCCGCTGCCCTGGCCGCCCTTGGCGGCGTGGCAGAGCCGGGGAAGCTGGCAAAAGCCTTGGGGCTGTCGAAGCCCGGCCCAGCGCTTCTCGAGCTTAAAAAGAAGAATATTATCACGGAAGAGCGAGCCGTCAAGCTGCCTCCCGCTCGGCGTAAAATGGTCCGCCTGCTGCGCCTTGCCGTAGACGTCGAAGTGGCCGCCGAGGAAGCCTCCCGGCTGGAACGATCCGGCGCGGCGCGTCAGGCGCGGCTGCTGCGGGCTTTGCTTGATGCCGATGCGGAGGGCATAGCCGCAAAGCGGCCTGCATCCGGGCTGGCCGTTGGAGCCAGTGCCGGAGCCGCGGCCCGGGCACTGGCGGAAAAAGGGCTAGCACAGTACGCCGAAGTCCCCATGCGCCGCGATCCCTTTCAGTTCTTTGGGTTTGTCGCCGGGGATGCCCCGCCGCTGACCCATGATCAAGCACGGGCGACGGCGGAGATTGGGAAGGCTCTATCGGCACAGAACGGACAAACGCTGCTGCTGCACGGTGTCACCGGATCCGGCAAGACAGAGGTCTATCTGGATGCGGTCTGCCGCGTGCTGGCTCAGAATCGGCATGCGCTAATTTTGCTCCCTGAAATCGGCCTGACCGCGCAAGTTCTAGATCTGTTTAAGGCCCGTTTCGGGGCCGACGAAGTTGCCGTGCTGCACTCTGCACTCTCGCTGGGCGAGCGGCACGATGAGTGGCGACGTATTCAATCCGGCGAGGCACGCGTTGTCGTGGGCGCCCGCTCGGCAGTATTCGCCCCTGTCCCCCATCTCGGCCTCATAATTCTCGATGAAGAGCACGATGGGTCCTATAAACAGGACTCGTCTCCGCGCTACCATGCTCGCGATGCCGCCCAGTTCCGGGCTGCCCAGACCGGGGCAACAGTCATTCTCGGCAGTGCGACCCCGTCACTGGAAAGCTACTACAAAGCCTCGACCGGGGAATATGGGCTAGTTGAGCTGCCCGAGCGTATCAGCAGCAGACCACTGCCACCGGTTCAGGTCGTAGACTTGCGGGAGGAGATGAAGGCACCCAAAGTACCCAAATCAGAGTGGGTGGAGGGCGTCAAACCGGAGCCGCCGCCGCGCAGCGTTTTTGGAGTTGACTTAACCGCCGCCCTCTCCGCTTGTCTCGAGCGGCGAGAGCAGGCCATTCTTTTTCTGAATCGGCGCGGATTTGCCTCGTTTCTGCTCTGCCGTGACTGCGGCTTCACGTTTCATTGCCCGAACTGTGATGTTTCCCTGACCTATCACCATGGGGGACGCTACCTGCAGTGTCATCACTGTGATTATCGCCAGCGAGTGACAGACCTCTGCCCAAAATGCCAGGGCCTGCGACTGCGCCCCTTTGGTCTGGGCACAGAAAAGGTCGAAGAGGCGGTGCGGCAGCAATTTCCGTCTGCACGAACCTTGCGTATGGATCGGGACACTATGTCGCGTAAAGGGGCCCATGCGGAGACGCTCCGCGCTTTCAAGCGCGGTGAGGCGGATATTTTAATCGGAACACAGATGGTCACCAAAGGCCTGGACTTTCCGAATGTCACACTAGTTGGGGTTGTCAGCGCGGACACCGCCCTGAATATTCCCGATTTCCGGGCACCCGAGCGGGCATTCCAGCTTCTCACTCAGGTATCAGGGCGTGCGGGGCGGGGCGTTGTGCCAGGGTCGGTCATCGTGCAGACCTTTACACCGGAACACGACAGTATTATCTTTGCCTCAACCCACGATTATCATGGGTTTTACGAACATGCAATCGCGCAGCGGTCAGAGCTAAGTTACCCCCCTTTCTCCCACATGGCAAACCTTGTGTTTACTGATGAAAGCGAAGAGGAAGCCCAAAAGCGAAGCCGCCACTTTGTCACGGTCCTGCGGGCGATCATGGGACCGAGCGACGTGACAATTTTGGGTCCGGTGGCCTGCCCTCTGTCGCGTCTGCGTGGACGGTACCGCTGGCATCTGGCACTCCGTGCCCCCTGGAAAGAGACGCTCCTGACTCTGCTCCGATCGGCACTCAATGAAGTTCCGATCGGCGAACGCTCCGGGCTGACCGTAGATATGGACCCGTTGACGATGCTGTGACTTTCGGCTATAATATAGTGCAATGACTGACAGGGGAGACAAGGAAGATATGGCGAAGGGCTACGGCAAGCTCACCGATCTTATTCGTCGGGATGACCCGATCGTGAAGTACGATGAGGCGGAGGGAGTCGGTATTCTGCGCCAGACATCCAAGCCGGTACTCAAAATCACCGAGGATACCGTCGCGCTGGTCGAACAGATGGAGCGCATCATGCGTGCCGCCAATGGGGTAGGCCTTGCGGCACCTCAGCTCGGCATTTTGCAGCGAATCTTCGTGTACGATGCCGGTGACGGCTTCCAGGCTATCATCAATCCCAAGATTTTAGGCCGTAAAGGTGAGCAGATTGGGATCGAAGGCTGCCTCTCTATCCCTGGGCTGCAGGGCGATGTCAGCCGGGCTGAAGAAGTGGTGGTCAAAGGCTCCGATCAGTTCGGAAAACCCGTGCGTATCCGTGGCGACGGCCTGACTGCGCGAGTGATCCAGCATGAATATGATCACCTCGATGGAGTGCTGTTTATCGACCGAGCTGATCCGGCCACGCTGCACTGGGTAACGTCAGAGGAGCTGGAAGACGAAGAAGAGGACGGCCAAGGGCCGCAGACAAGAGAATAAGATGCGCCTTCTTTTTATCGGAACGACACCGTTTGCCGTGCCGAGCCTGCATACCCTCTCGGATTCACCTTCCCACGAGATTTTAGCCGTCGTTACCCAGCCGGATCGCCCCCAGGGTCGCGGCGGAAGATTATCGACATCCCCCGTGAAAGAAGCGGCACTTAAGCTTAATCTCCCAATCTATCAGCCGGAGAAAGTCCGTGCGAAAGAGTTTGTTCAGACCGTGCGCGATCTGGCTCCGGATGTCATCGTTGTCGCCGCATTCGGCCAGATCATTCCCCAGCGGATTTTAGATATCCCCCCTCTCGGCTGCCTGAATGTCCATGGCTCCCTCTTGCCGCGCTGGCGCGGGGCCGCCCCGATGCAGTATGCACTGATGGCCGGTGATACCCAAACCGGTGTCACGACCATGATGATGGATGCGGGATTAGACACCGGCGATATTTTGCTGCAATTTCCTCTTGCTCTTTCCGATATCGAAAACCTCGGCGTTCTCGAGACTCGGCTCGCGGAGATAGGTGGAGGCCTTCTGATGCAAACTCTGGATGCTCTTGAATCCGGAACCTGCCCCCGAACACCGCAGGACCCAAGTCTTGTAACGTTATCTCCTTCCCTGCCGCCCGACATCGGCCTCCTCGACTGGTCGAAACCAGCCGAAGATCTGCATAACCTGGTGCGAGGTGTCACCCCCAAGCCCAGCGCCTATACCTACTGGCAAGGAAAGCGTTTGAAAGTTTTGCGCACGGAGTGGTCGGAAATGACTTCGGCGCTGCCGGGTATGATTGAAAACATCAGCGAAAATGGTATAACGGTAAACACAAGCAGGGGAGCATTACGCCTGCTGGAAGTTCAGCCGGAAAGCAAGGCCCGCATGGCTGCAGACGCCTGGGCACGCGGGGCACGGCTGGTTCCGGGTCAGCATTTCGACCCGATGGAGAGTATCGAGAAGGAGTAACTGATGGGACTACAGGAGGAACGGTTGGAGCGAGGTATCGCCTACAAAATAGAGGGCCGTTATAGCGAAGCATCTACCGAATTTGAGTCTCTGCTGGCGGAGAAACCTGACCATGCCGAAGCACATCATCAGCTCGGGTTGGTGCTTGGCTTTGTCGGCGAATTTGGGCATTCTTTGTCGTCTCTCGAGCGTGCGACGCAGATCGATCCGAGCAATACACTGGCTCGCAACGATTTAGCTCTCACCTACACAATGCTTGGAATGTACGACGAAGCAAAATCAGAGTTCGCACATGTTTTGGAGCAGGATCAGGCGAATGATGTGGCCCGTCGCAACCTGACTTATCTGCAGTGACCCGTGTTTTCCGATCATTTCTGCCATTTCTAGTATTGTTACTGCTCCCGTGCTTACTGCTCGAGCAGGTCGTTTTTCGGGGAGAGGCCTTTCTCCCCGCAGATCTCCTCCGAGACATCGCCCCCTGGCGTACCGCTGACCCCGCTTCGATCGTACCCTGGAATCCACTTATGTGGGATGGTATGGCCGAGTTTTATCCATGGCGCGCCTTTTATGCCTCCACGCTCCACAGCGGCTATCTGCCCCTGTGGAACCCCCATCAGTTCTGCGGCACACCCTTCGCGGCAAATTCGCAGTCTGCTATTCTTTATCCATTGAATTTACTATTTTGCATCTTTCCCGTCTGGCGGGCGTTCGGCATCAGCGTGCTGCTGCATCTTTTTCTCACCGGCAGCTTTGCGTATTTGTATCTTCGCAAATCACTCACTCTCGGCAGATCAGCCTCTCTGCTCGGAGCCATAGGCTGGCAGCTTTGCCACTGGCAGGTTGCCTGGCTGGCCCTGCCGACTTTTTTGTGCGTTTCCGCCTGGCTGCCTCTGGCTCTGCTGCTGGTGGACCGCGCCGCACAGCGCCCTACCCCGTTCCGCGCCCTTCCTCTTGGCTTCTGTCTCGGATTGATGCTGCTGGCAGGCCACCTGCAGATCGCCTTGTACTGCCTCGGCCTAGTTCTCGGGTATACGCTGTTCCGCATTCTGCCGCATGTGAAGTCTGAATGGATACGCCTTCTCCCGTGCGCCGGAATTGCTCTCGCACTGACATTCGGTCTGGCTGCTCCGCAGATGCTGCCCGCGATCGAGCTGGCCCATTTCTCGCACCGTGCAGGAGGTGTCGCGACGTGGGAGACGTATACTGGCTATGTTCGGCTGGCCCTGCCGCCCATACATTTGATGACGCTTTTCGCCCCGAACTTCTTTGGCAGCCCCACGCGCGGCACCTACTGGGGAATTGGTACAAATGGTGGTCCGGGTGCGTACATGGAGTATGCCAACTACGGCGGCGTTCTCTCTTTGCTACTGGCGGTTTTTGGTGTCCTCGTTACGTGGCGGTCTTACCCCGCAACCCGCTTTTGGAGTATCACCGCTCTTATCGCACTGCTGCTCGCACTCGGAACACCGCTGAACGCGCTCCTCTTCTTTGGCATCCCCGGCTTCGCACAAACGGGGTCTCCGGGACGTATTTTAGTCGTCTGGTCCTTCTGTATTCCCGTACTCGCCGCGATCGGGGCGGATCGGCTACTGCACGGCTTCACGCTCAAAACACTGAGCAAATCACTGGGCCTCTTCTTTCTTCTTGCCCTGCTTGCCTTTGGCTTTACAGCACTCTGGGTCACACGGAATGCTCCGGTAGGGGCTCTGGCAGCTAATCTCGGCCAGGAGGCGGGCGACCTATGGCGGCTGCCCGTGGGCATTCTGCTAGCCGCTGCCGCTGCGCTCTGGCTGTTCAAACATGGAAGTATTCGAACCCCCGCACTCGGCGGCGCAATTGCAGCCCTGACAGCTCTTGACCTGCTGGCGGCGGGCTATGGCTTTAACCGAACTTCGGCCCCGCAGAATATCTATCCGGTGACACCACTCATCGCCTACTTACAAGCGCATAAAGACGAAGGCCGCATCATGCCGGTCAACCGCCGCTGGAGCCTCTACGGGCCTCCTCCCGCCATCCTACCGCCTAACTCCGCCATGGTTTACGGCCTTTACGATACGCAGGGCTACGACTCTCTGCTGACCGGCCAGTATTTCCAGTTCGCCGGAGCGCTGGACGGCGGTTCCCCCGCCCCCTCAGAGAATGGCAACATGGTATTTACCAGCGGCGTGGGGTCCCCGGAGGCAAGGGCGGCTTCCGCCCGGTTTATCGTAACCCGAGAGCCAATAGACGTCAGCGGGTTGTTTTTGCGCTTTTCGGATGCGAGTGGATATATTTACGAGGATATGAAAGCGCTGCCGCACGTTAGAACTGCCACTACCCCAGAAACGTTCAAACTGCGGAAGACAGCGCCGACGCGACTGGAATTTGAGGGAGGTGGCGACCAGAGCTTTACCAGCATCACGGTCGCAGATCAGTGGTATCCAGGCTGGAATGCCAGTTTTAATGGCAGGCCGATAAAAGTCTCAAGAGGGCCCTATATTTTCCGCACCCTTACCCTGACACCGCAGATGCAGGAGGAGAGCAGGACGAAGGTGTTTGTGGAAATGCGCTACGAGCCGATGTCAATTCGCATCGGCCTGTACGCACTCTGCCTCGCGCTTTGCGGGGCGGCGGCCTTGACCGCCGCCGCCATCGGTGGTCGATTAAACCGCCGCCGCCGGAGCTGCTGACATTTCGGAGTGGGCCGCGGTGAGAGCTTCGTCTTCCGTTTCATAGACACCGAAGATTGTATTCAAGCGTGTGATCTGCAGCATACGCTGAATTGCCTCATTGCATCCTGAAAGATACAACGCTCCCTCCAGAGGCCGAAGCCGCTTGGTGGCAGAGAGAAGGGTTCCAAAGCCACTACTGTCCATATAGGTCACCTGCGTCATATTAATGATAATCGCCGGTTTGTTTTCATTGATCGCCGCGCTGACAGCCTCTTTAAATTGGGGTGTGGTATAGATATCGATCTCACCGACCACGTCCAGCACTGGCACTTCGTCGCGGTGGCGCAAAGTCGTTTCGATACGCATAGTATCCATAAGTAAGAGGTCTCCTGACAAAAGCATTTAGCCAACCTAATTTTACCCAAAATGACGAATAATAAACGGAGCCAATAAAATAAGATCGAGGGTGAGCGAGATCGCCCAGTGTGCCAAAAATCCGTAGAGGAATGACCGAGTCCGTAGAGCTAATATTCCCAGGACGATTCCCCCCGGCAGCGCACTCAGCACCTCTACCGGTGGCTTCGATGCACCCGGCACATACGACCAGTGCAGCAGCGCGAAAAGCAGTGCCTGCACAATCACCGCCCCTGCCGCTCCCAGACGGCTTTTTTGCAGACCGAAAAGCAAAAAACCACGAAAGAAAAACTCCCAGCAAAACATATAAAACCCCATCGCAAGCTCGTAAAAGAGCAGAGCTTTAGGGTTAACGTGGTTCAAAAGAGGAACAAAAGGCGCACCAACACCCTCCAATGGCCGAATCAAACGACCAAATAGGTATTGCTGCTGAAACTGCGCGCGCAGCGAGGGAATACTCAGCACAACCGCCAGCACCAGTACCATGACCACCCAGGAGATCAATGTCCATTTCAGCCCCAGCCGCCGATCTCCGCGCGTCATGCCAAATTGGCTTGGCTCAGATTTAAGAAAGAGCAGAATCGTGACCAGTGGCACCCACAGGCACAGCGCAGTGTTGATAAACCAGTAGCTCTCAGGCGATTTATCATTTGGATTAGTCCAGAACAAATAAGCGCAGATCAGCAGCCCGACGAGGAAAGTGACCGCTCCGGTCACGCCCCCACCGCCCTGGCCTCCACCCTTCTCCGTATCACTATGTAAACGTGCTGCGCGTGCTTTAAGTGCCATAGATGACATTATTTCGACACGCGAAGGGGAGTCCCCTGCTTAAGTTTTCAGCCGCCCCAGCCTCACCTGCTTATAGATGGCTCTCGAATCCAGCGTCGGCCATCTTCCCGCATCGTACAGCACTTCTCCGTCACACAGTGTCAGCAGCACATCGTCAGCCCGGGCCGAGTAAATGAGCGCAGCATACGGGTCGGCTGCCGGGAAGACATGCGGGGTGCTCAGGCTAACTGCAATCATATCTGCCCGCTTGCCTGGAGTCAGGGAGCCAGTCCGGTCCGATAGGCCCATCGCTTCGGCTCCGCCCAGGGTCGCGAGGCGCAGAATTTGGGCGGCTGAGACTGCTTCAACTTCTTCTGAGATGGCCCGCTGCAAAAGCAGGGCAAAGCGCATCTCTTCCCACAGATCCTGGACGTTGTTCGAGACAGCGCTGTCTGTCCCCAGCCCAACCCGCAGGCCGTCGGTTCGCAGCCATCGTGCCAGGGGAGCAACTCCCGCGCCAAGCTTGGCATTACTTTTCGGGCAGTGGATGATGGCAGCACCCGAAGCCGCCAGAAGGGCCGTGTCTTCAGGAGTCTGATGGACACAGTGGATCGCCAGACTCTTCGGGTTCAGTGCTCCCAACAAATTCGCGTACTGTGTCGGGGTCATTTGAGGGCTTTGCCAGGTGATTCCGCGCCGTGAAAACATCTCCGCGAAAGACCCAGCGCCATGTTCGATCAGCTGACTTTCGGCGGGGGACTCAGCGATGTGAATACTGATCGGAAGATCTTCAGATTTAAGGTATTTGTTCAGTGCGTCAAAAAGAGCTGGACGGATGGTATAGAGAGCATGCGGGGAAACACCAACTCTTACCCGCGCCGATTCGAAGTAACGATGAGCACTGATCTTTTCCTGCAGGGCGGTGATGATCGGATCCACCGGTTCGCGGTCATCAATCCCGAACAGCTCTTGATAGATAGTGCCGCGCATCCCGCACTCGGACAAAACCTGCATCGACACACCCGCATCCGTATTGTCACCCACCGTCGTAATACCGCCGCGCAGGCATTCCAGTGCCCCAAGTCGGGTCGACCAGAGCCAGTCTTCGGTCGTGAGGCTGGCTTTGGCCACCGTCAGTGCCCGTATCCAGGGGAAAAAAGGGATATCTTCGAGGAAGCCGCGCAGGACGGAGTACTCAAGATGGGTGTGGGCATTGACCAGGCCCGGAAGCAGCGCAGCTTCGCCAAAGTCGCGGCACTCGTTCGCGGGGGTGCGGCGGGGGCGGACTTCCGCAATCAAGCCGTTTTCAATTACGATTTCCCCATCTTCAATTGGCGGTCCGTCAATGGGCAGAATCCAGCGGGAGGCATAAGTAATCGATGTCATTTAAGGCTGTTTCAACTGCAAATTCCAGGTCTGGCCGAACTGGGCTATATTTTGATTGACCACATGTCCGTCACCCATCAACTCATTGTAGCGTTTCTGGCTAACCAGAAATCCGCCGTGCCACGAACCATTTCCGTCCATCAGGACATTGACGTCCGAGCCTTCGTGCATCGCTCCATTTGGGCCGGGACTGTAGGCAACCAGGCTGCCGTAGCGTGTCCCAAGCAGCGCGATCTCCGTACGATACAGGTAAGATGTCCCCCGCTTACCAAAGGCCGTTGGTGTCATATCCAGCGGGATACCTGCCCCGTTATAGGCACTGACATCCAGCTCTGTGTAACCACTATCCGAAGGACAGTGCCAGATCTCGGGGCTATGAATATAAGGCTGGAGAATTCCCTGCAGCGGCGGCATCGTTTGTACCTGGGCAAAATATGGCGATGCCGTCCAGATATTCGGGATCGTATCCGTGTCCGATGGGTCATTCCCCGCCGGATACAGATCATCATAGTCTTCCGCATACAATCCGACTGCCAGCCCGATCTGCCGCAAGTTAGAGACACATACCGTTTGCCGCGCTTTGCCGCGCACGGTGAAAAAGACCGGCAGAAGTATTGCCGTCAGCAGGGAGATAATTGCCACAACAACGAGCAATTCAATCAGCGTAAATCCAGCGTTAGAGACGAAAGTTCGAAGTAGTGGCGTTTTTCTCATAAGACATTTTTCTAACTAATTGATGTCACGCAAGGTTTTCAGAACCCACCCCGCAGCAAGCTGCGGCCCTCCCGATACGGGAGGATTTGCGGGAGTGCAGTCGCAGGGTTTTATCTTCTTGATAAGGCATCCGAACAAAAGGCAGAACTTCATTCCCACCACAGGCTCCCCTCCCGTATCGGGAGGGGCGCAGCTTGCTGCGGAGTGGGTTCTGAAAACCTTGCGTGACATCAACAACTAAATCACCATTGACATACGGCGGCGGTAGAGAAAACGTTTCATCCAATTTACGTCAACACAAAAAAACGGGCCTGTCAAGTATGACAGACCCGCTTCCCATTAAAAATTAGCGATAGTTGTGGTGATAGCGGCGGCTGCGGGACCGGTAGCTGCGGTGGTACCGTGCCCGTTTATCACGAGCAGCCTGCGCCTGACTCTGGCTGTGCCGATCCTTTTCATACCGGTTGGCTGAGTAGGCTGCGGCCCCCGCGCCGAGAATCGTGGTAGTCGTATCATGGTTGTGCAGGCCGTACAGTGCGGCAGCGCCGCCCAGGATTGCCCCGTTGCGCCACATATTTTTGTTCTTCTGCCGGCTGGAGTCATCGGCATGAACTGCCATCGGCGCGAAAGCTGCTGCGGCTAGGGTAACAGCCACCCCTAAAATCGTCAATTTGTTCGTGTTCATCTCAATTCGTCCTTCCTTCAAACGCTTGCCCGCCCGCAGTCGGTGCCGGGAGGTCATTCGCCTCTGCTTTACACAGACCGACATACACCTTATTTTGTTCCACGCGTAACACTTTGTCCGCGGGGATAAAGCCGTGCGCCCCCGCAAACAAGCCATGTTCCAGCACAATTCCACGGAAAACATCCACGCTGACATCCGCGACAACTTCCGAGACCTTTCCCAGTTCGCCGTCGATGCCCAGTACCGACATACCACGCTCAATTAAGAGATAACTTCCTGTTTCCATAATCACAAAGTTACCCCGAAATACTTACTCTTGAACCCAAACGTTGACACTCGGCCCTAGGAAAGCGTATAATACGGCACAAGTACGGGGAGAGGTGCCAGAGTGGTCATAATGGAATCGTCTTGAAAACGATCGAGGATGTCAAAGTTCTCCGTGGGTTCGAATCCCACCCTCTCCGCTTTTATTAGAGTCTATGAAACAAGCCATTCAGCAGCTGATCGGCGGTGAGCACCTGACGCAGGAGCAGGCCGCCTCAGTGATGCAACAGATCATGGAGGGGGAGGCAACCCCGGCCCAAATCGCCGCTCTTGTGGTCGCCCTGCGTATGAAAGGCGAGACGGTCGAAGAGATCACCGGGTTCGCACGTGTCATGCGCCACTATGCCGTAAAGGTTCCAGTTCACACAAATAAAGTGATCGTCGATACCTGCGGAACCGGCGGCGACTCGCTGAACACATTTAACATATCCACTGCCGCCGCCCTGGTCGTCGCCGCCGACGGGCGGCTTGCAGTCGCAAAGCACGGCAATCGGGCCGCCACGAGTAAATGCGGCAGTGCCGATGTTCTGGAATCTCTGGGCATCAAACTTGACCTGTCTCCAGGACATATTGGCCGCTGTATCGAAGAAATTGGCATCGGATTTTTATTCGCCCCGGCGATGCACCCCTCCTTCAAGTATGCGGCTGCACCGCGCAAAGAGATCGGCATCCGCACTATTTTCAACCTCCTTGGGCCGCTGACGAATCCAGCCGGAGCCACCGTCCAGCTGATCGGCGTCTATGATGCCACCCTGTGCGAGCCGCTCGCGCACGTTCTGAAAAATCTCGGCAGCCACCGCGCCCTCCTGGTACACGGACTGGACGGCCTCGACGAGCTTTCCACCCTCGGCGAAACCGCCATCAGTGAGCTCAAAGATGGCTTGGTAACCTCACACACCCTTGACGCGGAATGGGACCTTGGCCTCGCTCGTACGGAGATCGCACATCTCGCCGGAGGCGAAAGCCCGGCGGAGAACGCGGAGATTTTGCTGCATATCCTGAAAGGCAAAGACCGCGGACCACGCCGGGATATCGTGATGCTAAACTCCGCCGGGGTTCTCCTGGTCGCTGGGGCCGAGGCATCACTCGAAGCGGGCATGGAGCGTGCCGCGGCACTGATCGACAGTGGAGCAGCATTCGCGACTCTGGAAAATCTGCGGGAGTTCTCGAATGCCTGAGCCGACGATACTCGATACCATCATAGCCTTCAAGCGTGACGAGGTCGCCGCACGTCAAAATCGGCTTCCCCTCGCGGAGCTGCAGGCGGCGTGCTTAAACTTACCGCCAACCCGCAACTTTCAGGCAGCCCTGCAAACTCCCAAAATTGGTCCGGTGACACTGATCGCCGAAGTCAAAAAAGCCTCTCCTTCCGCCGGTACTATTCGCGAAGACTTCGACCCTGTGTGATTGCCCGCACCTATGAGGCGGCTGGGGCGTCCTGCCTCTCCGTGCTGACCGATGAAAAGTTCTTTCAAGGCCACGACGAATATTTCCGGTCGATCCGTGAAGCTGTCGCCCTGCCGATGCTCCGCAAGGATTTTGTCATCAGCCCGTGGCAGATCTATGAATCGCGCCTGCTGGGGGCCGACGCCGTCCTCCTGATTGCCGCGGCGCTGACGCCCCCAGAGCTGCGCGGTTTCCATAGGCTTGCACAATCGCTTGGAATGGATGCGCTGGTCGAGGTACATACCGAAGGGGAGATGCAGGCTGCGCTCGACGTAGAGGCACGGCTAATTGGCATTAACAGCCGCAATTTGAACACGTTTGTTACGGATTTAGACACTGTTGCCCGGCTTGCGGCACAGGTTCCAGGCGATGCAACCCTCGTGGCTGAGAGTGGATTGAAGACTTTCGCTGATGTCCGCCAGGTAGCGGACGCCGGAGCGAAAGCGATTTTGGTCGGGGAAACTCTGATGCGTGCTGCGGATATTGGGGCGGCAGTCAGGGAGCTGCTGGGAGCTTAAAGCCAGGATACTTATTCTCCTATCCCCGCCGTGCCAGCAGCAGACACGCGTCATCGTGCAGTTTCCCGCCCGCATATTCCTGTGCACTGCTGAAGATTGCCTGCCCCATCTCGGCAAGTGTTTCTAAGCTCCTTGCCTCCTGCGCCATACGAGCCATGCCGTCGTTCCCAAGAAGATCCCTGCCCTGGCGTGCCTCAGTAATACCATCAGTCGCCGCTAGCAGAATATCGCCCACCTCGAGCCGTTCTGTCGACAACGTATACTCCTGCTTCGGCGAGATACCCAGCAGCATGCCCCCCACACCGACTTCTTCCAGGGTCCCGTCCGAACGCAGCACGATGGGCAGCTCCGCTCCCGCCAATGCAATTTCCATGCGGCCGGTTAACGGGTCGATCAAAATGAGTGTTAGCACAACAAAATAGTCCTGAGGATTAGCTTCCAGCGACTGCGCATCGCACAAAAACGAGTTCAGCCGGGTCAGTGCCGATGCAGCATGGGGATATTCCCGGAGGTACGCCCGCAGGGTGAACTTAATCTCCGCAGTCCGCGACGCTGCTTCCAGGCCCTTGCCGGAAACGTCGGCTACGACCAGGGCAATTCGCCCGCTGTCCACCGCGAAAACGTCGTAGTAATCCCCGCCAACCTGCGCTTCCTCCCAGGCCGGACGGTAGACCGTCTCGACTTCCAGGCCGCCCAGAATGCTTTCCGGGGGGGTACTCAGCATCGAACGCTGCAGCGCCTCGGCGATCCGGTGCTCACGCTCGTACATTTCCACCATCTTTGCTTCCGTGACTTTACGCTCTGTGATGTCGCGGGCGCTGGCAAACAGCAAATGCTCGGTGCCGAAGCTGAGACGACTCAGACTGGCTTCTACCGGATATATCGTTCCATTCTCCCGCTGGTGGACCGTCTCGTACGGCGGAATGACTTCGCGTCCCGCCCGCTCAAAGAGTTCCGGCCATTCTTCTTTCTGATAGAGCGGGTTGATCGCAGTGATATGCAGCGACTGCAGCTGCTCCTGCGAATAACCAAGTGCTGCACAGGCGGCGGCGTTGACATACACAATCTGCCCCGCAGCATTCATTAGATAGAACTCGTCGTTTGCATTGTCACTCAGATGCTGAAATCGACGCACCGATTCTTCGGCTGCCCGGCGCCCAGTAACGTCTCTCAGGGACAAAATCCCGCGATAGGGACTGGTCCCAGTCTCTTCCACGGAGGCTCCGGAGAAGCTTCCGATCCAGGAATACCCCGTATCTGTCCGCGTCAGCCGAGCTTCGAAATCCGAGAAATGTTCCCCTCGCAGTACGCGGGAAAGTGGCCAATCTTCGAGGGATATCACTGCTCCATCGAGTGAATGCAGCACAAAAAGGCTCTCAAAATCTGATATCTGTCGTTGTGCCTGATCGAGCGACTCGAACCCGAGCAGCCGCAGGGCAACAGGATTCATCGTCAGGACTACCCCGTCTTTATCAGCGACGATCAGCCCATCCGCCATGCCATTCTGAACCGCCATAAACTGCTCCTGGCCAAGCAGCATTGCGGTTATCAAATCTTTCTGCGCACGCTCGTCAGTGATTCGCTGGGTAATATCGGTCTGAACTCCGATATAATGAGTTGCTTTCCCTTCCGTATCCCATACCGGCGTAATCGTGACTTCATTCCAGAAGGCGGTGCCGTTCTTGTGATAATTTAGGATCATCACCTGAATCGGGTAATCATGCTTGATCGCCTGACGCATTTGTTCGACCGTCTCCCGGTTTGTCTCCGGCCCTTGCAGGAAACTGCAGTTTCGGCCGAGGATTTCGGCTTCCGAATAGCCTGAGAGGGCCAGAAACGCCGGGTTCGCATAGACAATTGGGCAGTCAGGGTGGGAGGCGTCGGTAATCAAGATTCCGTTTGTCGCCGCGTCGATGGCTCGTTCGCGAATTCGCAGAATTTCCAACGCCGCTCTCTTTTCCAGCTCGATCTGTCGATAGCGCAGAGCGACCTGAGCACTGCGGGCAATTTTTTCCGGGGTAAAGTATCCTCTGGGCAGCAAGTCAATAGAATCCGCCTGGGTGGATTCCGATGCAGCCGGGTCTTCGAACTTTCCCGTGAGTACAACGACCGGCGTTACAAGGCCTTGTCCACGCACCTCAGCGAGCAGACTGATTCCCGCTCCGTCCGGCAGGATTTCGCTGACGAAAATGCAGGAACACTCTTCGTAATTGAGCAGGGCACGTGCCTGCGCCAGCGTCTCCACCTCAACGACCTCCACTTCAAGCTCGGTGAGCTGTGCGGCCTCGTCACGCAGGGCATTGCGCAAAGATTTTCGGTCTTCCATATTATCGTCCACGATTAAGATGCGCTGGATTTCGTTCAACTGTGCTTTTGCAGTGATCATTGTTGACTTTAGTATACCAGAACCAAGGAGGTATACTAAATTATGACCTTTATTAAAATCTGCGGAATTACGAATGCCGTGGATGCTCTCGAAGCCGCCGATGCCGGGGCCGATGTGCTGGGCTTTATCGGTGTGCCCGGTGGCCCCCGGCACTTGACTCCAACGGCCTTTGCCGAGATCTCTGCCTGCCTGCCTATCTTCGTCAAACGGGTGATCGTGGTTCAGCGCCCGGAAGATGCAGCCGAATATCTTTCCGAATTCGTCCAGCACTACGAGAACGATACCGAAGAAATCGGTGTTCGGCGCGGAGCTGCCTGGCGGATTAAGGCCTTTCGGATGCGCGATTCGTCCACACTGGCCGAAATTGCCTCCTATCCGGATTCCATCGGCGCAATTTTGCTGGATACCTACCATCGCAGTCAGCTTGGCGGCTCCGGCGAAACATTCGATTGGGATCTGGCGATCCAGGCCAAAAAGCAGACAGACAAACCGCTGATACTCGCAGGCGGCTTGACACCGGACAATGTCAAGTTGGCCCTGCGAGCCGTTCGACCCTACGCCGTCGACGTCTCTTCAGGTGTCGAAGAATCGCCGGGCTTGAAAGATCATGCCAAGATCAAAGCCTTTGTGCGGGCTGTCCGTGAGTTTGACGTAGAGAATTAGGGCCTTATTTGCCGTCAAAGAACTGGCGTGCCTTGGTTAATGCGGGAATAATAGCCGTCGCATGGTTCAGGCGGCTGTTATCAATGACTAACTCCTGCACAACGTCCGCCCCGATCCCCCGCGCCCGCATCGTCTGAATGGCCTTCCGGGTGTTCGCCGGCACCACGATCCTATCCGACTGCAGACAGATCAGCAGCAGTTTCGTGCGCGGCGACCAGTCGGTGCAGTTATTTTGCAGAAGATCCCGAATGACCGGATCACTTGCGTCTACAGAGTGCAGCACTCTCAAAAAATACGGGGTCGTCACCCGCTCCACCGAATTCCGTGCACCCAGCAGAGTCGCGGCCAGGGCCAGCCGTTTGATAATTTGCTCATCCGTCAAGCCGTGGTCAAACACCCGCACGATTACCGCCGCCAGCGCAGGTTTGACATAAGTGGTCAGCTTCACGCCGTCCACCTTATTTACCGAATGAAGGAGATAGGAAAGAAGGTACAAGCGGGCCGAAAATGTCGCTTGGTCTGTCGTCGGCGCGATCAGAGACTGCGCCGTCGCACCGGTCAAATCATAAGGCCCGGCCATCGTCACCGCCGAGGTGACCTGCATACTGGCGTAGGGCTTTTCGCCCAACTTCCGCACCGTCCAGAGTGCCACCGCTCCACCCTCAGAATAGCCGCTGAGGAACAGTTTCGGGCCGATGGCTATATTCTGCCGCCGTGCCGCCGTGCGGGCCGGGCCGATCGCCTCCACGACCGATACGCTGATGACACGCCCCATGGGGAAAGGATGCACTCCGGGATCGTCTCCTAACCCCGGATAGTCCGGCAGCATCACCGCATAGCCACCTGACCCAAACGCCAGCACTGCCGACTCCGTTTCCGATCCCTTGCCGACTTCGGTAAACCGTGACGGAGAAAGACGCCGGTCTGCGAATGCCCCGTGGGCATACACTACCAGACCCTTCGACGCCCCGTCGCGCGGCAGCGAGAGCAGCCCGCTGAGGATTACCGCCCTCCCCTTGCCATCGTGTGAATTGTACCGGATCTTATACAAGTCTGTTGGCCCGGTCGCCGGTGCCGGTGCCAGCGGACCATAGACCGCCTTCATGCGTGTATTAAACTGCGCCGCCGAGATCGTACCCGTCTTCTGCACACTCACCAGCGGATCGGCGCAGACCGTTCCAGTAAACACCAAGCAGATCAGCATCCAAAAAGTAATCGTTCGCATCTTCTATTTCTCCTCTTTCGCCGTTCCGAGCCCCAGCAGCGGCAGCCCCGCCACCCACCGCCGAGTCTCCAGGCTCACCGTGAGCACACGCTGCACATTCTTTTGTTGAAAGCTGATTGTACACGAAAGAGAGCACAAGTGCAAGGGATCTGTAGGGGCGCTGCTTGCCGCGCCCTATTTTCCTAACCGCGCCCTATTTTCCTAACCACGCCCCTTTTCCTAACCGCGCCCTATTTTCTTCAACCGCGCCCTATTTTCCTAACCACGCCCCTTTTCCTAACCACGCCCCTTTTCCTAACCACGCCCCTTCTCCCAGCCGCGCCCTCGTCTCGTAACCGGGCCCCATCGCTGTGTGGTATAACAAAGAAAACCTCAAAGGGAGCCAAACGAATGACGATCACTCTGGAATTACGGCCCGAGGAAGCCACTGCCCTGCAAGACCGTGCCCTGGCGGAGAGCGTAGACATCGAGACCTTGTTGCACCGCCTGATCGCGCAGATGGCATCGCCTTCAGCCTCACAAGTCGGGGGAAAGCCCGAATTCTCAGAGAAGAAACCGGGCCTGGCTGCTCTGAACCAAGCATGGCGAAAGCAAGACGAAACGGACGATCCAGAAGAACAGGCCGAACGCGACCGGGAATTGGAAGAGCTGAAAGCGAATATGCTCCGCTGGCGGGCGGAAGAAGGTCAGTGACCTCTCTGCCCATAAGTCGGTGGAGAAGGACGTTTTCACCGCTCGAAATCACCGTCCCCCGTTGACAACCGCCCCCTTCGGAGTGCTACAATGAGAGTACGATTTAGAAGGATGGTTGACCCGATGGCGACTAAAATGGCTGGAAGCACCGCGGAAATCGCGGCACATGAAATTGTCAAAACGAACTCCGGCAAAGATGCGAACAAGTACGTCGCAGATGCGCAGGGGCGGTTTGGCGGGGAGTTTGGTGGGCGGTTTGTCCCGGAGACAATCATCCCGGCTCTCGATGAGCTGACGGCGGCTTACGAGCTGGCGCGGGCTGACCCAGCCTTTCAGGCCGAATTCGACTATTACGCCAAAAACTATGTCGGACGGCCTACGCCGCTGTTTTTCGCGGAGAAGATGACCCGAGAGCTGGGCGGTGCGAAGATCTACCTCAAGCGCGAAGACCTGGCCCATACCGGAGCGCACAAGATCAACAATGCGCTCGGGCAGATCTTGCTGGCAAAGCGCATGAACAAGCCGCGCATCATCGCGGAGACCGGTGCGGGGCAGCATGGAGTGGCCACAGCCACGGCCTGCGCCCTGTTCGGCTATGAATGCATCGTTTATATGGGCGAGGAAGATGTTAAGCGCCAGTCCCTGAACGTGGTACGTATGAAGCTGCTCGGGGCGACTGTTCGGCCAGTGTCGTCGGGGACAAAGACGCTCAAAGACGCTTTAAATGAAGCTATGCGGGACTGGGTAACTAACGTTGCCGACACGCACTACATCATTGGCACCGTCGCGGGGCCGCATCCCTACCCCACCATGGTCCGCGATTTTCAAAGAGTGATCGGCATCGAAGCTCGCCAGCAGCATCTGGAAGAAACCGGCGGACTCCCGGATGCCGTCGTCGCCTGTGTTGGCGGCGGCTCGAATGCTATGGGAATCTTCTATCCCTTTGTGCATGACGAGACCGTGAAGCTGATCGGGGTCGAAGCCGCCGGAGACGGCGTGGAGACTGGTCGGCACTCCGCAACTCTCACCATGGGCAGCAAAGGTGTTCTGCACGGCTCCGCTTCCTATGTCATCCAGGACGACTACGGCCAGGTATTAGCCACCCACAGCATCTCAGCAGGGCTGGATTACCCTGGTGTCGGCCCGGAGCACGCTCACTTTAAAGAGTCCGGCCGAGCGGAGTACGTTTCGATCACCGATAACGAAGCTCTGGATGCGTTCCAGTGGACCGCTCGTTCAGAGGGCATTATTCCGGCACTCGAGACATCGCATGCGTTTGCGTATATTCGCAAGCTGGCCCCGACAATGTCCCCTGAGCAAACCATCATCGTCTGCCTTTCGGGACGCGGCGACAAAGACGTGGATGCGGTCGCTGCGCGGCTGGGGCTTCTTTAATATGCAGCATCGTTTGGACTCAACATTCGCCCGCCTCAAAGCCGCCCAGGAAGGCGCACTGGTTACCTTTATCACGGCGGGGGATCCCTCTATTGAAGGCACTCCCGCCCTGGCCGCCGCACTTGCGGCGGCGGGAGCGGACATCGTGGAGCTGGGTATCCCCTACTCCGACCCCCTGGCCGATGGCCCAAGCATTCAGATGTCCTCCCAGCGTGCATTAGAGGCTGGTGTGACCCCTGACACCGTCCTGCAGATGGTTCGGGACATTCGCACCCACACGGAAGTGCCTATCGTCCTGATGACCTCCTATAACCTGGCTTTGAAGTACGGCCTGGAGCGCTTCGCGCATCTCTTTGCCGAAGCCGGAGCAGACGGCGCGATTCTGACAGACCTCCCACCGGAAGAAGCGGCCCCCTGGAAAACCGCCGCCGAAAAGCATGGGATTGCAACTATCTTCCTGATCGCCCCGACCTCCACCCCAGAGCGGATCGCGCTCATCGCCAAAAATACGACCGGCTTCATCTACTGCGTCTCCCGAACCGGCGTCACCGGCACGCGCACGGAGCTCCCCCCCGAGCTGCAGGCCCTTCTGTCCCGTATCCGCTCCGCCAGCGACAAGCCCATCTGCGTCGGCTTCGGCGTCTCCCAACCCAGCCATGTGACCCAGGTCATCAAAAACGCCGACGGCGCCGTGATTGGCAGTGCTCTGGTCGATTTCCTGCATGAGACCGACGGACAGCCGGGTCGGAGGGAGAAGTTAGACGCGCTGGTTCATTCGTGGAAAGCGGCGACGCGGGAAACCTAACCCCGTCGCTGCGAGGAACCTAACCCCGTCACTGCGCGCCGACGGTAGCCAAACCATGTACACCAAAGAGCAGTTCGCAAAAACTATAGACAACACGCTTCTGCGCCCGACTGCCACGCGCGACGAAACGCTGCGCCTCTGCGACGAGAGCGCGAAGCGGCATTTCGCGAGTGTCTGCATCCTGCCCTGCTGGGTCGGGGCCGCTTCCGGCGCTCTGGCGGGCTCAGATGTCAAAGTTTGTACTGTGGTCGGATTCCCCTTCGGCGCGACGACGCGACTCTCCAAGGTGTATGAGACCAAAAATGCCATCGCGAACGGGGCCCATGAAATCGATGCTGTGCTCAATTTGGCCCGCTTCAAATCGGGTGAGTTCGACGCCGTAATGGAAGATTTGCGCGGACTGGTCACTGCGACGCAGTCTACAAGTTTGACCGATGATTCGCGTCGCGTCCTGCTGAAAGTCATCATTGAGACTTGCTTTCTTTTAGATGACGAGATCGACATTGCCAGCCGCATGGTCCGTGACTCCGGGGCGGACTTTGTAAAGACCTCCACCGGCACGGCGGGCGGCGGCGCCACCGCAGAGCATATCCGGCGCATCCGCCGTGCCGTCGGCCCCTGTGCGATCGGCATTAAAGCCTCTGGTGGGGTCAAGACCGTCGAGATCGCCCTGCAAATGCTGGATGCCGGAGCAAACCGCATCGGCACCTCCTCCGGCAGCGCACTCTATGATGCCTACGAACCGAAAGAGTTCGAATAAATCCATGCCTAAACTTGTTATCCTCGACGGGAACAGCCTGCTTTACCGCGGCTTCTTCGCCATGCGTGCTCTCTCCACTTCCGATGGACTCCCGACGAATGCCGTCTACTCTTTTATCCTCATGCTGCAGACGATCCTCGAGCGCGAAAAGCCAGACGCCATCTTCGCCGCTTTCGATCCACCGGTCGCGACCTTTCGCCACGAAGAACTGGCTTCTTATAAAGGCACCCGGAAAAGCATGCCGGACGATCTCAAGCCGCAGCGATCCCTCGCCCGTGAAGCTGCCCGCGCCTTTCGGGTCCCCGTCGTGGAAGTAGATGGTTACGAAGCCGATGATGTCTGCGGGACACTCGCTGAGATCGCGAAAGCGCGAGGCTACGACGTCATAATCGTCACCGGTGATGGCGATGCTCTTCAGCTCGTCGACGACGGCAGCCTGCTCGAAGGCCGGGGCAAAGTGCAGGCCATGATCACCGTCAAAGGCGTCACCGATGTTATCGTCTATGATGAGGCCGCCGTGATTGCGCGCTATGGCCTCACACCTGCCCAGATCCCTGACCTTAAAGGCATCAAAGGCGATGCTTCGGACAATTTGACCGGCGTTCCTGGTATCGGTGAAAAAGGAGCGATCAAACTTCTCAAAGAGTTTGGGACATTGGAGGAGATATTATCTCATGTCGATGATCTGCCGGAGAAGACAAAAAACACTCTGATTACGCATGCGGATTCCGCCTTGCAGTGCAAACGGCTCGCCACGATTGTCCGTGATGTTCCTCTGCCGGAGTGGGTGGTCATCACAGATGATTACCAGGAAATCGGTCCAGACTTCGATACCATCCGGGAGATGTTCGAGCGATTGGAATTTCGCACACTCCTCAAACGTATCCCAATTCAGGAGCGTGAACAGCGGGCAAAGGCGATTGCCGACAGCTCAGAGGCGCCAATCAACGCGACGACTGAGACACGGACCAGTTCAGACGCGCGTCATGTCATCTCAAGTTCCGAACAATTTACCGCGCTCCTCGCACGGCTTACGGAGACAAATACTCAGGTCGGATTACAGCTTCACACAACCCCGGCGAAATCTACGTTTATGGGTGTCACGCTGCATGGTATTGCATTTGGTTTTCCCGATGCCGCCTATTATGTCGAATGGCCAGAATGGGGGGCTGCTCTCACCTCCTGGCTTACAGATGACAGCTGCCTCAAGTCGGTCTACGATCTTAAATTTGTCTCAGGGGTATTCGGCCGGTTAGGGGTGGGCCTTCGGGGAGCCACCTTTGATGCGCTGCTTGCCGCGTATCTGCTGAATGCTGGGCGTGCGTCCTATCCCCTTGCAGATCTGGCCGCTGACAATGCCGGGATGGAGCTGATCGCCGACCCCGAAAATCCGGCTGCGGGCGTCATGGACGAAGCTTGCGCGATTCAGGCATTGGAGATTTCACTCACGCCACGCCTGGAGCGCGACGGCCTTTCGGCGATTTTCTCCGGCATCGAGATTCCTTTATCTCCAGTGATTGCCCGCATCGAGCGCGACGGTGTGTCATTGGATGCAGCTCTGCTGGGAAAAGTTAGTCTTTCGCTAGCCTCGCAGATCAACGCTCTGGAAACCGACATTTTCGCAATGGCCGGAGTGAAATTTTCTATCGGCTCAACCAAGCAGCTTCAGGAAATTCTGTTTGACAAGCTGAAGCTGCCCGCGGGCAAGAAAACCAAAACTGGCTACTCGACGGGAGCGGAAGTGCTGGAAGATTTGGCCTCTAAGGGGCACGATATCGCTCGCAAGATTGTCCAGTGGCGCGAAGTATCCAAGCTCAAATCCACCTATGCGGATGCTCTCCCTGCATTGATCAATCAGGAAACAGGGAAGATCCACACATCGCTGAACCAGACGGTAGCCAGCACCGGGCGGCTATCGTCGAGCAGCCCGAACCTGCAAAATATCCCCATCCGCACCGAAGTGGGCCGGGAGATACGCAAAGCATTTATCGCCTCGCCCGGGCATGTCCTCGTGTCCGCCGACTATTCGCAGATTGAGCTGCGGATATTTGCACATATGACCAAAGATCGGGCTCTGGTCGAAGCCTTCCAGACCGACGCAGACATTCATGCCCAGACCGCCCGGCGTATCTTCGAGGTACCTGAAGACCAGCCTGTGACGAATGACCAGCGGCGTCAGGCTAAAACGATTAATTTTGCTGTCATCTATGGGGCCAGCGCGTTCCGAGTTGCCGTCGAACTCGGAATTGATCAAGCCCGCGCCGCTGCCCTCATTAAAGCCTATCTGGATTTGTATGCCGGTGTGCGGGTTTATCTGGACACTGTTTTGGAGGGCGCTCGCGAAAATGGCTACGTGCAGACCCTGCTGGGCCGCCGCCGCTACGTCCCCGATATCAACTCAAGGGTCTTTCAGTTCCGCCAGTCGGCGGAGCGGGAGGCTGCGAATATGCCCATACAGGGAACCAGCGCGGATATCATCAAGCTCGCAATGCTGCATGTTGATACCGCTCTCATGGAAAGCAAGCTGGGGGCACACATGGTGCTGCAGGTGCACGATGAACTGCTGTTTGAGTGCCCTGATGCCGAAGTAAAGCCACTCTCAGCGCTGGTTCGAAAGGCCATGCAGAATGCCTATCCGCTGGACGTGCCGCTGAAAGCGGAGGTCAAAACAGGGCATAACTGGTGGGAAGTTACCCCTGTTGAGGATTTCGCCGAGAGCGACTCCGAGCAATTAGCAGGCTTATTCACAGGCCAGAACTGACTCTTACACCAGCAGGTCACGCAGGCGGCGAACGTTGACCTCGTGCATCGTCTCACTCTCAGGTGTTTCTACAATGATGGGCAGGCCGGCAAGTCGCGGGTCGTTGACTAGAAGTCTAAAAGCTTCCAGGCCAATCTCCCCCTCACCGATATGGGCATGACGATCTGCATGGCTGCCGAAAGCTTTCAGCGAATCGTTGGCATGAAGCACCTGCAGCCACTTCAGCCCGATGATTTCATCGAAGAGCCGCATCGTTTCGGCATAGGTTTCCGGGGTGCGGATGTCATACCCAGCGGCAAAGATATGACAGGTGTCCAGGCACACCGCCAGACGCTCCGGTTCTTTCACTCCGCCAATAATCCTCGCCAGCTGCTCGAAGCGACCGCCCAGATACGTCCCCTGCCCCGCCGTCGTTTCCAGCGCCGTCCGCACTTTTGCGCCGGGCGTTTCTGCGTGGATAAAATCCAAACTCTCGATCAAACGCGCAATACCGACATCTTCACCCGCTCCCCCGTGGGCTCCGGGATGACTCACGAGGAAGTTTACTCCAAAGGCTTCCGC
The DNA here is from genome assembly GCA_025354405.1 of Armatimonadota bacterium. Lineage (GTDB taxonomy): Bacteria > Armatimonadota > Armatimonadia > Armatimonadales > Capsulimonadaceae > JANXMY01. Next base: position 37,818 of record JANXMY010000082.1, read on the forward strand.
CCGTTCGATTTCCGCCCGAAACGCGGTGCGTGATTTTGCCAGCACCTCACTGCCCGGCTCCGCGGCGAGATTGATCAGATAAGAGTCATGGGCGACCGTTTTGGTAATGCCGCTTTCCGCGAGTGTTTTTTTGAAAACCTCGGAAATTTCCGAGGAAATCGTCGGTGCCCGCCATTGACGCGGGCTGGCCGTGAATATCTGCACAGTCTCGCAGCCAATGGCTTTGCCACCGAGTATTCCATTGTGATGCCCTCCCGCCGTCGACATATGTGCGCCGATCAGAGGTTTAAGCAGTGTGGTCACTGGCGTTCCGAGGGCTTCGCCGAAGAGTGGGCTAGTTTGAGTTGTCATAGTAGTTTGATGATAGGGATGAAAGGCGTCAATCCCCCTTCTGCTGGATTAAAGAAAGACCTTTGCTCATGTCCAGCATCCGCTGGACGGGACGCAGAGCACGGAGGCGAATATCTTCGGGCATGGTAATTTCAGGCAGATTATCTCGCATACAAAGATACAGTTTCTCCAGCGTATTCAGGCGCATATAAGGGCAGGAAGCACAATTGCAGCCGGAGTTTGGCGGTGAGCAAAGAAACTCGGCGTCTGGACGGGCTTTCTGCATCTGATGCAAGATGCCGACTTCGGTGGCGACAATAAACTGTTTCTGCCCTGTCTGTGCCGTCACATATTTCAGAAGAGCAAGGGTTGAGCCGACAAAATCTGCCTGGGAAAGCACTGCGCCCTCGCACTCCGGATGAGCAATCAGCTGTGCGCTGGGATATTCGGCACGCATCTTTGCCAGCCGACGCGCACTGAACTGCTCATGTACAATGCAGAAACCAGGCCAGAGCACCATATCGCGGCCAGTCTGCTGCTCTACCCACTTGCCGAGATGACGGTCCGGGCCAAACACAATCGGGACATCAATCGGCAGCTGCTTGACAATCTCGGCGGCATTGGACGACGTCACAATGATATCCGAGACGGCTTTCACGGCGGCGGACGAATTGATATAATTAATTACCGTATGGCCAGGGTACTGTTTCAGCCACTCAGAGTATTCCTCAATCGGGCAGCGGTCCGCGAGGGAACATCCAGCATCGAGATCAGGGAGAAGTACGAGCTTCTCCGGATTCAAAATCTTGGCGGTCTCGGCCATGAAGTGAACGCCGCAGAAGACGATCACATCCGCATCGGTGGAAGCTGCCGCCTGCGCCAGTGCGAGACTATCTCCAACATAATCCGCCAAGTCTTGTATCTCACTATCCTGATAGTAGTGCGCGAGGATGACGGCATTTCGGTCTTTTTTAAGCCGAAGAATCTCGGTTTCCAGGTCCAATGAAGGATCAATTGATCGGATGCGCAGGGAGAGGTCCAGCGGCTGACCGAAACTCTGTGCCGGTGGGTTCGCAGGCGTCTTTGCAAGAGTTAGTGTTTCCATACCGTAATTATACCTTCCCTGAAGACTGGACTGAACTTTCTCTCCAATCTCTGCGTCTTTCGTAACAGTGTCCCGATACTAAGCAAGAGAGCATCACAAATACTATGGACCAAACTTACATCGACACCGCTCATTTACTCCGCCGCGCCGGTTTTGGCGCAGAACCGACTGCGATTCGCAGTGCGGCTCAGAACGGTCTCTCTGCGACTACTGACGCTCTCCTTCACCCGGAGCGCATTCCGGAGAATCTCGACGATGATGCTACTTTGGCACGCCTGACCTCTCTGCTGCCGGAAACAAAAAACGGTGGGACGCCGACACAGGCCGTCAAAATGTGGTGGACACATCGGATGATTGCTTCTGCGCATCCGCTCCAGGAAAAGATGACACTCTTCTGGCATGGTCATTTTACTAGCAAGGACGGCAAAATGGCGGGCGACCTGCTGTACCGCCAGAACCAGATGCTTCGTAAAAACGCCCTGGGAAATTTCCGGTCCCTCACTCTCGCCGTAGCGCGTGACCCGGAAATGCTGCGCTACTTGAATGGCAACCAAAATCATAAAGCCCAGCCGAATGAAAACTTCGCACGGGAGCTGATGGAGCTTTACACCTGTGGTATCGGTAATTATACAGAAGACGATGTGAAAGCCGGTGCACGGGCATTCTCCGGCTGGAACCTCCGAGGGGAAGATTTTACGTTTAATTCAAATCAGCATGATAACGATCCGAAAACTTTCATGGGAAAAACGGGAAATTGGAACGGGGATGACATCGTCGATATTCTGATGGCACTTCCTGCTACAGCGCGGCGGCTCTGCACGCAGCTCTTTACTTACTTTGCGTACCCAAACCCGGAGCCGGCAGTCATCGATGCTCTGGTGCAGACGTATTTCAGCAGCGGCTATGATATTCGAGCCATTATGAGTCAGATACTGCACTCGCAGGCCTTCTATTCTGATAAAGCGCGTCTTGCAGTCATCAAATCGCCAGCGCAATATGTCGTTGGGACCATTCGGCTGCTCGGAATGGACAAAGCTGTCGAACTGATACTCTCGGATATTACGTCCGCAAATGATATGGCGGCAAATCCAGCGGCTATTCCCGCTGCGGGCACCACCGCGCCGCTGGCAAAAGGACGCCGCCTGGGGGTTCTGGCAAGCCTGCCACTCGCGATGCGAGAGATGGGTCAGGATCTTCTGGCCCCGCCGACGGTAAAAGGCTGGGACGGCGGAGAAAACTGGATCAACACATCCACCTTGCTGGCACGCATCAATTTTGCCGATGTCATTTCGCGATCAAGGCAGATGTTCGGGAGTTCATTCCCCTCTGCTATCGAGTTTATGCAGCAGCATGCCCTGACACCGGAAGGCTGGGTGGACTATCTGGCGGAAACGCTCGGGCCGCTGCCGATCACACCGTCCACGCGCCAGACTTTGATTTCCTACATCCAGAGTCCGGATTTGCCGGCTTCGACGGTTGTGAATGTTCAGTTTCAACCGGTGCGCCGTAAGCGGGCTGGTCGCCTGAAGGAAGACGGACCCGGCGGCTTGGAAGGACGACTACGCGGTGTAATCCCCCTGCTAATGGCTACACCCGAATACCAGGTTTGCTAAACAATTGATTTGCTGAAACTAGGAAAGAGAAAACCATGTCTGTTACCCGTCGAGATTTTATCAAAAAGAGTGCGACCACTGTAGCCGTCGGCCTGGCAGTTCCGCCCTGGCTCGCAAAAATGGTCTGGGCGGATTCCGTCACCAGCCGTGCTCTCACACCCACCGGCCCGGCGGGAAACCGTTCACTGGTGGTTATTCAGCTCACTGGAGGCAATGATGGCCTGAATACGGTCGTCCCCTATGCTGATGCGGCATATCATTCGGCCCGGCCCGGGCTGGCACATGCGGACAGCTCCGTGTTGCACCTGTCGAACTACGTCGGACTGTCACCTGTGATGGCGGGAATGAAGGGATTGTATGACCAAGGGCGTTTAGCAATTGTGCAGGGGGTCGGCTACCCAAACCCAAACCGGAGTCATTTCCGCTCGATGGAAATCTGGCAGACGGCGGAGCCGGAAAAGATGGCCTCCGAAGGCTGGGTCGGGCGCTATCTGGATGCCATCCGTACGGGCCGCACGTCGCCGCTGACAGGAATCAATATCGGAAATGAGGCCAGCGAGGCGTTCACAAACGCCCATGCTGCAGTGCCAAGTATTCAGGGTCTGGCGAACTTTGGCGTCGTCTTCCCGCGTAACCCGGATGGTGATGCCCGCACTGCGGCACTTAAGCAGGTTCAGCTTGGCGATACCAATACCCCTTACGGACACTTTTTCCAGCAAACGGCCCAGGAGACGTATCAAAGTGCTGATCAGATCGCCCAGGGGATAAAAAAGTATCAAAGCACGGTGCAGTATCCGAAAACGGCCTTTGGCCGGAGCATGCAGGAAGTTGCGATGCTGGTCGCGGCAAATTTAGGAACGCGAGTTTACTACATCTCGACGGGCGGATTCGACACGCATGCCCAGCAGCTTCGACGGCATGGGCAACTCTGGCAGGATGTTTCCGACACCCTGGCAGCGTTCCAAGCCGATGTCGAGCAGATGAATGCCGGAGACCATGTACTGACACTGGCCTTCTCCGAGTTTGGCCGCCGCGTCCACGAAAATGCAAATGGCGGCACGGATCATGGGACTGCTTCTGAGATGTTCCTGCTGGGCAAACCTGTCAAAGGGGGGCTATACGGCTCCTATCCAAGCCTGACTGACCTGGACCATGGCGACCTGAAATATTCCACCGACTTCCGTGCCGTCTATGCGACCGTTCTGGACCGCTGGCTCGGCGCAGACAGCGAAGTCGTACTGGGTAAGCGCTACGAAGATTTAAAATTCATATAGTTGTTTTTTGCTCAAAATGCGATACAATAAACGCGAGTTAGTCACCGATCCTGTGCGCTTGTCACACAAGCGAGAATGGAAAGACCAATGGCACGCATCCTTGACAATGAAGGCAGACTTCTTGGAGGCTTAGAATTATCTTTCGCGGAGCTTTTGGCTCCACTCAGCAGCAGGGAATTCACCCCGGTTCAATCCCCAGGCGAGGCCTTAAGTCCACCGATTTATGGGCCGGAGGAAGAAGTGCTGCGGCTCGTGTGCAGCTTTGGAAAGTTGCCGCTCTTAGTCTACTCGGCATCGGAAATAGCTGGAAACAACGATTTTCGTCCCGCGGACTGTCTCAACCAAGTGGATAAGCCGCATAAAAGGCACTACTGTCCCGATTGCGGCGGTTACTACTGCGTCACACACGCGGCGATATCGGCACATGATTGTCAATCCGTTTTCAGGCATTGACAAAAAAAGCGTGAGGGGATTTCCCCTCACGCTTTCCCAATTTTGAAGTGCGAGACTAGGCGGCGCGGCTGCCCGTTACTTTTGCTTTGCGAGCACGGAAAGCCAGCCCCAGTAGGCCAATTCCGCCCAGCACGAACGGAGCGACAGATGCTGGCTCGGGAACCGCAGCCGGAGCATAAGTGACAGAGGCACTCAGGGAGCCATTTGTTTGCGAAAACGAATTGCCAGGTGAGGAAAAAGTCACGTTGTTAAAGGTATAGATACCAAGAGATCCAAAGTCATAAGTTAAACTCGACGGCCCGGTGAGTGTGACGTCTGCCGTTGTCTGAATGGCATTGATCAGAGTGTCGGTGTAGACGCCTTTAAATTCTTGCGTCTGGGTCGTACCGCCGTCCGGAGTTACACTAAGATCCAAAGTAAATGGGGTCAAGATCGTAGCATTAGGACTATCGAATGCAGAAAAGTTCGGACTATCGGACGAAACCATTTCCGTAAAGTTGCACAGATTGATTTTCGTTGGGGCCTTATTTGTCGGGGTTGTGTTGTCTTGGACGGTCACATAAGTACTGGGGTCCGAGGAATTGATGATGTTCGGCGAAAACACCGTCGAAAAGCCAAATCGCCCCGGTGCTGCCGCATTCGATGCACCTGCCACAATTGCCGTCAAGGCCACTACACTCATCAAACCGGTCATTACTTTAGAGTACTTCATTCTTAAAACTCGCTTTCTTGTTCGCGTATCCTGACTAACCTATTTGCACAAAGCGTGCCAAGATACACCCAAATACGGGCATTTCCGTCGAATCTGGTAGTAGTAGCGGGTATACTGCGAACAAAGTAACTGCATAGAGCATTGAGGAACAAATCGCTTTGAAAGAAAGCACTTTAACATCGGACGAACGGCGCGAAGCCATTGTGGGCGCAGCCGAAGACAAAAAAGCTAATTATATTACCGCACTTGACTTGCGCGGCAAGACACTGATTGCCGACTTCTTTATTATCTGCTCGGGAACCTCCAATATCCATATCCGCTCGGTGGCCGACGGCATCATGGAAGCGATGGAAAAACAGGGCATTCGGCAGCGGCGGATTGAAGGCTACAGTGAGGCAACTTGGATCCTGCTGGATTACGGCGATAATATCGTTCACATCATGGCAGAAGAGCAGCGCAGCTACTACGGTCTCGAAAAGCTCTGGACCGGGGAGGCTCCGCCGGAGCGCGAACCGGAGCGTCTTGCCGGAATGGGCATCGGTGAATTTGATGATGATTCCGAGGACGACGAAGAAGATGAAGAGATAGAAGATGATAAAAGAGAAGACGACGAAATAGAAGAAAGCGAATCGGAGCACAAACATGCCCCCGCCGCCTGAACGGCCACGGCGCGACTATGAGGCGGAGGAAGAGGCGGGACGACAGCTCACCAATGCCCATATTCAGCTTCGACGCGGACTTTCAAGTGAGGCGGAGAGTTCTGTAAGACGAATTCTTGCCGCCCGCCCAGCAGATGCTGGTGCCTGGGAGCTGCTTGGGGACATCGAAGCCTCACGCGGTGCTTTTGAGGCCGCTTCCACCGCATATCAAGCGGCGCTGAGCTTTAAGCCTGGGCAAGTCTCTGCAGAAGCTAAGTTCGGTCGGGTAACTTTACGCCAAGCGGAACAGCAGCGAAAGGCAAAGCTCGGAGTGGCTTACGCATCGTCCGACGCTTCACTGGTCAAGCTTTCTGGAGGCGACGATGGAAGGCGCAATGCCCGGTGGAGCGTCTTTGGCTCGCTTCTTTGTCCCGGACTGGGACAAATCGTCAGTGGACAGATTGTCAAAGGCGCGGCGCTGGTGGGAATATTTCTCGTTGGCCTCGGCCTTCTTGCGATTTTGCCGCATGGCACCGGACGCAATTATTTTACGCCGAGCTTCTGGATCGTCTCCGCGATCTTAACAGCAGACTGGATCTATGCAATCGCCGATGCCGCCCAGGCAGCCCCCACGAAAAACATTTCCCCAGCCGAAAAAGATGGCTGGCAGATCTAGAATCACCGACATACACTCACGAGGAGAAATATTTATGCGTAGTCTACAGCAGCGAGGCGCAGTAGTTGCCTTCGCAGCAATTGCTGGCGTCCTGGTCAGCGCCGGGTGCGGCAGCAGCAGCAGTACCGATTCGGCACATATTCGGGCAGTGAACGTCGCAGTGAATGCTGGCAGTGCTGCCGTCACAGTAAATGGGGGAGCGATTGACGGCAATCTGGCTTTCGGTCAAATATCCAATTACAATTTTATCGGCCAAAGCAGCTCACTCTTTGGTTTCACAACCAGTGTCACCTTTCCAGCCCCTACGACACTGCCAGTGGGCCCAACTCTGACACTAAAAACTGGCTCGTTCTACACGGGCTACTTGATTGGCCGCGCAGATACCGCAATTAAGACTACCGATCCCAGATTTTTACAAAGTGTCGTCACCGGAGACCGGGGTGCATCCGCAAGCTATACACCTTCACTTCCGTACACACCGCCCCCCGCCGGCTCAGCAAATATTCGCATACTGAACGCCGCTCCCGACGCTGGCCCTGTCGACGTTTTAATTAATGGCAAGACAGCCTATGCTGCTGTCACGTACCCTCGCTTCCCCACCGTCCCCGCAGGCTCAACTGCTGGCACGCCGGCTCCCGCCGTCAACCCCGTGACGGCGTACTTTGCAGTTTCAGCAAGCGCGCCTACCATCCAGGTGAACGCGGCTGGAACCGCGACCGTATTGGTCCCGGCAGCTCCCCTTGCCATCACAAGTGGGAACGTCTACACGGTGCTGATCACTGAGCCGACCACCGCGCCGACAACCACATACGGTCTGCAAACCGTCCCAGATTAATCCAGAGACTGTAGGCAGAGAAACAAAAAGTACGCCAAAGGGCAGAAAGATAGGACCTGTGCAAAGTAAGCAATCGAAACAAATCACTACCGCAGCCGCCGTTTTAGTGGGGATTTTATTTCTCATCGTCGCAGTCATCTATTGGACACAATCTGCGGGTCATCTTCCGGCGTTCCTGCCCGGATACGCCGCCGGCTCACTTGACCATCATACAAAGCATGGGATATTGTCACTCGCGCTCGCCATCTGCAGCTTTGTCGCAGCACGGTTCTTCTGGGGGCCCTCCAAAGATATAGCGGCGTAGTCAAAGAGATGTAATTTACACACCAGAATATCTTCGGGTACAATACGTCCAGATCACTGGAGATTATGACGTGAAAACTCTCTTTCGTCTGTTCGTCGTCACGGCTGCCGCACTCCTAAGCGTATCCTGCGCAAATCAGCAGGCAGCCGTGCGGCCTGGTGCGGCTCTTGCGCAGCCAGCCGCCCCTCCTATTGTTCGTCCCCTTCTGCTGCCTCTCAGCCCGGTCAAGCTGGCCGCGCTGCATGCGGACGAAATGGGCCGAATTCCTATTCTCATGTACCATGCGATCAACGGACCGTCTTTCCACGGCAGAAGATATGACGCGAACGGATTAAATATCGCCCCGCAAACGTTTCGCAAACAACTCTGCTTAATGTATGCCGCGCACTGGTATCCAGTGAATATGCGTGATGTGCTGACTTCCCATATCGATGTTCCCGCCGGAAAAACTCCAGTCGTGATTACATTCGATGATGCTCGTGGAAGCCAGTTCCACTATCTGAAAAATGAAACCATTGACCCCAACTGCGCCCTAGGTATCCTGGAAGCATTCCATAAGAAGCATCGTGACTGGCCACTGCGAGCGACTTTTTATATTCTGCCCAAGTCCGCCTGGAACCCGGCCCCTTTCTGGCAGCCGGGAACGGAGACGAAAAAGCTTCGATACTTGGCGTCGGAAGGCTTTGAAATCGCAAACCACACCACCACGCACCGCCTCTTAGGGCGGCTGCCTGCCTCTCAGCTGTGCTGGGAGATGGCGGAGTGTCAGCGGTACGTCGTTGACCGTGTGCCGGGCGTAGTAATGGATACCATGGCATTGCCGGGGGGAGATGCCCCCAAGAACCGTGCGCTCTGGCCCTATTTGCTGAATGGCCGTCTTGGAACGATCATTTACCACAATCGCTGTATACTGATGGCCTGGGGCGGACCGAGCCGAGCCTGGTCCGACAAAAAATTCGATCCTGATCGTGTCACCCGAATCGGTGCCGGGCCAGGCTGGATCGAGCGTGCGCTGGCACAGATGAGCGAGGGTAAGATACGGGAGTATGTCAGCGATGGCAACCCGGACACTGTCGCTATCCCACGCTCCGAGGCAAAAGAAGTCAACCCCAAAAGCCTCGATGGTGCTCGACTGGTCATTTACGATATCAGGAAGCCGGCAAAGGCAAAAGTTCTAGTTGCGAAAGATTCGGCCGCACGCACTTAATTTGGCATTATCCAGGTGGGCAGACCAGTGCCAGCGATCGCCCACCATGCAATGTTCCTCGACTGTATGCCTCAGGGCGTATGAATACGCCCCCCTCAACCAGATCGGTCACGATTCGCTGCACCGCACGTTTTGTAATACCAACGCGTGCAGCGACATCGCGTAAACGCGAATCCGGCTTTTAGGCCAGGCAGATGAGTACATGCGAATGATTTGATAAGAATGTCAAAAAATCAGGGTCAGCCGATGAATTTCTCCTGAAAATAAATACACGATAGTATTGTCATGTATTCATTTTCGTGCTATAATAGTCGTGTAAGAAAATTATAGCAAATTGGGGAATGACTGTCAATGGAAATTGGGCATCTGATGCAGGCGAATCTTCTTTCGCCCATGATCTTAGCGTTTGTACTGGGTATTACCGCCGCACGACTGCGAAGTGACCTGCGTGTTCCCGAGGCTCTCTACACCGGCCTTTCGATCTATCTGCTCTTGGCGATTGGGATGAGAGGGGGGGCAGAGCTTTCACACACCTCCTTCCTGCACTTTTGGAAGCCGGGTCTGGCGACACTCCTGCTCGGCATTTCGGTTCCGATCTGGTGTTATGTTATCCTGCGCCGTCTGGGGAAATTCGACAATGTTAATGCGGCGGCAATTGCCGCGCACTATGGCTCAGTTTCCGCAGTGACTTTCATCGCGAGCTTGTCCTTTTTAGACAGCGTGAAAGTGCCCTACGAGGGGTTTCTGCCTACTCTTGTGGCCCTGCTGGAAGTTCCAGCCATACTTGTCGCGCTCCTTATCGCGCGTTCGCAGATGCCGAATTCTAACAATCTGTCTCAGGCTTTACGCGAAATACTTACCGGCAAGACTGTCCTGCTGCTGATTGGCGGCTTGCTCATCGGGTTCTTAGCGGGACAAAAAGGAATGGAGCAGGTCAAGCCATTCTTCGTCGATCCTTACAAAGGGGTTCTTACTTTATTTCTTCTGGAAATGGGAATTGTGACTGGGCAGCGACTGGGGGAGCTTCGGAAAGTCGGCGTCTTCCTGCTGTGTTTCGGTATCTTGATGCCTCTTCTTCATGGGCTTTTGGGTGTAGCCGTAGGAACATGGGCTGGCCTCTCACTTGGGGGGAGCATGGTGCTGGGGGCAATGGTTGCCAGTGCTTCCTATATCGCTGCACCTGCCGCAGTACGGATCGTGCTCCCGGAAGCAAATCCTAGTTTATATTTGACAGCGGCTTTGGCGATTACATTCCCGTTTAATTTGGCATTCGGCATCCCTCTCTACTACACAGTAGCGCAGATGCTGCATCATGTCTGACTTTCCAGGTCATTGGAGCCAGAGCGCTGCCGCTTGAATCTCTTCGCGGGTTAGACTGTGCCCACCGTCCGACCAGAAGAGAGTTACTTCGGCTCCTGCCTGTGTTAGCAGTGACGACAGACGATTGGTTTCCGTGGTATTGACGAGCGGGTCCTGCCGCCCTGCCCCGATAAAAATCCGTGTGCCGATTAAATTCGGCAGTTCATCAGGAGACAGTGGTACCATTGGGTGCAGCAATACTGCAGATTTGAGCACGCCTGGATAGAGCAGCAGCAGCGCGCCCGCAATGTTCGCACCGTTCGAGAAACCGACAGCGGTGACGTTCCCGGCATCAAAGCCGTAAGAGGCAGCAGCGGCTTCGATAAATTCTTTCAGCTCGCGCGATCTTTGCATCAGATCAGGAACATCGAAGACGCCCTCGGCAAGTCGACGGAAAAAGCGCGGCATACCATTTTCCAGCACTGGCCCGCGTGGGCTGAGGAGATTAGCATTCGGGTTAAGCATCTGCCCCAGCGGCAGCAGGTCATTTTCGTCACCGCCGGTTCCATGAAGCAGCAGCAGAGTTTCCTCTGCCCCCTCGACCGGAACCCAGTGATGTACAAATTTTTGGAGGTTTGAGTTTTGCAGCATAATTGTTTGTCTTTGATTTTAGCGGCCGGTGCCGCTTTGCTCACTTCGCGCGTTCTTGGAGGCGAGCTCCAAAAGGCTGGTGGTCCTCCGGAAGGCTACAAATTGGTGTGGTCAGATGAGTTTGACAAAAAGGGTCTGCCCGACTCTTCCAAGTGGAGCTACGATACAGTGGCGAATGCCACTGGCTGGTACAACCACGAACAGCAATATTATGCCGCCGGGAGCTTGAAAAACTCACGCGTCGAAGGCGGAAAGTTAATACTCACTGCGCGTAAAGAAGCCTTAGCAACAGCGTCTGATTACGGCAATCAAAAGTATACCTCGGCTCGACTGATCACACGTGGCAAGGCTTCCTGGACGTACGGCTTTATCGAAGTGCGTGCCAAGCTCCCCGGCGGCACGGGCACCTGGCCCGCGATCTGGACGCTAGGGACAATCAATAAGTGGCCTGACTGCGGAGAAATCGATATTATGGAGCAGGTTGGTAAAGAGCCGACCAAAATCTCTGGAACAATCCATAATATTTCGACTGCCGGAACTTATGGCAATGGGAGTTCGATTCAGGTGCCGGATGCCTGCACAAAATTCCACAATTATCAGCTCACATGGACTTCAGAAAGTCTTTCCATAGGAATGGACGGTAAGATCTTTCATACCTACAAAAACCAGCACCATGGGAATGCTAGCTGGCCGTTTGATAAACCGCAGTATTTACTTCTGAATCTGGCAGTCGGCGGAGATATGGCCGGGCCAGTAGATGACACGATCTTCCCGCGTCAAATGGAAGTGGAATACGTTCGGGTTTATCAAAAAAACCCCCGGCCTTAAGCAGGCCGGGTGCTTTCACTAAGCCGTCTGAGTCATACCCGCCGCTTTCAGTGCTTTGGCGACTTGGGCGATTCGCTTGCCCTGGAACCGGGCAACCTCGAGATCGTCTGCTGTCGGAGGAGCATTATTCTGCCCTGATACGGAAGAGGCTCCATACGGAGTTCCAGCCCTGAACAGAACAGGGTCGGCATAGCCAAGCGGGACGATGATCATGCCCAGATGCACCAGAGGCGTGTAAAGAGACGTGATCGTCGTCTCGTTGCCGCCATGAGTCGTTGAAGTAGAAGTAAATGCCCCACCCGCTTTCCCATTTAGCTTTCCTTGGAACCAGAGGCCGCCCAGCGAGTCGATATAGGCTTTAAGCTCCGAGGAGACATTGCCGAACCGAGTCGGCGTACCAAGGACAATCGCATCGGCTGCGACGGCGTCCGCCTCAGTCGGTGCTTCATATTTCGCATTCATCGCATCCGCGCTCTCCGCCCAGCCAGGCGAATAGGCCATGACGTCGCGGCTCACGATTTCCCGTGCCCGCCTCAGTGTGACCGTGGCTCCTTCGGCACGAGCCCCCTCAGCGATTGCATTGGCGAGTGCTTCGGTCGCCCCTGTTCGCGAATAAAACGCGATTAAAACTTTAATCTCTGACATAGTCTCATATTCCTTCATATCAAGCGTAAACTAAGCTGAGGGCAAAGCTGGAATGACTTCCAGGCTAATACCACATCGACATCATTCCCGACTGCAAAATCCCTGTCAACAAATCTGTGCGCTGTTCCAGATCCCTATCTGGGTAAGTGCCAGGGCAGCCGCGGTCATACCAGCGACGGAATTCTTTGTTTTGAATCTCATTTAATCAAGTCTTCTTGTTTCCAATAATATCGCATTTTGTCGACGTTCCCGGAAAAATAATCTATCCAGAGAAATCGCCCCTGGGCCAGTGAATAGCATCACCATCGCAATGGAAAGGTAAATCAATGCTGACTCGAAAGAGGTACCATGGGGGCTCACAAAGGGATCATGATTCTTGAAATGCACCGCCAGCAGTGCAAATAGCATCGTAGCCGCGACCCCAAGTGCCGCAATTGGGGTCAGCAGCCCCGTGAGAAAGGCCAAACCACCAAAAAACTCGGAGAAGGCGGCGAGAAATTGAAAAACCCCGGGAACCGGTGCCCCTGGCCCCATCCAGCTCATCGCGTGCTGAATTTTGGGCCATCCGTGCAGCATCAAAGCTGATCCTGCAACTAGGCGCAATATCAGCAGCCCGACTGCCCCTCGCCCTCCCACAAATTGTCCAAAAAGCCGCTGCATACTACGCTCCCTTTACACTATGTTTAATAATGCGCTATGTTTTTCAACGCGCAATTACTAACATAATAGTAACTCTATGGGATAGGTTCCCCATACGGGAAATTTTTTCGCGGCACATTTTGCTTCGGAATTGTGTTATGATATTAGAAACGAAACATGGAATATCAAGAAAACAACTCAGAGATATTCTGCCCAGCAAACGCGGCCCTCAACCTTTTGAGCGAGCGCTGGTCACTGCATATTGTGCGAGCACTGCTTGGAAACAAGAAACGCTTCAATGAGATCGGCCGTGAAATCGGCTTGAATCCGGCGACCCTGCGGGAACGCCTGCGCGCTTTGGAGTTAGAAGAGGTGCTGACACGCACGGTAATCACTCAGATGCCCCCGCATGTCGAGTACGAACTGACCGCTAAAGGCCAGGCATTGAACACGATTTTTGAGGCTTTGGGTGAGTGGGGACGGACGTGGATGCGGCCGAAAGGTGCCGAGCTATTTGACGCTCCGCCTTCAGTGAAAGTTGAAAGTTGCAGTGAAACCGCGCGGGAGCGCGTCGGGTGAGGCGGCGGCGAGTGTTGACCCGGTGCTAACCGCATCTGGCCGCAGCCATTTAACATGTCCATCGGCCAGCAGGAAGTCACGCCCGCCCTCATGCCGATTTGCCCCTGGGGCAATGACGCTGACGAAATAATTTGCGAATATTGACTCCGCCTCGTTCGAATCATTCAGCCGTGCAATGTTAGCCGCAAGCCCCCCGCCCGTCGACTCCGCGATCAGCACTGTGTTAGCTGGAGATTTGAGCGCCGCGAGTGGCAATCCCCCGGCGGTCACTTTCGCGCTGAGATTGACATTCATGAAGTAAGTCACCGGAAAATACATATTTCCGCCGATGACCGCTTTCGGCGTCTCATCCGTCGGGCAGACAAAAACTCCCACCGACTGCAGATACGGATTCAAGACTCCCGCCCACCCTGCGTAATCATTTCCAGACACCGGGTTGGTTACGGCGAGCAAATGTCCCGGCATCAGCTTCTCTTCATTGTCTTCTTCATAGAGTTGTATCCCCAGTCCAATCTGCCGCAGATTGGATGAGCATTGCGCCCGGTAAGCTCGAGTCCGGACCTTTTGAAACACAGGCAGAAGCAAGGCCGCGAGTATTGCAATTATCGCGATGACGATGAGAAGCTCGATGAGGGTAAATGCCGATATTTTCTGACGGCTCATTGAATATTATAGCGCTCAGTATGGGGGACGTCAAGGCAGTGCTTGCCTATCGGGTATAATCTGCGAAACGCTTACAGGGAGCAATTTAAAATCTATGTGTGGAATTACGGGCTATGTGGGCGGACGTGAGGGCAGTGTCCGGCTGGCGCTGGATAACTTGAAGAGGCTGGAGTATCGGGGCTATGATTCGGCAGGTGTCGCTGTCGTGAAGACAGGCGATGACCGAGTGACGGTACTGAAGAAGAAGGGCAAGCTCGCGAATCTGGAAGCGGCCCTGAGCGGTCTGGACAGATCCGGCGGGACAGTGATCGCTCACACGCGCTGGGCGACCCACGGGCGGCCTAACGATGTCAACGCCCACCCCCACAGCGACTGCACTGGCAAGATCGCACTGATCCACAACGGCATTATCGAAAATTATATCTCGCTGAAAGAGCGTCTCACGGCCGCAGGACACGTTTTTGCCAGCGACACGGACACCGAAGTTCTGGTGCATCTGGTGGAAGCCCATCTGGCCCACGGGAACGGGCTGGAAAGTGCAGTACGGGCAGCCCTGGCGGAAGTGACCGGAGCCTATGCCATCTGCGTCGTTTCCAGCGAGGAACCCGAAACGATCTACGCCGCGAAGACTGCTTCACCTTTGATCATCGGCCTCGGCGAAGGAGAAAACTTTCTGGCCTCCGATATTCCTGCCGTAATGGGTTTCACCCGAAACGTGCTGGTGCTTGAAGACGGCGACTTTGCCCGGATCACGCCCGAAGGAGTCACGCTGACGACGCTGGACGGCAAGCCGCTGCAGCGTGATGTCTTCCATGTCACCTGGGATGTCAGCACGGCGCAGAAGGGCGGATTTGCCCATTTCATGCTCAAGGAAATCTACGACCAGCCGCAGGCAATCCGGGATACGCTGCGTGGACGGGTCACGGAAACGCATCAGGTGACGTTCCCCGAGCTGAAGCTGCCCACTTCTAAGCTGCTGGATTTTAACCGCATTGTCATTGTCGCCTGCGGAACCGCATACAACGCAGGGCTGGCGGGCAAGAACTTCTACGAACACCTTTTACGCCGCCCGGTGGATGTGCAGGTGGCGAGCGAGTTCCGCTACAACGACCCCATCGTAGACGCACGAACCCTGGCGATTATCATCTCCCAGTCCGGGGAGACGGCGGACACGCTGGCGGGTCTGCGTGAGGCGAAAATCAAGGGAGCGACCACGCTTGCTTTGGTAAATGTCGTCGGCTCGAGCATAGCCCGTGAGGCCGACGAAGTAATTTACACCTATGCGGGGCCGGAGATCAGTGTGGCCTCGACAAAAGCGTATGTCACCCAGCTGGTCGGGCTCTATTTGATTGGCCTGTATATCGCGCAGGAAGAAAACAAGCTGGGGCCGGGTGTCGTCGCCGATTATGTGGAGCAGCTCTTGAAACTCCCCGAGCAGGTCGAGGAAATACTCGCTGACACGTCTGCGATACAGGAAGTCGCACTGAAGCTTAAAGACTCGTCATCGTTCTTTTTCCTAGGGCGCGGCTTTGATTATGCAGTGGCTCAGGAAGGGGCACTGAAGCTTAAAGAGGTCTCTTATATCCATGCCGAAGCTTATCCTGCTGGGGAGCTGAAACATGGCCCACTTGCCCTGGTCGAGCCAGGGGTTTCGGTGGTGTGTATTGCCACTCAATCGTCACTCTATGACAAAGTGCAGTCGAATGTGAAAGAAGTCAGTGCCCGGGATGCCTCGACCGTCGGGATCGTCAAAGCGGGTGATGAAGGCCTGAACGAACATTTCGTCGACAGCATTCTGCGCGTCCCTGCGACGCATGACACATTCATGCCCGCGCTGGCAATCATTCCGATGCAGCTGCTGGCCTATTACATCGCTGATGCACTGGGCCGGGAAATCGACCAGCCACGCAATTTAGCAAAATCAGTAACCGTAGAATAATTTGTGTCAGCGGAAAAATTGAGGACGGCGGGTAAAAAACGATGAGCGTATTGGATGAAGTGCTGCGTGCGAATGCGCAGTTTGTTGAAACTTACGACCCGGGCCGGGCGACGGCCCCGGTCAAACGAAAGCTGGCGATCGTCGCCTGTATGGACTATCGGATCCCCCTGGAGCAGGCGTTCGGCCTGAAGCCGGGCGATGCTTACATCATCCGTAATGCGGGCGGGATCGTTACCGAAGATGTTATCCGCTCCCTGCTGGTCGCCCATTATCGACTTGGAGCAGAGGAATTTCTGATCATCAACCATACTGAGTGCGGCATGCAGACATTCCGGGACGAAGAGCTTCGGGATGATATTCGCAGGCGCACTGGTACGGACTCGATTGCCCCGGAGCAGTTTCATGCCTTTCAAGGCCTGGAAGAGCATGTGCGCCAGCAGATCCAGCGTATCCAGTCGCATCCCTGGATTCCCGCGGAGATTGTACTGTCAGGGTGCATTTACGATGTTCACACGGGAAAGCTAACTACGGTATCGATGACCGAGACAGGCAAAGAGCGCAAGGCACTTCCAGCCTTATCTCCGCTGGCTGCACTTTAACTGTTCGCGCGTACCGCCCGCAGGAGCCAGGCAGCCAGAGCCTCGCGCCGAGAGGCCATTTGCCCCTCCACATCCGCGTGCGAAAGGGGCACGCCTGGCAGCAGCCCCGTCCCGTAATTCGTCGCCAGTGAGACCCCGGCATAGCGCAGCCCAGCCTCGCGGCACAAAATGGCCTCCGGCGCCCCTGTCATGCCCACCACATCAGCTCCCCAGCTGGCGAAGAGACGGACTTCGGCAGGGGTTTCGTAGCGCGGTCCGGAAACGCATACATAGGTCCCGCGTGGATGTACTGACAGGCTTGTGCCCAGCGTATCCAGCAGAGCTTGGCGCAGACCCGGATCATAGGGAGCGGAAAAATCCGAGTGGTGTACCTGTCCCGGCGTCTCGAAAAATGTCACGACCTCGCCTTTCGTCAGGTCCAAAAAATCATCGAGCAGGACGAAATCCCCGGGTGCGATTTCTTTATGCAAAGAGCCAACCGCGGTCGTGGCAAACACCGCTTCGACTTCGAGGCTCTGCAAAGCCGCAATATTCGCTCGGTGATTGATCTTGTGCGGCGGAAGAGAATGTCCGGGGCCGTGCCGTGCCAGAAAGATCAATTCCAGTCCATCTCCGAGATCGGCCCGGGTCACCAGTGCTTCCCCATAAATTGTTGGGATCGTTTCCGCTGTTCCCGCGACAAGAGAGGCTCCGAAGCCCGTTCCGCCGATAATTGCTTTTCGCCTCTGAATTGATTGGCTCATTGATAAATCCTGCCTTTGCGAGATACACTGCCCGCCGTGAGAAATCCTATTTATAGTACTCGAAAAGCCATGGTTCCCCTGATTTTGCTGCTTCTGACCCTGATTTATTTCTGGCCGCAGTTCGTGGAAGGCCGCGTTTTGTATTGGGGCGATATCGGTCTGTATTTCACCCCGATGCAGGAGTTCCTGCGCGAAAATCTGCGGGCGGGGCGGCTGCCACTCTGGAATCCTCTGATCCTCTGCGGCACTCCCTATGTCGGAAACCCACAGACTTGGCCACTGTATCCGGTGACCGCCCTTCTGCCCTTTGTTTCTGCCGCGGCATTTCTCAATTTAACGATCGCCCTGCATGTCTGGCTGGCCGGGATGGGAACATATCTGTTCGCCCGGCGGGCAGTTTCGCTGGGGCGCGGCGCAGCATTTTTGTCCGCGCTGATTTTCATGTTCGGCGGGCAGCTAATTTCCAAGGAGCAGTTCCCCAACATGGTACAGGCGGCGGCCTGGCTGCCCTGGCTGATTTTGGGCCTTGACCGACTGCTGGACCGCCGCCGCCTCTCCGATGCCCTCTGGCTAGGCCTGGTGCTGGGCTTGCAGCTTCTGGCCGCCCATCCACAAATGACCCTGCTGTCGCTCTATCTGGCGATCGGCTGGGGACTCTGGAAGCAAATGCCACGGCGCCATTGGCCCCGAATCTCCGGCCTCTTGATCTTAAGCGGCGCGGTTGCCATCGGACTATCGGCGGGGCAAATTTTGCCGACACTGGGGCTGTTTCACGATGCGTTTCGTCAGAAGCTGTCGTTTTTTATCGTCAATCGCTTCTTTCTACCAACAGACGAACTAAGCAACTTCGTTCTGCCAAGGCTGCATGGGCATCCTTTCTTCGGTACCTGGGCTGAACGCGGTAACTTCTGGGAGACCTGCTGTTATGTCGGGTGGCTGCCCTGTCTTCTGGGACTCTGGGCCATAATCAGGGGCTGGCGTCGAGACGGCTCCAGCCCCGCGCGATTTCTTAGTATTGTACTTGTTTTCGGCCTGTGGATGTCCCTCGGCGGTCAGGGCGGCCTCTATCGTCTGGCGTACACAGCACTCCCCGGCTTTCAGTCCTTTCATGATCCCGCTCGCTGCCTGCTCTGGGCTTGTTTCAGTCTGGCACTGCTTGCAGGGTACGGATGGCAAAAGCTGCCGATTCCTTTGCCGACTCTTAAGGCTACGACGCTTGTACTGCTTCTGGTGACCTTTGCTGACCTGACTCATTTTGGGCGGACTATCTATCCGCTGGTGAAGCTCACGGCACTTCCGAAGGCCCCGATTATTGCCGTAGTATCAGCCGACCCAGACATCAAATCGCACCAGGCACGAATTTTGGCTCCGACACCCGGCGTGTGGCTTCGCTTTACGAGCGTCAAAGATTACCGGCAGGACCTCCCGAATTATCAAGGGCTATGGGCCGATACGCTCACGCCGAACCTGATGATGCCCTACGGACTGCGAGACGCCTATGGCTACGAACCGGTCACGCTTAAAAATGCGCAGCGGGCGGGTGGGTCCGCGGCTCAGGCATTTTATCCGCAGGCGCCGTTGCAGCAGCGCAATCAGGCGGCAGAGATGGCGGGATTACTGGCAGCCAAGTACATCATAATTTGCCGTGTCAAATCGCCAGAGAAGACCATACCCGGCCTGGTTCCCGCACGGCGTGAACCAACTATCGCTCCACCCGGTGCGAAGTTGTCCGAGACGGCGTTTATCTATCTTTCGCGAAACAGTCACTGGCGACCTCGTGTTCACCTGGCGAGTGCCCCCACAGTTCCAGTCGTTATCAGTGCGGATGAGCCCGACCGCGTCACCCTCAGTCCGGTGACAAGTGGGGATGACACACTCATTCTGGCTGACACACATGCTGCCGGCTGGACTGCAGCCATTGATGGGGTTCCGACGCAAATCGAAACCGTAGAAGGGTCATTGCGAAGAGTACGACTCCTAGGGAGCGGGCCTCACCGCGTCGTGTTCGCCTACCGCCCTGTCCTTTTTCTTTTGGGCCTGTACGTATCTCTGCTCACGGTCCTGAGCCTGTTTGCAGCACTAGCTTACGCAGTCGCAAGAAATATCCAGAGTGCAGGAGGAATATGGAGACATGATGTGGAACAAAGACGAAATTCATAAGTCGTCAGATTTAGAGGGAGCAAGGCAATGGCGGAACTGCACATTTCCTCCCAGATATGCGCCGGAGTGCCGACAGTCACCCTCTCGGGCGATTTCGATTCTTGCAGTGCGCCTCGCGTACGGGTTTTGCTGGAAACGTTGACGGCGGGTCCTAACGCCTGCGTACGCATTCATCTGGCTGGCCTGGAGTATATCGACAGCACTGGTCTCGGCGTTCTAGTCGCGGCACTGAAGCAGGTGACAGATCAGTCCGGACGATTGGAGCTGATCGGGCCAACACCCGCGGTGCTGCGCATCCTGCACATTACTGGCCTGGACAAGATATTTTCGATCTCAGCCGAGCCTTCAGCCTAAGCAATGCTGCCCTATTCTCTCGATTTTTCATGCGACCCTACCCTAGAGGAAACACTCTTTATGCGATTTAACCGCGCTTCCACGCGCCAACTTTGCGGCCTTTTTTCGGCTGCAGCTTTTGCTCTGACCTTTTCCGGCTGTGCCAATAAAACTGTCGGTACCAGCCCGGGCGGGGACGGTTCTTCTGCCTCCAGCCCTATCGTCATTGGCGAGTTTGCATCCATGACCGGCGCACAGGCAACTTTCGGCTCCTCTACCGACAAAGGGGTTCAGCTAGCCGCCGCCGAGATCAACAAAGCGGGCGGAATCGACGGGCATCAAGTTGCGATCCATCTGGAAAATGACGAGGGCCAGCCCGATGCTGCCGCAACTGGTGTTAAGAAACTGATCACCGAAGACAAAGCAATTGCGATTCTCGGGGAAGTAGCATCGAAGAATTCCATCGCCGCCGCTCCGTTTTGCAACTCCAACAGGGTTCCGATGATCTCACCGTCATCCACGAACCCCAAAGTAACGCAGACCGGCCCTTACATCTTCCGCGTCTGCTTCATCGACCCCTTCCAGGGAACGGTTGCAGCCAAGTTTGTGACGGGAACGCTGAAAGCAAAAACCGCCGCCATTCTCTACGACAAGACAAGTGACTATAGTAATGGCCTGCAGGACTTTTTCCAGAAGGCATTTGTCGCCCAGGGAGGCAAAGTGCTACTTGTTCGCACTTACCAGGCCGGTGACCCGGACTTTCGTTCGTCGCTGACCACGATCAAAGCCGCTAACCCCGACATACTCTACGTTCCCGGTTACTACAATGAAGTGGGAACCATTGCGCGGCAGGCGCGGCAGCTCGGAATCACAGCCCCACTGGTCGGCGGCGATGGCTGGGAGTCTCCCAAACTAATCGAAGGTGCAGGCGGCCCGGGCGGCGCGCTGGAAGGGTGTTATTTCACCGACCACAGCGCACTCGACGAGAGAGATCCGGTCGTCAAAAAGTTTGTGGAGTCCTATAAAGCCGCAAATGGCGGTCAGTCACCAGATGCTTTGACCGGACAGGGATATGACGCCGCCGGGGTGCTCTTTGCCGCAATTAAAGCGGCGGGTAAGCCGGACGGCGGCGATTACAACTCCGATGCCTTCCGGGCCAAGCTCCGTGATGCCATTGCCGCCACGGCAGGCTACAAGGGCGCGACGGGCGACATCACCCTGGATGCCGATCGGAATGCCAAAAAAGCCGCCGTCGTGCTGCAGATCAAGGGCAGCAATTACAAAAATGTAATTGCGACGTTCCAGCCATAAGCTTATGCACGATCTTCCGCAGCAAATACTGATCGGCCTTCAGCTCGGCAGCATCTATGCCCTGATCGCCCTGGGCTACACCATGGTCTACGGCGTCCTCAAGCTGATAAACTTCGCCCATGGTGATGTCTACATGGTAGGAGCGTATGCGGGCATCGGCGCGGCCTGGCTGCTGGGCACCTGGCTGCCTTCGGTGGTACATTTACCCCCTCTTATCCCCTCCCCGCTCGGGGCGGTGCTGGTGCTGCTGGCCTCAATGGTGATCTGCGGCCTGCTGGGGCTGATCATTGAACAGGCTGCCTACAGGCCCCTGCGGACACGTGCCTGGATCGCTCCGGCCCTGTTTCTGGGGGCAGCGGTCGGCTATGTCGCCTATGGAATCGCGACCAATGCGAATCGCACTCCCGTTTCGGCGATCATTATTGGGATCGTCGCCTGGGCCGGGCTGGCCGCGCTGCTTTATACAACGCAGCGTAGGCGCAGCCCCGGCAGCGGATCACGATTGACCGCACTGATTACGGCAATCGGAGTCTCGCTCTTTCTTGAGAACTTTGGCGTCCTGCCGCAGATATTTTCTTCCGACCCGCGGTTCTTTCCCAACGATCCGCCGATTGCCCGCCTCGCGCCAAATGTCGAGACCGGGCTAATTTTCACCGTATCCCTGGTACTGATGATCGCGCTGACCTATATTGTCACGCGGACACGCATCGGGAAAGCAATCCGGGCCGTCTCGTTCGACTCCGATGCCGCCGCCCTGATGGGGATCAATACCGACCGCGTAATCGCATTTACCTTCGCCCTTGGCGCAGCACTCGCTGGCGCAGCGGGAGTTCTGGTCTTTGGCCTCCAGCACACCAAATTTGATCCGTATGTCGGCATTCTTTATGGATTGAAAGCCTTCGTTGCCGCCGTGCTCGGCGGGATCGGCAACATCCCCGGTGCGGTACTGGGTGGCTTGATCATGGGGCTCGCCGAAACGCTGGTCGTGGCCTATGGCCCAAACATCGGAATTGACAGCACCTATCGCGACGCCGTCGCTTTCTTCCTGCTGATTTTAATCCTCTTGTTTCGCCCGGCAGGCTTGCTGGGGAAATTTGCCCCGGAGAAAGTGTAGGAAATCCACTGATGCCTCTCTGGAAACGATTTGGCGGCATTGCTCTGGTTTTCGGCTTGCTTCTTCTGCTGGATCATCTGCTGTATGGACCAAGCCGCGTGGCCCATGATCAATACAAAGAAGATGTTCTGATCCGGTGCGGTCTGGCGATCATTCTTGCGGTCTCGCTGAATATTGTCAATGGTTTCACTGGACAATTTTCGCTGGGGCATATTGGGTTTTACATGGTGGGGGCATACGTGGGTGCAGCCCTATCTACCTATGGACACACACATCTATTTCCGCAGCTGCCAACTGATGGTTCCCCGGTTGGCCTTTGGACCAGTGCATTACCCATTCTGGCGGTAAGCCTGGCAGGAGGATTAGCGGCTGCCGCCATCGGCTTTCTGGTGGGGCTGCCCTCGCTGCGCCTGCGCGGAGACTACCTGGCGATCATCACGCTTGGCTTCGCACAGATTATTCTCGTTATTGTCCGCAATATCAAAGCGGTCGACGGGGCAACTTCTTTCACCGGACTACCGGTCGCCAGTCAGGACCAGGCGCTGGCGCATGTTGCGACGCCCCATCTCACAAGCCTGTTTTGGGTTTTTCTAGTCGCGGCCCTCGTCATCTGGGTGGCTTACAGCCTGCGCTTTTCAGTACACGGACTGGCATTTCTTGCCGTGCGCGAAGACGAGATTGCCGCTGAAGCGATGGGTATCAATACCACGCGCTATAAAGTGCTGGCCTTCGTGCTCAGTGCCTTCTTTACGGGGATCGCGGGAGCGCTGTTCGCCCACTACCAATCGTCACTTTCCAATGAATCGTTTCGCTTTGAACGGTCTATCGATGTCGTAGTGATGGTCGTGCTGGGCGGCCTCGGAAGCATCAGCGGCGTCACCATCGCGGCGGTGCTGCTGACTATACTGCCCGAAGCTCTGCGTCCCATCGCTCAGTATCGCCTGGTGGTCTACCCCCTGCTGCTGGTGATCCTCATGCTGACCCGGCCTCAGGGCATCTTCGGGCGTGAAGAGGTTTCCCGCGCCTGGCTGCGCGGTCAGCTGACTTCGATCGCCGGCTGGTTCAGCCGTCGCCCGGACCGGGTATAGAACGGGGAACATAAGGAGAAAATTATGCCAACACGAGAAATACCTCGCTCTGAGTGGAAAACCTATTTTGATGATTTTAGCCGGACACGCCAGAACGAAAAAGTGACAGTCGAACTGATCTTCGACCCTCAGGCTGACCCGGAATTTGCTCTCGAGCGGCTGCCGCTCGTTGGTATCTCCTACGCCGAAAAAGGCAGCGAGGCCGGGACAATTGAGATTATGGTCGGCGGAGAGACCACTGACTCACTGACCCACAACGTAACAAATCCTGTCCATGTCTATCATAAAAACGCTGCGGGCCTGATCAGCGAAGAGATCAACCAGGACGAAATTCTGGAGTTTACATCTTCCGACGATCCGCGTATCACCTATCTGCGTTTTGCGCGGCCTGAGTAAGTAACCATTCTATGGCGATCTCTTCACTCCGCGCTTCTGCGCTCATCGCGCTGCTGAGCCTGTGTGTCTCTAAGGCACAGGCTCAGCTTCTTCCCACGCCACCGGCGGCTGGCGAGATGGCATTTGCCGCGGGGAACTGGGAATCAGCCCAAAAGTTTTACTCCGCCGCTGTTGAAGCAGCACCCGAAGCACTGGCCCCGCGCCTGGGTCTGATACGGACCCTGATGCGGCAGGATAACTGGCCGGAGGTGCTCACAGAGGCACAGGCCGCCACGCTTAAGTTCCCTGCTTGTGCCGACTCCCACGGGCTGCTCGCGCTGGCATTAATTCGGGCCGGCTGGTCCGGGGAGTATGTCAAAGAAGCCGCACAATCCCTTGCCCTCGATGCAAACAATTTCTGGGGACTGCTTGCGACCGGCCGGGCCGCCGAGTGGGAAGGCGACTACAAAGCTGCGCATTGTTGTTTTTGGCGTGCCTCGGAGACGCATCCGGAGTGGCCCGAAGGCTGGGGACAGCTGCTGGTTCTCGAGGACGACACACTTACCCCGAAGGAGGCGATACAGATCGCCTCGATCTATCTCAAACTTGACCCGCATGGCCATCCACACCGTGAAATCGTCGAGAATGCCCGTGATATCACTGAAAACGTCGCAGCCTATCAAACAGTTTTCAGCGAGAACAAAACCTTTCAGCGTATTCACTCACCCGGCACGGCAGGGACTGAAACCCTCCAGTCCAGCACCATGGCAGTCGACTTCCTGGGAGATTTCGCAATATTTCCAGTGACGATCAACGGTCAGCCCTTCCGCCTTTTATTCGACACAGGGGGTGGGAGTGATATTCTACTCTATTGGAACTCCGCCAAACGCCTGCACCTCCGTAGCCTTGCCCATACCCACATTCGCGGCGTCGGCGGTTCAGAAAAATCAGACGTGCTCAAGGCGGAATCGATGGAAATCGCCGGCATTCCATTTCGATCCATTAAAATCGTGACCGCCGAGACAATGGTTGAGAAGACGGATGGGATATTTGGCGGGAATATCTTGAATGACTCCGTCGTTACTTTGGACTTTGAGAAAAAAACTGCACTTCTGATGAATGGGGCAAACGCGCGGGCCCCGGCCCCGCTTTCCGGTGACAAAAGTATCACTCTGCCTTTCCACTACTATCATGGATGTCTCTATATTCAAGCGGCTGTCAATGGGCGGCCCCTCTGGGCCCTGCTCGATACGGGAGCGTTTCGGTCCACCCTCTCCCTGCGGCTCGCACGTGAGCAGCTCAAGGGGATGCCAAAAGAAGATGTCCAGACTGGAACTTTCAGAGGCAAGCGTGGGGTTGGCAATAGTGATGACAGCATGCAGTATGTCGTTTCCCGCTACGAATCGCAGATCCAGCTCAGTCAGAACCCACCGGTATACATTCCCATCGACACCGCAGGAACATCCGATCTAGACCGACAGATCAGCCCGTCAGCGCAGACCGATTTCGAAATCAGCCTGTGGTTGGGTATGTCCAGCTTTACCTACGCACGCCGTATCACGTTTGATTATCCTCGGCACCAGCTGATATTCGAGTATAAAGATCCGGATTTAACCTCTCCAGCTCGGCCGGCAAAAAAGTGACTCCACAGATTCAATGCATACCTAACTTCAGCGAGGGCCGAGACACGGTCATCATCACCGCAATCGTTGATGCCGTGCGCCAAACGCCCGGGGTAAGATTAGCCGATTGGAGCGCAGATGCCGACCACCACCGGCTCGTCGTGACATTCGTCGGCCCCCCGGAGCCGGTACGGAACGCCGCCCTCGCCGCCGCCGAGGCCGCCATTCGCTTCATCGACCTGCGGCAACACCGCGGCGTTCATCCGCGACACGGGGCTTTAGATGTGCTGCCCTTTGTTCCACTCACCAATATTTCCCTTGAAGAATGTGCCGTTCTCGCCCGTGAAGTGGGCCGGGAGCTGGCGGAACGCCACGACTTGCCGGTGTTTCTCTATGAGGCTGCAGCAGCCGAGGCCCCCTCACTGCCATTTGTACGTAAACATATTTTCGACACACTCACGCCGGACTACGGCCCAATAAGCCCGCACCCCACCGCCGGAGCCGCGATTGTCGGGGCACGCAGCCCCTTGATCGCATACAACATCAACCTCGCAGCGGAAGATATTCAGGTGTCGCGTCTCATTGCCCGCGAGCTGCGCACTCTCCCGCACCTACCCGGCATCCGAGCGTTGGGCTTCGCACTTCCCTCGCGCGGTCTGACCCAGGTATCGATGAATATCACGCGCCCCGCCCAAACGCCTCTAGTGGCACTCTTCGAGCATGTCTCGCGCCGCGCCGCTGAGTTAGGAACTGCTGTGGTCGAGAGCGAAGTGATCGGGGCTTTGCCCGGCCCGTCGAGCTTTGGCGTGGTCCGGGATGCCCTGAAATCAACTGGCCTGAAGCCGGGCCAAATCCTGCTGGAGAGTTGGCCGCCCGAGTAATTCCTTTCCCTAGTAAATATACTGGTTGACAGTCAGGCGTGTTTGTGCTAAGATAGGCAAGTTCTACCAAATCTATCAGTTCTACTGTTACCACAAAGGATGGACGACATGAACTCCTCCCCGCTCCGGCACTCCCTCGGCGGCACCTTGGCCGGGCTTGCACTGCTGACTTTGGGCACCCCAGCGACGGCGCAAATCGCGAATGGCGGTTTTGAAACAAACTATGCCTCCTGGACTACGACGGGCAGCGCATTGATTGTGACATCGGCTTTTGGCGACACCCCAACACAGGGAAACAAACAGGCACTTCTCTCTAACGATGCGACTGCGGGCGATTACGGAAGCGGCTCCAAAAGCGCATCCGCGTTGGAAGCCGCGCTGAGTATCAATGCCGGAGCACTGTCCGGGCTGGGCAATGGATCCGCCAACAACGGCTCGGGAATTGCGCAGTCGTTCACCATCTTCACGCCCCAAAGCCTGCATCTTAGCTTCAGCTATGACTTTCTGACTTCGGAAGACCCAAGCTTTCCCCCGTTCAATCCCGATTTCGCGTTCGTCTCAATCTCCAGCACGTCAGTGCCGGCCGAACGCAGCGTGACCCGGTTCGCCCAGGTCAGCGATGCAACGTTGTCTGAGACTTTATCCCCTGGTCCGCCCTCACCCACGGCAGGAGATTTCTTGACAGAAACAGGATACCATACGTTCCTTCTCCAGAAAACACTGCTGGCAGGCACCTACTCGCTGGGCTTTGGCGTGGTCAACGCCAACACCAGCGACATTGGATCCGCACTTCTGCTCGACAATATCCAGGCGCAGCTCGTTCCAGTGCCTGAAATGGGAACCAGCCTGTCTCTTGTCCTCCTCTGTGGACTAGGGCTGCTTTCGTGTGTGAAACGACGGATTTGCCCTGGAGCATAATGACGAATGTCCGGACTAGAATTGCTCACTTTGGAAAACTTTACACCGCTGGTCGGAACGGAATTTGTTCTCACGACAAGCGATTTTCCTATGGCTTTGATGCTCAAGGAAGCGGCACCATCCGGACCAAACAGTGTCAAAGGCCGCCCCTTCAGCCTTCTATTTCACGGCCCGGCACTGCCCGCCCTGCCACAGGGCACCTATAGCCTTACACATATAAATCTGGGCCGGACAGACATCTTTCTGGTGCCAATTAGCAGTACCGGTGAGCAGCGTGTTTACGAAGCAATTTTTGCTTAGACCAACGCAGGAGACCCTGCCAGCCTGAAAGGATACTCAAGTGTCGACACCTTTTTTAGCGGAAGTCAAGATTGTCTCGTTTAATTTTCCCCCTAAAGGATACGCATTTTGCAATGGGCAAACTCTGCCGATCAGTCAGAATCAGGCATTGTTTTCACTCCTGGGCACGGACTATGGCGGAAATGGGCAGACGACCTTTGCTCTGCCCAACCTGCAGGGCCGCACCCCGATTCATGCGGGAAACGGATTTACACAAGGAGAACGAGCAGGGGAAGAGAATCACACCCTCAGCAGCAGCGAATTGCCTTCACATAGCCATGCGCTTCGTGTCGTCGGCGGAGGCGGCAATACCGCTATTCCCGGCGGTAATTTGCTGGCGACCGCCCCACTAGGCCTCGGCAATGTCTACGGTCCGGCGGTCTCCCTGACACCCATGGCTTCCGAGGCAATTACCGCCGCCGGCGGAAACCAGCCGCACACGAATCTACAGCCGTATCTCGCGGTCAACTTTGTCATCGCATTGCAGGGAATTTTCCCTGCTAGAGATTAGGAGACTTCTATGGCAGAACCATATGTCGGCGAGATCCGGATGGCCGGCTTTAACTTCGCCCCGCAGGGCTGGGCATTTTGCAATGGTCAAATCCTGGCGATTTCGGAGTTTGACACACTTTTCAATCTGATCGGCACCACGTATGGCGGTGACGGTCAGACGACTTTCGCTCTGCCTGATCTGCAGGGCCGTCTTCCGATCCACCAGGGGCAGAGCGGCGGGACATCAAACTATGTGATCGGTGAGAGAAGTGGGACAGAGTATATCATACTGACACTGAATCAGATGCCTGCTCATGTACATACTCTGACCGGCAGTACGGATGCCGCAGCGAGCCGCAGCCCCATCGGCACCGTACCTGCACATTCCACGCGCGCGGTCTACGGTGCTGGTACGGGGAATGCAATGGCTCCGACAGCCCTCGCTGCTGCGGGCAGCAGTCAACCTCACGTGAATATGCAGCCTTTTGTTTGTGTGAATTTTATCATTTCGCTGTTTGGGGTCTTCCCCTCACAGAATTAAGGAGACAGGATGGCAGAAGCATTCGTCGGTGAAATACGTATTGTCGGCTTTAACTTCCCGCCCAAAGGCTGGGCGGCTTGCAATGGTCAGTTAATCCCAATTTCGCAAAACACGGCCCTTTTTTCTCTCCTGGGCACTCAGTTCGGCGGTAACGGCACGACCAACTTTGCTCTGCCAAATCTACAGGGCAGTTCAGCACTCGGTCAGGGGCAGGGAGTGGGATTGACGGATTATACTGTCGGGGAAATTGGGGGGTCTTCCGGCATTGTGCTAAGCTCGACTCAGATTCCGACACACACCCACCCGCTGAACGGGCTGAATGCAGCGGCGACTACCAGTATCCCGACGGGGGCTGTTCCGGCCGAGGCGGCGGCAAATCCACGGTTTACGAGCCTGTATTCTACGACAGCTGCGACGGGGACAGCCGCCCCCGCCGCCGTCTCAGCTGCGGGGAATGGCACGGCACACAATAACATGCAGCCCTATCTGACAATGAATTTTGTCATCGCTTTGCAGGGAATCTTCCCACTTCGGAATTGATTGCTCTCATTTGCTTTGAAGAAATGGATACCCACATGATTGAAGTAAAACCCGATTTAATTCCCCGGCGAAAGTTTTTACGCAGTGCCGCCGTCGTCGCAGGTACGCTGACACTCGGTCTCAAAGCCGGGTCGGCGCAGGCGGCGGCATATCCCGCTGCGGCATGTCCCGCCGCGCCAGCTCTTTCGGCAGCCTACTGGAACGGTCAGCGGCTGATCGATGCCCGGCACCTGGCTACCGGCGATCCCGCTCTTGCCCACTCCGGGGCGTGCATCAAAGTGCTGAACCACCGAGGCGGCACTGGATTCCAGGCACTCAATGCTCACTTTCCAGTCCTGCTCGACGGGCCGGAGCAGTACGCCCCATTCCACGCGTGGACGGGAAACCCGGAGCATCCTATTGGTGCAAGCTTCACACTCCCGGTCGAGCCGGGCATAGGGATCCTGCTCTCCGCACTGCATGGCGGCACGGAAACTTTCTGTCGCCTGTACTCCGGCAGCTCGCCGGACCAGCCAAAGCTGCGTACCGGTTTATATGTCCTGGCCATCGGGCAGCCGCACTGGAACCTTTGTCATTTCGATCCTCACGGACTCCAGTCATACAACGGCCCACTTTCGCGGCGCACTCTGGGCGGCTTGCGGTCAGCAGAATTCGGCTATCGCCTAATTTCGATCGAAGCGGTATGACAACTACCGGACCATTGACTCGGCGTCCAATCTCAGAGTTGGACATGCCCTTTCTGCTCAGTTTGTACACCGAAACCCGTGCCCAGGAAATGGTGAGCGTCGGCTGGTCATCTGAGCAGCAATGGGATTTTGTCCGGCAGCAGTTCACCGCTCAGCATACCGATTATCAGGCCCGGTATCCAAAAGCTGCTTACGATCTGCTCCTGCTGGGCGATACGCCGATCGGACGCCTCTACGTTGATCGGCGGACTGATGAAATCTCGATACTCGATATTACTCTCCTCCCCGAGTATCGGGGGCAGGGCCACGGGACAATCCTGCTTCAGGAGCTGATCAAGGAAGCCGCGTCCCTCACCCTTCCCATTCGACTTCATGTGGAGCCGCACAACCCCGCTCGTCGCCTCTACACCCAGCTCGGCTTCATCCCCCTCACCGATAACGGTTTATATGTCTATATGGAGCATACACCGACTTCGGCTTTTCTTTGAGTACAGACAGTTCTCCTACTATTTGTTATACTAAAGTAGGAGAATAATATGCCTACCGTCAAAACAGCAATTTCAGTGGAACAAGATTTGATGGCAAAAGTTCAGGAGCTTGCCTGCACGATGAACATCTCGCGCAGCCGAGTGTTTGCACTCGCTGCCGAGGATTTTGTGCGCCGCCAGGAAAACCGAAAATTACTGGAGAAAATTGATGCCGCTTACGAGGGAGAGCCAGACCCCAAGGATCAAATCCGGCTGAAAGCGTCCCGACGCTCCTTCCGTAAGTTAGTTGAGGGAGAATGGTAATTCGTCAAGGCGACATTTACTGGGTAGAGCTGGATGATCCGACCGGCTCCGAGCCTGGGTACAGCCATCCGCATATCATTGTCCAAAACAATGTCTTTAATTCCAGCCGAATGCGGACAGTAACACTGTGCCCGCTGACATCAAATCTGAGACGAGGGCAAGCCCCCGGCAATGCTGCTCTCAATCCAGGGCAAGCAGGCTTGACGAAACCAAGTGTTGTAATAGTTTCTCAAGTCTTGACCCTGGATCAATCCCAGCTTGGCGATTACATTGGCATTCTCACAAAAAGCCGCGTCGAGCAAATACTCGATGGATTGCGCCTTTTGACGGAGCCGCGCGAACTCGAATAATTTTCCTGCTTTCCACATAATGCGTGACAAGAAAAAAGGGGTGCGGCAATTGCCGCGCCCCTTCTATTTGTTAATTGATTACCGATTTAGTAATCGTCGTCATGGTCGCCGCCACCGCTGTAGGGCTTGCTCTTTTCCTTCTTCTCGACAATCAGCGAGTTGGTGGAAAGGATCATGCCGGCGATGGAGGACGCGTTCTGCAAGGCGGAGCGGGTGACTTTCACCGGGTCCACGATGCCTGCGGCGATGAGGTCCACGTACTCTTCGGTCAGGGCGTTCAGGCCGTGACCCTGGGGCAGTGACTTGACCATCTGCACGACGACGCTGCCTTCAAGGCCCGCGTTGTGAGCGATCTGGCGCAGCGGCTCTTCGAGGGCGCGGCGGACGATGTTGACGCCCACTTTCTCGTCGCCTTCGAGCTTCAGGCCGTCGAGGATTGGGATGATCGAGATCAGCGTCGCGCCGCCGCCGGCGACGATGCCTTCTTCGACTGCCGCACGGGTGGCGGACAGTGCATCTTCAAAGCGATGCTTCTTCTCTTTCAGCTCAGTCTCGGTGGCCGCACCGACCTGGATGACGGCCACGCCGCCGGCCAGCTTTGCAAGTCGCTCCTGGAGCTTCTCTTTGTCGTAGGAGCTGTCCGTGTTGTCGATCTGGCGGCGGATCTGTTCGATCCGGCCCTTGACGGCGTCGGCCGTGCCGCCGCCTTCGACTACGGTCGTGTCGTCTTTGGTGATGATAATCTTCTTGGCGGTACCGAGGTCAGTCAGCTCCACACCGTCGAGCTTGATACCCAGGTCTTCGGTCAGGAAGCGGCCGCCGGTGAGGACGCCGATATCTTCCATCATGGCCTTGCGGCGGTCGCCGAAGCCGGGCGCCTTAACGGCAACGACATTCAGGATACCGCGCAGCTTGTTGACCACCAGCGTGGCAAGAGCCTCCCCATCGACATCCTCAGCAATGATGAGCAGTGGACGGCGGGACTGGGAGACTTTTTCCAGCAGAGGAATCAGGTCCTGTGCGCTGGACAGTTTCTTCTCGAACAGAAGAATGGCCGGGTTTTCCAGTGTCGCTTCCTGGCGCTCCTGATCGGTGACGAAGTACGGGGAAATAAAGCCCTTGTCGAACTGCAGACCTTCGACCACTTCGAGGGTCGTCTCGGTGCCCTTGCTCTCTTCGACCGTGATGACGCCGTCTTTGCCGACTTTATCCAGGGCTTCCGCGATCAGGTTGCCGATCTCGGTGTCGTTCCCGGAGATGGATGCAACCTGGGCGATGGACGCCTTGTCCGTGACATCGATCTTGCGAGTCTTCAGCTCAGCAACGGCCGCTTCGACCGCCAGTTCGATACCGCGGCGCAGAGCGATGGGGTTGCCGCCGGCGGCAACGTAGCGCAGGCCTTCATTGACGATGGCCTGTGCCAGCACGGTGGCGGTGGTGGTTCCGTCTCCGGCAACATCATTGGTCTTGGAGGCGACTTCCCGAACAAGCTGTGCGCCCATATTCTCATACGGGTCGTCCAGTTCGATCTCTTTGGCGACGGTGACGCCATCTTTGGTGATGGTTGGGCTGCCCCACTTTTTGTCCAGGACAACGTTGCGGCCCTTTGGTCCCAGGGTCACTTTAACAGCATTCGCAACGGCATTTGCACCGCGCTCGAGCGCACGTCGGGCTTCTTCATCAAACAGCAATGTCTTGGCTGCCATACTATGTAATCTCCTTGTGAATTCGTGTTAGCTTTTGATCGCGTAAATCTGGTCTTCGTCCAGAATCATCAGCTCCTGGCCATCCAGCTTCAGCTCAGTGCCACCGTACTTAGAGTAGATGACCTTGTCGCCGATGGCGACGGTCAAAACGGAGCGGGAGCCATCATCGAGAATTCGGCCGGGGCCGACAGCGAGGACTTCGCCTTCCTGGGGCTTCTGCTTCGCAGAATCGGGAAGGAAGATACCGCCGCTCGTCTGAGTCTCCGCATCGCTGGGTTTGACCAGCACTTTGTCCGACAGGGGCCGGAAATTAACTGCCATGGTGAAATTGCCTCCTCGTCACATTTCTTCGTGATATTTTCGCGTGAAAGTTTTTTTGGCACTCGTGCGCCCTGAGTGCTAAAACCGATTCTATTCTACTCATTTGCGCAGTATTTGTCAAGACGCTTAGATAGAATATGCCTATCTGGGGTACAAACAAATTAGGAAAATTTAGGAATAAGTAATGAGCATACGTTTTGGTTTTGCCGTGAAAGTTATCGGTCATGGGGGCAATATTGCAACTATTGACGCAGATGCCGGAATGCCCTCGAATGATGCGCGGCGCTGGCAAAGCGAGCCGCATGTCCGCCAGAGCATTGAATATGTCCGCAAGATCTTTCACTATCTGCATAAAACGGACATTCATATGTATCGCATGTCTTCGGATTTTGCGCCTTACCTGACACACCCGGACATGCCGCAGTTTCATGGGCAGCTCGAGGATGCAAAGGACGAATTGGCGGAACTCGGCGCTCTTGCGCGAAGCTATGATATTCGGCTCAGCCTGCACCCCTCGCAATATATTCTGCTGAATGCTCTTGCCGAAGACGTGGCTCGAAAAAGCATCAACGATCTGAATGCTCAGGCCCGGATTCTAGAGGCGATGGGCTGCGGGCCGGAGGCCGTGGTGGTGACACACGTCGGCGGCGTTTATGGCGACCGCGCAGAAAGCCTCTCTCGCTTTATTCGTCGCTACCGGGACCTTCCGCAAGAAACAAGAGCCCGACTGGTCGTAGAAAATGACGATGTGTCTTACCCGGTTACTGACACGCTGCGCATTCACGAGGCGACTGGATGCCCGGTAGTGTTCGACAACCTCCATCACTTCTGCTTAAATCCCGAGGGGATTTCCATGCAGTCGGCAATATCACAAGCGCTCGCGACTTGGCCGGAGCACGTAACACCTAAAATACATTACTCTTCGACATCGACCGATTTCAACAGTGCTGTGCAAAAAGAAAAAGGGAAAACTGGCCGAGAGCGCAGTGTCACCAAGCTGCATGCGCCGATTTTAAAAGCCCATTCTGATTTTATCAATCCGATGGAGTTCATTTTATTCTGGGAAGCCGTTGGTGGAAATGCTCTTCGCCCCTTCGATATTATGCTGGAAGCGAAGGCTAAAGATGTCGCACTGCTGCGCTTGCGACGGGAGCTGAGTCGTCAGCGAGAAATCCGATTCGACATCGATTTACCCGCCCAAAATAGTGCCGAAGAAAAAGTTACAGATGCCGCCAAATCAGACCATAATATACTATAATAGAAGCCCAGAATATGATATAATAAGAAGGTATAATGCGCACACGAAGCCTCCAAATCAACATCGCGCTTTTTTCGAACATCATTCCGCCGGTGCCCGTCGTTTTTACCCGGGCGGGATCATCGGCAATACAACTGGGAGGTGGACTTTATGAGTAATATGCGGACCTCGATCAAGTGCAACTGTGGCCAGCGCATCATTGCGAAGGACGTTATGCAGCACGGCTACTATCTTCGCCTCTTCGGTCCAAGTTTCGTCTACGTCAAATTCCGCTGTTCGCACTGTAAAAAGTTAGGCGAACAGTTCATCAAGCAGGAAGAATGGGAAGACGGTATTCTCAAAGACAGCACCATTGAGCTGTCTCATGACGAAACAGAGCAGTTCACCGCGCAGGGTGCGATCAGTATCAACGAAGTCATTGATTTTCACTTTGAGCTGGAAAAGATGTCAGACCTTAAGTCACTTGCGGCACTGATACCGCCCAAAAAACAAAAAACACGCTCCACGCCTCATTCCTGAGGAATAGCATTTTCTTATCCGCCGGAGCTGGCCGTCCCGCTCCGGCTTTTTCATGACAGGAATACCATCATGGCTGAACAACTTACATTCGATCAAGTCTCTCGCGTCGCTTTTCTCGCGCGACTGGAACTGTCAGCGGGCGAAAAGACACGTCTCACAACCGATCTCAATGGAATTATCAGCCAGTTTGAGCGGCTGCAGGAGCTCGACACGGACGGAGTACCGCCGACTTCACATTCCCTTCCTCTGCAGAACGTTTTTCGTGAAGATGTGGTTCTGCCCTCGCTCTCCCGCGAAGCCGCGACCGCGAATGCTACGGAGAAGCGCGACGGCAACTTTATCGTACCGCAGATCATGGAAGACTAGAGTCTTTTCAGACTGCTTCCTCCCCCGCATACATCGCCATTGTCTCTCGACGAAAAGCTTCATAACGGTCGGCGGCAATGGCGGTCCGAATATTTTCCATGAGCTGGGCGTAGTGCGCTAGATTGTGATAAGTGGTCAGACGTGATGCCAAGATCTCATCACACTTATAGAGATGCCGCAGATACGCCGCTGAGTAACGCCGGCAGACACGACAGTTGCAGTTCGGATCGACCGGGCCAAAGTCTTCGGTGTAACGACTGCCTTTGATATTGATGCGGCCGCGTGTCGTGTAGAACGTTCCGTTGCGGCCCAGCCGGGTGGGAAGAACGCAGTCAAACATATCAATCCCCTGCCCCACTGCATCCAGCAGGTCACGCGGCGTTCCCACTCCCATCAAGTAGCGCGGCTTTTCCGGCGGCAGAAACGGGATGCTCCAGCTCACCGCCTGCTGCATCAGTTCCGGCGGCTCCCCCACGGAAACACCGCCGATAGCGATCCCAGGCGTGTCCAGAGCAGCCACAAACTGTGCACTCTCTGCCCGCAGATGTTCATACACTCCCCCCTGCGCGATTCCGAATAAATGCTGTCCTGTGTTTTGGGTCGTATGAAAAGCCGTGCACCGCTCAAGCCAACGATGGGTGCGCTCCGTTGCCTGACGCGTCGCTTCCTCGCTACAGGGATAGGGCGGACATTCATCGAATGCCATGATAATATCCGCCCCGAGGGCATGCTGAACCTCAATTGAACGCTCCGGGCTAAAGAAGTGCGATGTGCCGTCAAGATGGGATTTGAACTTGACGCCCTCCTCCGTGATTTTGCGCAGATCTTCCAGAGAAAAGACCTGAAAGCCGCCGCTATCCGTCAGCATCGCCCCATCCCAGGCGATAAACTTGTGCAGGCCCCCGGCCTTGTGGATTAATTCATGGCCAGGGCGCAGATAGAGGTGGTAGGTATTCCCGAGGATCAGCTGGAAGCCAAGCTCCGCAACCTCCTCCTGCGTCATGGCTTTGACAGTTCCGCGTGTACCGACGGGCATAAAAACCGGCGTAGGGATAGGTTCGGCGGCATGCGGCAGGCGGAGCAGCCCGCCCCGAGCCCCGGTTTCAGACGATTTGTGAGTGAGAGTGAAAAGAGTCATGCAATCAGTATACCCGGAGGAAAAAGCCCACCGGATGTTGAAAAGTGTACTATGCCCAATCTACTGCGCTCTAGTTTGTCCGAGTCACTGAAATCTTCCCTCAGCAAGCCGCTGGGCGAGGGTGGTGACCTGCGTCTCACGGCAGCACTCACGGGCAAGCATCCGGCACAGATCGTGCAGGCGATGGATGAGCTGACAAAGCCTGAAGCGCTGGCGGTTTTCAATTGGCTTGACAATGAACGAGCCGCCGAAGTTCTGGATGAACTGGACCCGGAAACGGTGCGATTTCTGACTGACAATGCACCTCCGGGACGAATCGCCATCCTGCTCGATCAACTCCCCATGGACGATGCCGCGGAGATCGTCTCCGAAGCGGACCCACGCCGCACCGAGATCATTCTCGCCGAGCTGACTACCCGTGCCCCGGACGATGCCGCTGAAGTGCGCCGCCTCCTGGCATACCCTGAGGATAGCGTCGGTCGGCTTATGACCGACAAATTCGCTCTCGTAGACCATCGAATGCCCGCCGGTCATGTACTGGACTATGTACGCCGCGCCGCCGACGGCCTGGAGACGATCAACGAAATCTATGTAGTAGGCGACGACAAGAAGCTTCGCGGCATGGTGACTTTGCGGGGCATCCTGACCGCCCCCTCCACCCAGTCGGTAGACGATTTGATTGAAGTGAAAGCGGTCAGCGTCGTCCCCGAAACAGACCAGCAGGAAGCGGCCCGGATGATCTCCCGCTACGACCTACTCACCCTTCCCGTGACTGACGAAGGTGGACACATCTTGGGCATTGTCACGATCGACGATATGATTGATGTTCTGGTAGAAGAGTTCAATGAGGATTATCTGCGGGCTGTCGGCTCCGACGCGCAGGAGCTGGAACGGAAATCACCCCTACAGATCGCGAAGCTGCGTTTACCCTGGATCATGGCGACGCTGTTTATTGAGCTGGTGGCGGGTTTCGTCATTCGGATTTTTGACACGACGCTGACTAAGTTCATCCTACTGGCAAGCTTTATGCCGATCATCTCCGCCATCAGTGGAAACACTGGGCTGCAGTCTGCGGCGATCATCATTCGCGGCCTGTCGACAGGTCAAGTACAGCTTTCCCAGTGGCGACAGGCACTTATGCGTCAAATGATGACCACTGCCCTGCTCGGTACCGCCTGCGCCGTGACTCTGGGCGTAATCGGGGCAATCTGGGATCGGCACTGGGCGTTCGGCCTCGTGGTATTTCTGGGAATGTTCGTCTCGGTCAATATTGCCGGCGTGATTGGCACCTGCGTCCCGCTGATTTCCAAGCGTGCCGGATTCGACCCCGCTCTAACTGCCGGGCCATTCGAGACAGCCTTTCAGGACGTGATCGGCATCAGTATCTTTCTCAGCCTGGCATCGTTCCTTCTGCACTGGCTTCACGGGTAATTCTGTGAGATAGGAGCAGGATTTCGGGGCAACTCTGCCGAATATTTCTCCATGACCAACTTGATCCTGACCCGCCGCGAAATGGCCCGATGTGCCCTGGCCGGGGCCGCCGGAGTTCTGCTCTCCGCAGTACCCACTCAGGCGCAAGCCGTGGATGCAGCCCCGGCAGCCCTTCCTGTGCTGCCACCAGCACCAGTTACCGTCCCCCCGCCTGCCGCAGGACTTACGGAAGGCAAGATACTGATATCCCTGGTTCCACTCATGGTCGGATACGCCCTCACGGAAACGCAGTCGAAAGAGGTTGCATTGCAGCTTCAGGACTATCCCGGGGATTTCGCTCAGGTGCGAGCCTTTGTCATTCCTGAGGATATCAGCCCAGCTTTTGCGGCGAACGCGCCCATCCGAAAGGAGCGCACCTCATGACGCCAAACTCCACGATTCCAGCCCTCAACGATACAGATCTGCTCTTTGGCACTCTTTCGGAAATTGGCACGGCTCTGAAGAAAAAACAGATTTCGTCGGTGGACCTGACGACGCTTTATCTGGCACGGCTGGAGACCCTGGGACCAAAGCTTGGGGCTTTGGCGCACCTCACGCGCCCGCTGGCATTAGTACAGGCGGCGCAGGCAGATCGGGAGCGCATGGCGGGGAAGGTGCGCGGTCCACTGCACGGCATTCCGTTTGGGGTGAAAGACTTGTTAGCGACAGCCCATGATCCGACGGAATGGGGCAGCCCAGCTCATGCGGGACAGGTATTTGACTATGACGCAGCCGCCGTCGAGCGGCTGCGCGAGGCCGGGGCGGTTCTTCTGGGCAAGCTGTCGATGATACAGCTCGCCGGGGCAGGCGGATACCGCTTTGGCAGTGCTTCCTCTACCGGACCAGGACGAACACCTTGGAATCCCGAGCACTGGGCCGGCGGCTCTTCGTCGGGTCCGGGTGCGGCGACGGCGGCGGGACTCGTCGGATTCTCCATTGGATCGGAGACCTGGGGCAGCATTGTGTGTCCTTCATCATTTTGCGGTGTCTCCGGCCTGCGCCCGACGTTTGGTCGGGTTAGCCGATTCGGGGTGATGTCGCTTGCGACGACGATGGACAAGCTTGGCCCGATGGCACGCTCGGCGGAGGACTGCGGCACGATTTTGGAAGTGATTTCCGGGGAAGACTCGCGCGACACCACCACCTCGGAGGCCAGCCGGTTTCGCCGGGGGAAATTGCGCGGAATAAAGGGAATGCGGATCGGGATTATTCGGCCTGAGTACCGAAAAGGTGACAAAAACCACAATGCACAATCGGAGACAGAGACGGCCTTTGAGGGAGCCCTCGGCGTCCTGACCGGACTCGGCGCGGTACTCTCCGATGCCACACTCCCCGCAATTCCAATGGATCCGGCGGCCAGCTTGATCGTCAGTGTCGAGGGATCTGCGGCATTCGAGTCAGTCATTCGCGACCAGGCAAGATTAGCCAAGCTTCAGGATGATGAGCAGGAAGCGGGCCTGTTAGCGGGCCTGGTTACCCCTGCTGCAGACTATCTGCGCAGCCTTCGGATTCGAAGCCTGGCGCAGGGAGCGATGGCAGACTTCTTCACCCGTTACGATGCTCTGGTCGCCCCGGGGATGCTGCAGGTCGCTCCGCCGCTTTCGGTCAGTCTGGATGATTACTTTGCGGGCAGTGATAAAGGCCTGAGCGGCATGGGAAACCTGTGCGGTCTGCCTGCGCTCTGCGTCCCCATGGGACTGGGCGCAGGCCAGCTCCCACTGGGCCTGCAGTTCGTCGGAGCAGCTTATGACGAGACAACTCTGCTCTCGCTTGGAATTGCTTACCAGAAGGTGACAGATTGGCACCGCCGCCGTCCGCCCGGGGCATTTGGCAGCTAATTCCGAACGATCCCGCAGCCTACGCTTTTTACAAACGGCGCCTGCACCGGCAGACCGGCGAGAGACTGGGACAACGCATCGGCGAGAAAGGCCTTGGTCATTCCCGGCCGGCCCGTGCGAGATTTGAATTCCAGTGAGTCGTCAGGGGCACCCTGAAAGACGATTTTATTATCGGGGCTAATCAAAAACGTCTGCGGCGTGCTGACGGCTTTCAGCGCATCTGCGATGACGTGGTTCATATCCAGCAGCACGGGATAAGGCAGGTGATGGATCGAAATGTTTGCCATCAATGCCTGCCGGTCCCCTGCTAAATCCGTGGCATTCGATTCAACGGCGTAAAACGCCACTTTTCCCTGATATTTCTCAGCCAAATGGACCAGACTCAGGCGCTCGCAGTCGCGGACGCAGGGACAGTCTGCGCTCCAGAAGTAGACCACGCGCCAGCCTTTTTGCGCTGCAATATCTACCTTTTCTCCCGTTACCGAAACCACTGGAAGTGATGGAATAGTGGCTGACGCCTGGGCTGTCAGCGGAGCAGCAACGGCTGGGGCAAGAGTTGCTGAGACGAGCAGCAGGGCAAAAGTCGAGATTGAAAATGGTTTCAAATTAGTTCTCCTGTGTCGAAACTAATTGAATTGTCGGTGAAAAGGAAAGAGAAAATCAGGGCAAGGCTGGACTATAGGTCCATGCGCGTCAGCGGCTTTTCCAGCAGCGTCACTTCTTTTGCCTCGCGGTGCGTCTCCTGACCATTTAGGTATGTGACGACATAGGTCACACGCTGTCGGCCTGCCTGCGCCGCGGGAGCACCCGGGTGGACCGGCTCCTCGGTCGTCATCGTCTTGCGGACCCGAACTGTCAGAAGGCGGGGCATTTTGCGGACATTCAGCATATTCCCCTGTTTCAAGCGATTGATATTGACATTCGGATTCGCCGTAATCAGATCGGCCAGGGAAATATGGTTGCGGTGGGCAATACGGGAACCGATATCCCCTGGCTGAACTTTGTAGGATTTGATCGGGGGCGGGGTCCAGAAATAGGGAGCTGCGGAGGCCGCATTCTGACGGGTCAAGCCCGTATCGACAGAGCGCTTCTCAATGGCAATTTCTTCAACAATCTGCG
The DNA here is from genome assembly GCA_025354405.1 of Armatimonadota bacterium. GTDB lineage: Bacteria > Armatimonadota > Armatimonadia > Armatimonadales > Capsulimonadaceae > JANXMY01. The sequence goes on from JANXMY010000082.1 coordinate 78,826, forward strand.
GCTCTCCCTCAAAATCGTAAGCCGGCGGCTGCTTCGACCAGTGGTCTTTAACGAGCCTCAGCGTCTCCGTCGCCGCATCTGGGGTTGGCAAAGCCAAGCTAGGATGTCCATTTACCAAAATTACGAATGCCTTCAAATGCAGGGTCAGAAGTGCGACGAGCTTGGACTTGACGGCAACATCCGTTTGCTGGGGAGCATTGGCGGCCGCGGGTAAAAGAATGATGCTTTGCATACGTTTAGGATCGTCCGACGCATATGCTGCTCCGACTTTCGCCTGTTCGGCAGCGGCAATCAAAGCATTCGCCGAGGCACGGTTTGCAACCGTCGCGACCGCCTTGCCGCTGACAAATATTGTTACCGGCTGACCAAGGTGCCGAATGTAAAAGAATGTCCCAACTCCGACTAGCAGAGCAGCAGCCAGGACAGCGGCAAGCCGCTGAAACAGGCGCAGCTGAGATGTTAGCGGGTTTTGTGGAGGCGAGGACGGCTGGGGTGTGGGGATTGACATATCAAAGTATGCCGGGGCAAAATCCTATCTGCCCCGGTCTGAATTCACCAGGGCTTTGCGCTGGCCACTTGCATCTGCAGCTTTAACTGCGTCAAAGCAGTCTGCAGCTGCGTGTCGAACTGTACATCATACAGGGCGTCCGGATGGTCCCGGCGGTAAACAGCGTCTTTGCGCAGGTTATCATCGGGGATGGTCACCGGGAAGTTAGGCAAAATTCCCTTATGATTGATATCGTTCTTGTGTGCAGTGTAGTAATGCTGCGTCGTAATAGCGACAGCCGAGCCATCCGGCAGGCCCATGATTGTCTGAACCAATCCCTTGCCGAATGTTTTTTCGCCGACGAGCACGCCAACACCAGTGTCTTTAATCGCTCCGGACACAATTTCCGCCGCGCTGGCACTGTCGCCATTGACCAGAACCACTAGCGGGAAACGTTTGTGGTTCAGCTGCTGGCTGGTATCGACATCCAGATGTTCCATTGTTTCGGCGGTCTCGGACTTGTCTTTAATCCAGACGATTGGACCACTGGGAACAAAACGGCTGGCGATGGAGCGGGCAATATCCAGAAGGCCGCCCGGGTTCTCGCGCAGATCAAAGACGAGGCCACGCATCCCCTGCCCTTCCAGATCAGTTAATGCCTTGCCGATCTGTATGTCGCTCTCTTCATTGAAGACGCTTAGCGAGAGATAACCGATCTTTTTGACCGGATCAATCATCGCATGGCGGACGACTTCCTGCTGGACATGGGCGCGGATCAGGCTGATCACGACCGGGTGGGTCCCGCGCTGCAAAGTCAAGGTAACTTTCGTGTTCGGCTCACCGCGAATCAGCCCAACGACTTCCGTATCTTTCATCTTAAGCGTAGACTTGCTGTCCACTTTCAGAATGATATCCCCGGCCATAATTTTTGCTTTGATGGCTGGTCCGCCGGGAAGTGGTCGTACGACATAGATCTGCTGGAGCTTGTTGGTGCCGAGCAGTGCACCAATGCCGACAAAATCCCCATGGTTATCGTCTTCCAGAGCTTTGTAGGCTTTCGGGTCCATAAAGCGTGTGTAGCGATCGTGAATCGCACCCATCATGCCCCGGATGCCATTGTAGGTCATCTGGGTGGGGTCGATCTCTTTGCCATAATAACCCGCTTTGAGCGTTGTGAGGACGTCGGCATATGTCTGCGCAGGTGTGTACGCTTCGCTCTGGCCGTGTGCCGCTGTAATCAACGCCTCAGACAGTCGCTGCGGAACCAGGCCGAGTACTGTGCCAAAGGTGTTGGCATTCTTGACTTGGTGGAGGTCGTGGAACGTCACGCCCCCGACAAATGCCACGCTCAGCAGCACTGCAGTCCCGGCGAGACGGCCTATAAATTTTCCGAAATATCGTGCGATTTGCATTATATGCTTCGTGCCCTTCCAATAAACTTACAGAGCGATTAGCCTGGGTTACCCGGCAGCCGTGCGACACGGCCTGACAGCACGCCGACGGCTCGGCTGAGCGGGTCATCATGACCGGCGATTTCAGGAACCAACAAGTCGGGTTTTAAGCCTGCCCCGCCGAAATCTGATTTCGCTGCGGTCATCAGCTTGCCGATGGTCATTGTGAAGCCAGAGCCGTCACGCAGCTGAATTAGCTTGACGTCGCTGGCATCGCCAAAGGTTGCCGAGCCAATCAGCCTTGCGCCATGTGCTTGGAGAGCCGCCGCCAAGAGCTCTGCCGTATTAGCGGTTCCCCGATTGACTAAAACCGCGATCGGGCAGGATATCGTTGAGGCGGGGGTGATGACGAGCGGTGTCATGTTTTTCCCTTTGGTCTCAATATAGCCAAAATTCGCCGCGGATGGCAGATGTGAGGCGATTGCAGCTCCAGCTTCCAGCAGACCACCAGGCGAATTTCGCAGGTCGAGGATCAGCCCCTTAGGATCGGTACCGAACCCGGCCAAGGCTGCAGTGAAATCCTTGTCTGCGCCGGGAGTGAACTGTCGTATCTTAATATAGCCAATGCTGCCTGGCAAGGCGCGAGCCTCGATAGGCGAAACCGTGGTCACTCCCGTGGTATCCAAAGTAAAAGCAATGGGCACTGGTGAGCCGATCCGGGTGACGGTCAAAGCAATAGATTTCGCTGCCGGATCGTTTAATTTTGTCTGGGCGTCGTTAAGATTGAGTGCGCCGTCGATCTTCTTTTGCAGCACGGTCACCAACTTGTTAAATGTGACTGGATCGTCCTGTGCAGATTTCAAGGCTTTGGTCTGGGAGTAGATAAATTGATCGTTGTAGACCCACTGCCCATTGACGGAAGCGATCACATCGCCGGCAAGAAGCCCAGATTTCTCGGCCGGGCTGCTTGGGAGGGGAGAGACCACCGTCAGCTGAAATTCGGAGTAAGCGGGAGTCTCATTCACTTTGGCATGTGCGATGCGCCGAACTGCCAGAGCCGCGCCGATCCCTTTGTAAAGCCCTTTGCCCTGGTTTGTGACTTCCGTGAGCTCCGGGGCTTCGAGAAAACGGGAGTTGGGGTCTTGGAGTGAGGTCAGCATTGCTGCAGCCGCCCCATGGCCCAGTTTGGAGTCGCTTGGAAGCGCATCTACATAGTGCCGCTTGATCAGCAGATAGACCTGCTGAAACGTTGCCCCAGGGCCATCCGCAGCGAAATCTTCGGAAACATCGCCTTCCGCACCACGTTCCTTTTGGTTCCCCATCTGCGCTACCGCTCCGGGATGACTGGCCGCAGCCAGCCGAGCCGGAGAGATCGACGCATACGCCTTCCCCGGCTGATACAAGTTATGACCGACGGGCTTTGTCGGCCCCAAATGGACACCCGCGGCAAAAGTGCCAACGGCTAGCGTGCCGACGACAAGGACGCCGGCCAGGCCGGAGGCATTCAATTTCAACGTGCATTTCCTTTCGAGCAGTCCACTTTACTGCGATGGGCAGAAGGGGACACTGTAATCATTTGGGCTTATTATACCATTGTGCTACAGGCAAGTCAAACCTGCCTATCGTCGCTGCATTCATGTTCATTTCAGCTTCATTTGGGGTATTATTATAGAGTGAACATTGAGTAGATTACGCACTCTCAGTGGTTCCCGGTTCCCGCTTGCAGGAAGGACAATTGAACTCCCCTGATGACCGACCAAAACGCATCTGAATATACGTCCCACAATAACTCAACTATGACTATGACACTTTCCGATCCACGTGACGAAGCTCTGGCCGATCTGCGCGACAGACTGGCAAATGACGAAGAACAGGGTACTCTTTCCCAGGCTGAACAATCCCCTCTGGCAGGCAACCAAATGCGCGTCACGGACAATCTGGCTCAGTTGCTGGATATCCTGCCGCCTGCCCTGCGGGCCGCTCTGGAAGAAGGCGACATCACGACTGGCCTGATCGAAATCGTAATGGATCTCGGGCGCGACGCCGAAGCACGCTTTGCCGATGGCCGTGCGGTTTGGCTGCGCGAAGGCATTCCAATCACTCCCGAGGACATCGAGTATGTCACCTCCCGAGTAGGCACGTTTGGCAAAGACAACCGCGCCGGGATTGAACGAACCCTGCACCGCATTTCGGCGATCCGCAACCGTCAGGGTAAAGTTGTGGGCCTCACTTGCCGAATCGGGCGGGCCGTCTACGGCACGATCGATATTATCCGCGACATTGTGGAATCAGGCAAATCCATCCTGATGCTTGGCCGTCCGGGCCGTGGTAAGACGACCAAACTGCGCGAAGTCGCACGGGTACTTTCCGACGAATTCAAGAAGCGTGTCATTATTGTTGACACTTCCAATGAAATCGCCGGTGATGGAGACATCCCGCATCCGGCAATTGGACGCGCCCGCCGAATGCAGGTGATCGAGCCTGACCTGCAGCACGCGGTGATGATCGAAGCTGTCGAAAATCATATGCCGGAAGTCGTTGTCATCGATGAGATTGGTGTCGAGCAGGAAGCTTTTGCCGCCCGGACCATCGCGGAGCGCGGTGTTCAGCTGGTCGGCACGGCGCACGGCAATTCGCTGGAAAACCTGCTGATGAACCCGACCCTTTCGGATCTCATCGGGGGTATTCAAGCCGTGACGCTTTCCGACGAGGAAGCGAAAAAGCGCGGAACCCAGAAGACAGTCCTGGAGCGCAAAGCACCGCCGACGTTCGAAGTCATCATCGAGATCATGGAAGTGGATAAGCTTGCGATCCACCATGATGTCACACGCACTGTAGACCGAATGCTGCGCGGGGGACTGCCCCGCCCGGAGATTCGTGTCCGAAATGCAAACGGTGAAGTCGAAGTCATTCAGAAATCCGATCTGGAAGCTCCCCGGCCGATTGAGCGTGATCGTACTCCTTCTCTGTTTGATGACGGGACGCGCGGACGCGGCAACTTTGGGAGCGAGGCCAGCTACCAGGCTCCGGCTCGGGATAATTCAGGCCGACCCGAAAGTGCGGAGCCTCCCACCCGCATTGCACCGCCGAATGCCGCTGGCGAGCCGATGGCAAGCACTGCGCCTCCGACACTCTCGAATGGCCGCCCGCTGCCTACCGTTCTGCGCGTCTTCCCCTACGGTGTCAGCCGAAGCCGCTTAGAGCGAGCCATCCGTACCCTGCGCATCTCGGCTTTTATCAGCAAGGACGTGAAAGACTCGGATGTCCTGATCGCATTAAAGGCGAATTATCGGAAAGAGCCGTCGAAACTTCAAGAGGGTATCACACGTAACATTCCGACCTATGTGATTAAGAGCAATACTTACGTCCAGATCGAAACCGTGCTGCGCGAGATCTTCAAGATGCCTCAAGAGATTTCCGAGGAAGATGTCGCAATCTCCCAGGCTGAAGAAGCGATTGAGGAGATTCTCAACGACACTTCCGGTGGCTTGAATTCACTGGAGCTGCCCCCGCAGAACTCCTTCCTGCGCCGTTTGCAGCACCAGATCGCCGAGAACTACCACATGTCGTCGGAGAGCATCGGCTCCGAACCGAATCGACGCGTCAAAGTCAGCCGGGTGTAGGCGATGTTCATCACCTTTGAGGGCGTGGAAGGCGCGGGTAAGACGACGCAAATCGCGCGGCTTGCCTCGCGCCTTCGCGCCGAAGGCTGGGGCGAGGTCCTGACCACCCGTGAGCCCGGCGACGGTCCGCTGGGGAGTGAGCTGCGCCGTTTGGCCCTGCATCCTCCGGCTGGAATCACTGTCGAGCCGCGGGCCGAGCTTCTGATCATGCTGGCCGACCGTGCTCAGCACGTCGGCCAGGTCATCCGCCCGCATTTAGCCGCAGGCGGCATCGTAATCTGCGACCGCTACGCCGACTCCTCCGTCGCCTATCAGGGCTACGGGCGCGGCTTGGACGTCGCCGAAATCGCCCGCCTCAACGACTACGCTACTGATAATCTCAAGCCCGACCTGACTATTCTGCTCGATCTCAACCCCGCACTTGGCCTTGCTCGCCAAAATGAACGCAACATCATGGAAGAAGAATCGCTGGCGTTCCACACACGTATCCGAGCCGGATTTCTCGAACTCGCTGCCGACCAGCTGGAGCGGTGGGTGATTGTGGAAGCGGGGCGGAGTGCGGTGAATGTGGAGGAAGAGGTTTGGAGGGCAGTTGAAAGAAAGTGCCACGGATTGGAAATCCAAGGCTCCATCGACAGATCAAAATGAAGTGCTCCTCGTAGAACCATCGTTCAGATGACGATGCGTGGTTCTCCTGCTCTTCTCTTGCGTCCCCTGGACGCTGGGCACTTTCCAGCCTCGGATTTTAATCCGTGGCTCTTTTGCCTTTTTACGGCTTTGGGAATTATTCTATGCTTCAAGACATACTCGGACAGCCTTATGCCGTACGCGTGCTGGAGAATGCACTTCAGTCGGATCGCCTTGCCGGCTCCTACCTCTTTATCGGCCCCGATGGAGTTGGCAAGGCGACGGCAGCGCGGCAGTTTGCAAAGCGGCTGTGCGGGTCTCACTCTGACGACGACGCAACGGCAAAAGCTATTGACGCGGGTAAGTCGCCGGATGTGCGTTCTCTTAACCCACCGCCGTCGCGCATCATCAGCGTTGCACAGGTCTGGCCACGGGCCAGCCACAAAGAGCACCCCGCGGAGAACGCGATGCTGCGCGATTTCCAGTTTGAGCCAATTGCCGGGCCAAAGCGGGTGTTTATCATCCACGACGCCGAGGGCTTGGGACGCGGCGGCGCAGACGCCGGGAATAGCCTGCTGAAATCACTCGAAGAGCCGCCGGCTTATGCACATTTTATCCTGACGGCGGCTTCTACGGGCGGGGTTATGCCAACTATCGTTTCGCGCTGCCAGGTAGTACACTTCGGACTGCTGCCCGCGGAAGATATTGAAAACGCGCTGACCACTCGTTTTGGAGTGGCACCGGCTCAGGCCCGCTTTCTGGCCGCGTACTCCGAGGGTCGACTGGGTCGGGCAGTTTCGCTGGCACGCTCCCCTTCCCTCCTGGCGGGACGAGAATTGCTGCTGGACCTGGCCCGAGATTTAACGTCAGCCCCCCCAATTAAAAGCTTTAAATTAGGCGAAGAATTCCGTAAGCTGGCCCCGAAACTGAAGGCCAGTGAAGACGACGAATCCTCCGGAGATGTCGAAGAAAAGGCCGGTCGAGAACCGCTGGGCCGCGCTTTGGACCTGCTGGCGATCTACTACCGGGACGTTCTCGCGGTCACGGTGCTCGGCGATGCCAACGCTTCACTTGTCAATATTGATCGGCGGGAGGAAATTGCGGAGGCTGGGGAGCGCTACAGCACGGCTCAGATGCAGCGTGCTCTAGCCCTGCTGCTGGACATCCGGCAGTGTGTCGAGCGCAATGCCAACAGTCAGCTCGCAATTGACGTGCTCTTCACACACCTGACGACACTGGGAAAGAAAGTGGAAAAGTAATCTGCGCGAGGGGTGAAGAAAAAAAACTGGCGGAGAGGGAGAGATTCGAACTCTCGGAGGTTTGACCCTCACCCGCTTTCGAGGCGGGCGCACTAGACCAACTATGCGACCTCTCCATTGGTAACTCGAACTCATTCCCATTGGACATTTATATATTACCTCCCCCGCCGGTGTATGTCAACCACCCCCATGTGCAAAATTTGAATGAAATGGGTACATAAAAATATGTTGTCGTTGATCAATGAAGCCCGATTCAACCGCCTCCTGGCTCGCTCAGCTCTGCTGCCGCTGCTGCTCATGGCGGTGCTTTCCATGCTGCTAACCTGGCAGATCGCAAACCTTTTGCATGTCTTTTCCTGGGTGGAGCATACGGACGCCGTTATCGCCCAGGCAAACCTGTCGCAGAAACTACTGCTGGATATGGAAACCGGCAAACGGGGCTATCTCCTCACCAACGAGCTGCGTTTCCTGGAACCTTATCAGAGCGGGGAAGAGCAAATTGACCCCGCATTGAGACGCCTGAAGAGCCTGACTCAAGACAATCCCGAGCAAACCGACCGAGTTACGCAGATTAGTTTGATGCGGCAGGAATGGGATGCTGATGCCCGCTTGGAAATAGGGCGGCGCAAGACAGGACGAAAAGCAAGCTTCTCTGCAACCGGAGACAATCGCGGTAAACAATTGATGGATGCTATGCGGGGGCAATTCACTTCATTCATCTCGAAGGAGGAGTCCCTGCGAAGCGCCCGAAGTCAAACCGCCCGAGTGAGTGCAAAAGTCGCGATCACGAGTGCGCTGCTTGCGGCATTATTCGGGGGCGGACTTCTGGCTTTCTCGGCTCGCCGACAGCTGATTCAGTTGGCGACTGAGTTTGCGGAAGTTACGGCAATAACAAAACGTCAGGCTCAGGCAATAAAGCTCAGTGGCGAGAAGCTGCGCCTGACGATTGACACCGCACTGGACGCTGTTATTAATGCCGATTCTCGCGGAGTAATCACTGAGTGGAATGCTCAAGCAGAAATAATTTTCGGCCGTACACGAGATGAGGCGGTGGGGCAACTGCTCGATGAGACTATCATCCCAGAGCGCTACCGCGCGGCACATCGGCAGGGTCTGGCACGGCATCTGGAAACCGGAGCAGGGTCAGTACTGGAAACCGGAGCAGGGTCAGTACTGAACCGACGGAGAGAAATTTCGGCACTGCGATGCGACGGAGCAGAGTTTCCAATTGAACTCGCGATCGTTCCACTCCAGTCGCCCGAGGGCACATCTTTCAGCGCGTTTGTACGAGACATCACGGTGAGAAAGCAAACGGAAACAGACCGTGCCCGTCTGAGCAATTATAACCGCTTGCTGCTGGAATCTACCAGCGATGGAATGTACGGCATCAGCACAGATGGTAACTGTACTTTTGTCAATCGTGCCGCCGCACAGATGCTGGGCATCGCAGCGGAGGATGCGTTAGGGCAAGATATTCACCAGCTAACCCACCACAGCCACGCTGACGGTTCGCCATACCCGGCGGAAGAGTGTCCGGTTTATCGAGCTCTGCATACCGGTCAGAGCTGCCGTATCGACGGTGAAGTCTTCTGGAGAAAGAACGGAACGTCCTTTCCTGTAGAGTATTCTTCTGCCCCAATTATACAGGACGACATGCTGCAGGGCATGGTCGTCACGTTTTCTGACATCACACAGCGCAAACAAGCGGAAGAAGATCTCAATCGTGCCAAAGACGACGCCGAAAGGGCGAGCCGTACAAAATCTCAATTTCTCGCGAATATGAGCCATGAGCTTCGTACTCCGATGAACGCCATTTTAGGTTATTCCGAAATGCTTCAGGAGGAAGCGGAAGAGACAGGTTTGGACAGCTTTACTCCAGACTTGCAGAAGATTCAAAATGCTGGCAAGCATCTTCTTGCCTTAATCAATGACATTCTGGATCTCTCCAAAATCGAAGCGGGTAAGATGGAACTTTACCTGGAGGAATTCGATGTCGCAGAGATTGTTAAAGATGTTGCGGCGACCGTACAGACACTGATCGCAAAGAAAAACAATCATCTAAATGTCCTTTGTCCGGCAGACATTGGCAAAATGCGTGCTGATCTGACCAAGGTGCGCCAATCGCTTTTCAATCTATTGTCTAACGCCGCAAAGTTTACTGAGAACGGCGAAATTACGCTTGACGTACGGCGAGAAGGAAGCGATCTGCTTTTCATTGTCCGTGACTCGGGTATTGGCATGACTTCGGAGCAGCTAGCAGGCCTGTTCGAGGCCTTTTCCCAGGCAGATGCCTCGACCACCCGTAAGTATGGAGGAACTGGCCTAGGCCTTGCCATCACGCGCCGCTTTTGCCGATTGATGGGCGGCGACGCTTTGGTTGAGAGTGAGGCGGGCAAAGGATCGACATTCACCCTTCGCCTTCCGGCGATAGTCCGCGAACTTGGGAGAGATGCAGCACCCGCCGCCACCAGCGCTGAGGTATCGGCGGCAGTGAGTCCCGGTGATCTCGTGCTGGCCATCGACGACGACCCTGCTGCCCGGGACCTGATGCGTCGGTTTCTCACCAAAGAAGGCTTTCGGACCGAAACAGCCAGCAACGGTGAAGAAGGTCTGCGGCTTGCCAAGGCATTGCGACCGGTTGCAATTACCCTGGATGTAATGATGCCGGGCATGGACGGCTGGACGGTTTTGCAGCAGCTGAAGGCGGACCCGGAGACTCAGGATATCCCTGTTATCATGCTGACTATGGTCGACGATCGGAATATTGGCTTTGCTCTGGGGGCGACCGATTACTTGACCAAGCCAATTGACCGCAGCCGCCTGGCGACTCTTCTCAAGCGCTACCGCTGCGAAAAAGAGATTTGTCAGGTGCTTTTAATCGAAGACGATGAAGCAACGCGTGAGATGATGACCGAACTTCTCACACGCGAAGGCTGGGGTGTCGAGACTGCGGAGAACGGACTTGCTGCGCTGGAGAAGATGCAAGAATCTCGACCTGACCTGATCCTACTGGACCTGATGATGCCGGAGATGGATGGATTCGAGTTTGCCCATCGCTTGCGAGAGCGGCCAGAGTGGCAGGCAATCCCAGTTATCGTTTTAACGGCCAAAGATATCACCGATGAGGACCGGCTCCGGCTGAATGGTTATGTTGAAAAGATTGTACAGAAAGGTGCTTGGAACAGCGAAGCTCTGCTGCGCGATGTCCGCGCGCTAATTACTTCCCGCAACGGGTGAGAAAGATTCCGATGCCGAAAATATTGCTGGTTGAGGACAATGAGGATAATCGTGACATGCTATCACGACGGCTGATCCGCAAAGGATACGACGTTTCCCTTGCAGTCGATGGCGGGGCAGGTGTGGCACAGGCACTCTCGGAAATACCTGATCTTATTCTCATGGATATGAGCCTACCCGTTTTGGATGGATGGGAAGCGACCCGTCGTGTTAAGGAGAACCCGGCCACACGGGCGATCCCAATCATCGCCCTCACAGCACATGCCATGGCCGATGACCGGGAGAAGGCTATCGCTGCGGGATGCGACGACTATGACACGAAGCCCATAGATCTCCCCAGATTACTTGAAAAAATAGAGAGCTTGTTGATAGGCAATAAGTCAATATGAGTCAGTTTTCTGAAAATATTAACCCGAAGCTGGCGAGTTTACGTCATGATTTACGTACGCCCATTGGGCAAGTACTCGGCTATGGTGAGATTCTTCTTGAAGATCTTCGCGATTTGGAGCGACCCGATCTTCTAGCAGATGTCGAGAAAATCCATGCGGCCGGTATGCGTCTGTTGGCATTGGTGGACGACCGCCTCACTTCAGAGGCGCTTGAGCCGGGAAGCATTCCGGTGGTGCAGGTGGCTCCAGACAGTCACGCTCCGGATGAGAAAGAGCTGACCGGCATATCTCTGTCCCCCCCAGTCTTTACCCGAAAAGAAAGCGGGGAAAGTGGATTGCTTCTGATTGTAGACGACAGCGAGGATAACCGGGATGTGCTCGCCCGGCGTCTGCAAAAACAGGGGCACTGGGCAATTACCGCACCTGGAGGAAAGGAAGCTCTGGAAGCACTGGCCGAGCAGCCCTTCGATCTGGTCCTGCTGGATATTATGATGCCGGACATGGACGGTTACGAGGTGCTCTCACGAATTAAGAACGACCCGCACACGCACCGTATCCCCGTGATTATGATCTCTGCACTTGACGAGATGGACAGTGTCGTTCGGTGTATTGAGATGGGTGCCGCAGACTATCTGCCCAAGCCATTCAATCCAACCCTCCTGCGGGCCCGAATCGGAGCCAGCTTACGCGAAAAGCGTGCTCACGACCGTGAAATTCGCTCGTCCGATCAGCTGGCGGAAAGCTATCGCAAGCTTAAGGAGATGGAGAGACTGCGGGATGACTTGACGCATATGATTGTTCACGATTTGCGTACTCCACTGACATCGCTTTTAAGCGGCCTGCAGACGATGCCGCTAATCGGCAGCCTGAGCGACCTCCAAGCGGAGATGCTGGCAATCGCAGAGGAAGGTGGTCAAACACTTCTCGGCATGATCAATAACCTTCTGGATGTGGAAAAGATGGAACAGGAGTCCGTGCCACTGGACCGCCATCCGTTAACTGCCGCAGGCTTGATTGAGCGAGCCGTTACCCAGGTCGGCATGCTGGCACAGGCAAGCGGGCTAACATTGATTCAGCAAGCGCCCCTGGATCTGCCATCATTTTCTGGTGATGAAGATATACTGCGTCGAACATTAGTAAACCTTCTGGGCAACGCCATCAAGTTCACTCCCTCTGGAGGCACGATCACCGCCTCGGCGGAAATAGTCGATCAGGGAATGCTTTTCGCAATCCGTGATACGGGCGAAGGTATTCCGCCCGAGGCATTCGAGCGAATATTCGAAAAATTCGGCCAGGTGGAGAGTCGGATAGCAGGCCGCAAAATGTCCACGGGACTCGGGTTGACTTTCTGCAAACTAGCGGTAAATGTGCATGGGGGGCGACTGTGGCTGGAAAGCCAGCCGGGTAAAGGCAGTATCTTCTATTTCACGATTCCGCACGAGGAATAAGCGCGGACCAAAGCGAGTTTATGGGGTTGACTGGAATCGAACCAGCGGCCTAAGGCTTAGGAGTCCCTCGCTCTATCCCCTGAGCTACAACCCCCTGCAACATAAATATTATACCAAGCGAATCTCGCCCTGTCAACCGGCGGCCGATATGCAGGTACAATAAGCGATGATGAAATGGATGACTATTGCGACGTTCGCCCTCTTTGGCTTTCTCCCGATCTTTGTGTCTGCGGAACCTTTTCTTCCGAACCCCATTCCCCTCTCCTCTTTGGACCTTTCAACGGCAACTCAAGGGTTCGGGCTGCCGCAGGCGGACAAAACGGTAGATGGACACACACTGACCCTGCAGAGCCGACCATTTGCATCTGGTTTTGGCACCCATGCACCCGGTTTACTGGCAATTAACCTTCAGCAGAATGCGCAGCGATTTCAGGCTGTAGTCGGCGTCGATGATGAAGTCGGCCTCGGAAAGGGGCACGTTGAGTTTCAGGTATGGGGTGATGGGAAACGTCTGTGGACAAGCCGAGTCCTCCGATGCGGTGATACGCCTCAGGCGGTAGATATTTCCCTCCAGGGGGTCAAACAGCTTCTTTTGCGCGTGACAACAGCCGGAGCAATTTTTGATTTTTGCCATGCGGATTGGGCCGATGCTCGTATTACGATGCCTATCGGACAGCCCCACACGTTCCGTTTCCGAGCAGACGATGACACGCCCAGGATCGCGATGACATCGACCTCTGAGAAGCCGAAAATCCACCCACCGTATGTCGTCGGCGTGCGTCCCGGCACACCACTAGTATGGACCGTTCCAGTCACAGGTATGCGTCCACTCGCTTTTACGGTTCGTGGGCTACCTTCCGGCGTGTTGATCAATGCGCTTACCGGAACACTTTCCGGCAAGGCTCCCATTGCTGGAGATTACCCAATACACATACGTGTGACAAACCGGGCAGGATCGGATGAAAAAAACGTCCACCTTATCGCCGGGTCCGTTCTGGCTCTGACCCCTCCCCTGGGTTGGAACAGTTATGACGTATATGGAGATAGCGTCACCGAATCAGAAGTGCTTGCAAACGCGGAAGTCATGCGAAAGAATATGCAGCCTTACGGCTGGGATACGATCGTCATCGACTATCGCTGGTATGACCCGGGTGCCTACAATAATGACCCGAATGGCCGGGCTGGAGCACCTTTGGCTCTCGATGGTTTTGGGCGCCTCGCGCCCGCTCCCAACCGATTCCCCTCTGCAGCCGATGGTCAGGGATTTCAGGCTCTGGCCAAGCGGATTCATGGGATGGGACTTCGATTTGGAATCCACATCATGCGTGGCATTCCTCGCGATGCGGTCAAACGAAATCTGCCAATTGAGGGTTCACCCTTTCATGCCGCAGATGCGGGTAATACTCAAGACACTTGCCCCTGGTGCCCTGATATGTTCGGAGTGCGCGGCGACACCGCGGCCGGACGTGCTTACTATGCGTCGCTCTTTCGACTCTACGCTTCCTGGGGTGTAGATTTTGTCAAGATGGATGATACTTCTGCTCCCTATCACACCGACGAAATCAATGCTGTCCGCACTGCCATCGATCACTGCGGGCGCAGTATCATTTACAGCCTGTCGCCAGGGGAAACTCCACTCACCCAGGCGGCACACGTTGCCGGTCACGCAAATCAGTGGCGTGTCTCAGGTGATTTTTGGGACAATTGGGTTGCGCTCGACCGCGAGTTCACTTTGGGTACACAGTGGAAGAGGTGGACGGGACCAGGGCATTGGCCGGATGCAGATATGCTCCCAGTCGGTCGACTTTCCAGGGGAAACCGGAGCGTTGGTGCTGAACGCAAGTCGAATTTCACGAAAAACGAGCAGATGACACTGCTCTCACTCTGGGCCTTATTGCCTTCACCGCTTATGGTGGGAGCCGCACTGCCAGAGGCTGATCCCTGGACACTGGCCCTGCTGACTAACCCGGAGGTCATTGCGGTCAATCAAGATGGGCTCGGAGCGGCAGGCGGACGCGTATCATCGCAAGAGGAGACGGAAGTGTGGGTAAAAGAGAGGGTCGATGGATCAAAAACGGTCGGCCTTTTTAACCGAGGCGACTTCGCAGAGCCAGTCACTGCAGACTTTGCGGCATTCGGGTTCTCCGGTCGCTGCCGCGTACGCGATCTCTGGCGTCATGAAACGCTTGGAGTTCGGGTTAAGAAAATCACCCTCACCATTCCAGCACATGGTGCAGCCCTGCTGGGAGTACAGCGCCTTTAGTTTTGCACTTCAGGAATTGCAGGCAAACCCAGTCGCCGAAGTGCCTGCCGGGCTTCCAAGCTTAGCGGGCCTTGCGGGTTTTGCTTCAGCATCTCGCTGTAACAGAAATGCGCTTGCTGCTTGTCGCCGTAAAACTGTTCCATGATCCGCCCGACACGCAGGTGCGCCGACTCGACGTCGGCAGAAGCGGGGTGGACTTCGCAAAGACGGCGGTAAATGCGCACCGCCGTCTCATAGGCCATTGCCTTCTCTAATCGGCTTCCCAGTCGCAGGAAATACACGGAAGGCACTTGGCAGGCATTGGGCTGTGAGAGCGGCAGCAAAACATGAGCTAAAGGCTCTGGATCAGCTCGTTCCATCAGCAGATTGCCATATTGGCGCAAAGCCCAGAGACACTTTGCCTCACTTGCTCCCATGGGTGCAATCAGGGACTGCCGACAGTAGGCGAGAATGAGACGCACATCTTCCGTCGGACGCTGCATGAGTGAATCCAATTCGTAGAGTGACAGCAATTTGACATCACGCATATCCGAGAGGGAGCCCTGCACCTCAGAGATATCTTCGCTGTCGCGCGGCGCTTTGAGCAGCCATACGAAAAGAAATCCGGCCCCGGCACCGCCCAGATGCGCAAAGTGCCCCACCCCATCTCTGCCGCCCATGAGTATCCCGTTGAAAACGTCCAGTCCCAGAAAGTACAACACGACCCACCGCGCCTGCCAGTCGGTGACTCCACCGCGTGGCAGAAAGCCTAGCCATAAAAACCAAGCGATCCGGATGGGAGCATAAGGAAACAGATAAAGATAGGCACCCGCCAGCCCCATGATAGCTCCCGACGCACCGAGATTGAAGGCGTCCGGGTCAATCAGCCCCGTGACGAAGTCGCTGAGAAGAGAGCCGATGGCCCCCGCGCCCAAATAGACGGCAATGTAGCGCAGGGGCTTCAGACGGCCTTCGACCGCCGCGCCGAATATCCACAAAAACAGCATATTCCCCGCGAGATGCAGAAGAGAACCATGCAGAAACATCGCGGTGAGCAGGGTCCAAGGGCTGAGATTGGTGTGGGAGACCGCAAACCGCTCGACCGCACTGTCATGTACGCTCCAGCCGTTGCTGGTGCAGGCGAAAACGAGCGTGTTGATGACCATCAGGGACACGGTCATGTACGGAAAAGCGTCCGGTGGGTTTTTCGCACGGTAGGGTATCAGCATGAATGTTTACCCATTACCCGGTACGATACTCGCGACCAGATGCTGAAACACGGGCTTCATTACGGCCCAGTTGCGCTCCGGCGATGAGCAGATGACGGTGATCTCCCGATCTTTGTCGAGCATCGTGATTCGGTAGCCATGCAGACGGCTATTCGTCTTGTCCTCGGATTCCACCCATTCGGACGCCCTCGAATCGCCGACCTTTGAAGTGAATACCGTCGGCTTCTCCTCGGAGTAGCCCGGGATATTGTCGGCTAGCTGATGCTTGTCCCTCTCGTGCAGCTTTACTACCGGCGGGGTCTGCTGCTCCACCGGCAGGTTGGCGTTTGCAGCATTGGCCCCCTCACTCATCAGCGACCCTTCGGCATCGGAGATCACTTTGAACCGCACTTTGCCTTTGAGAAACGTCACCGTAGAAAGTACCCCTCCAGGTGCCCCCGTCTCTTTGTGGTCCCAGCCCGCCGGCTGATCACAGGAGAACGTATTGTCCAGTGACGTATAAGTTGTGTAGGAAGTCGGCGCACCGACGGAGTTTGGCTTAACTGCTCGCAGGACGAAGATTAGCCCGAAGATGACAATTGCTGCGATCCCTAATCCTGCATATAATGCAGGACCGCTGCTTGAAGTCTTCTGCACCGGGGTCGCCGCTCCGCTCCACCCAAGCGAGGAGCCGGGTGGCGGCGTGAAATTCGAAGCACCTACCGCTCCCCCAAAGGGTTGTGTCGGAAGCACACTGGGTGGCGGCGTCGCAGGCTGAGCCGCCGCCGGCAGACTCGGGAGCGGGTTTCCCGCCAGGTCGCAGCGTACGCTTTCTTCGGCACCGCCCACTTCATCCGTATCCGTGTGTGACATAGATTTCTCCTTAAATCAGTCTTGTTCTTTCGGCTTCCGCGCTGGAAGCCTAACACCATTCCTATTCACGTTAGCCACACGATTGCCATTGTCAACAAAAAGAAGCATTGGCAGGACTGCGAATGCTTCTAAAGACCTTGCTACTACGGCTCCTAAGAAGCACGGAATGAGTGTAACTAATATTTGTTATCTAGGGACCGGCTGAGAAGCCACTACTTCCCTACCAACAGCGGGTGTCCCAGCTCTTCCCTTTGCTTCTGATATCCCAGGCAGCAGGCGCGGGCGAGGGTACGGATACGGTTAATATACACAGCTCTCTCGGCAACTCCCACCACCCCGCGGGCGTCCAGTAAATTGAACGAATGCGAGCACTTCAGGGCAAGGTCAAAAGCCGGGGCGACGAGTTGACGTGAGGCTAAGATACGCTTACTTTCTTTTTCGTAGAGATCGAAGAGCGTGAACAGCATAGTCGTATCGGCTTCTTCGAAATTGTAGATGCAGTTCTCCATCTCCGCCTGTTTTTCAGTCTCGGCGTAAGTGATACCATGCGCGTATTCCAGCTCCCAAATGCTGTTTTTTCCCTGCAGCAGAGTCGCCAGCCGCTCTGTTCCATAAGTGATCTCAGCGGATACCGACTCGCAGGGAATTCCGCCCATCTGCTGAAAATAGGTGAACTGTGTGATCTCGGTGCCATCCAGCCATACTTCCCAGCCGACGCCCGAAGCGCCCAAAGCCGCGGACTCCCAGTCGTCTTCCACCAGGCGAATATCATGCTGCTCCAGTGGAATACCCAGGGCACGCAGACTTTCCAGATAGAGGTCCACGATGTTTTCCGGCGAGGGCTTCATGATGACCTGGTATTGATAGTAGTGCTGAACGCGCAGGGGATTGCGGGTGTAGCGGCCGTCGGCGGGGCGGCGGGACGGCTGGACATAGGCCACATTCCAGGGTTCCGGCCCCACGGAGCGCAAAGCAGTCGCCGGCGAGTTAGTCCCCGCACCGACTTCGGCGTCATAGGGCTGGAGGATCAGGCAGCCCTGGTCACTCCAGAACTTTTGCAGTGTCAACAAGAGGTCTTGAAAGGTCATCATAAGTCAGTTACCATAGTCTGAAAGAGTTCGCCGAGGCAGTGTCAAATTATACCACGCCGAACAAATAAAAGCCCATCCCCCTGCAAGTCTTCAGTGAGTATGCAGTGGAACGGGCGAGTGCGAGCCGTAAGAACTAGAGCAGCTCGCTAAGGTCAGCGTTGCCGATCGGGACACCGCTGACTTTTCGTTTAATGCGGGCCAGGGCATTGTCAACGCTTTTCGTTTTGCATTGCAGCTCGGCGGAGATTTCGCGATAGGATTTGCCGAGCTGATAGCCCGAGAGGACGTGCCACTCGAAGTCAGACAGTACCTGGGAAAGCGTTTCGTGCAAGATCTTAGTGTCTTCGTTGCGCAGAACCATATCTTCGGGATCGGCTCCGTCTAGATTTGGCAGGATATCGGACAGATTCCAATCGGTGGTGGGATCTTCCGAAGGGCTTTCAAGCGAGAGGGATTGGTTCAGCGGCATCTGCTTTTGCCGAGTGGCAGTTTTGATGGCCGTGATGATATGACGAGTGATGCAGACTTTAGCGAATGCCGGGAACGAGATCGCTTTGTCGGAGCGAAAGTCGATAATGGCCTGCCAGAGGCCAATTTGCCCGACTTGCAGCAGGTCTTCTTTTTCCGCACCGACGAGAAAGTAAGATTTGACTTTCGTTCGAACCAGATTGCGATATTTGTAAAGCATATACTCAGCCGCGGCATTCTCGCCGCGCTGGGCGCGGGAGACGATCTCGCGGTCGTTCATATCGGCGTATTTAAGCTGGGACTGGCGCAGCCGGTCGGAGATGTCGTGAACGACGCTCCAGTCGCTGGATTGGGTTCTAATCAAGGAGAGCCTCACTGGGGATAAATATGAAGAAATGCATGAGAAAAAAGTATGCGGGAGAAAATGCTGCCGGCGGCTACGGATTCGGCTCGTGGTCCACTTCGATGCTGAGTGTGCTGACCACGATTGCCAGCAGGATCAGCGCCATCGTGGCGATTGTTGTGAGCGGGCCGATGGGGATCTCCTTGAGGACGCGGTTACCGAGCTTCAGTCGCAGCGCACGGATATTGCCGTTGCTGATGAGACGCTGCACTTGCCCGAAGAGATCTACTCCGAGGTTGAGAAGATTGGAGGCGGGAACATTACCTTGCATGATGGCATCCTCTATGCGTCAGGTGAGGGGGATTTCTCTTTTAAAAAGAGGATTCTCTGACCGCATAGAGTAATTATACACGCTCGGTTTCGCAAGGTCAAGCCTTTTAAGCGTGAAACAGGAGGAATTTACGGATTCACTGAGATATAGGATGGTTCAGGGAAGGAAAGTGTACTTTTGCGCCTATTTGCCGTTGACATTGGGCAGCTCGCGGCGGTAAGTACCTGCGCCACTGATCGTATTCATCACGGAGTGATAAGTAGGAAAATCGTAAAGTTCTGTGCTGACGGTGCCCAGCGACGCCGAAGCGACTTGACTGCCATCGCTGACCGCCCCTCCCATCACTAAAGTTGAGATCAGTGTGTGCGCCAGAATCATGCCAAGTGCACCCCCGGCAGCTACGCCGAGAAGTTTATCGAACATTCCCGCATCCCACTGGGTCATGCCATTGACATACCAGGAAGCTGCCAGCATCGATCCGCCCAGGACTAGAAAAAGAAGGGTTAAGGCCCAGCTTTCGTTGAGTCCCGCGCCACCTGATTGAAATTTGACATGGGCCGCCAAAATGGGGGCTAGTGCCGCAGCTCCCCAGAGAGCAGCATACAGGCCCAGAGCATCCAGCGCAGTTTTCCCGAAGCCGCGCAGGAGGCCCAGAACAAGCCCCGCCACTAGAATTAATCCTAAAAATATGTCAAGTAAGTTCATGCTTGTATTGTCGGGGGAAGCGGGAGGCATCTTTAGGAGAAAGCTTTTGTAAGCACCCTTGTGCTATAATTATCCCCGAAGTCATCCGGGTGGCCGCTGTCTGCGCCGCCAGGCGCATATCAGAGGAAAGTCCGGACTCCACAGGGCAGCGATGCCGGCTAACGGCCGGGCGGGGTAACCCGCCGGAAAGTGCCACAGAAACATACCGCCATATCTCTGCAAAGGGATGTGGTAAGGGCGAAATGGTGCGGCCCCTCGGGGCTTAAAGTAAGAGCGCACCGGGTCGGCGGAGACGTCGATCCCGGGTAAACCCCATCGGGAGCAAGGCCGGAGGGTGCGGCTTGACGTTCGCGGCTTCGCCTGGAATGCTGCGTGCCGACGTGCCCCTATGCGCCGCAGGAGGCCTCGGGTAACCGAGGTCCCAGAGAGATGGCCACACAAACACAGAATCCGGCTTATAGGATGGCTTTAAACTCGAAAACGCCCGGACGCAGCTTGCATCCGGGCGTTTTCGTGTGTTTGGACGTGCTCAAATGCCGGGTAAATCTATAACAGCATGAGATGGCTCATACGCATAAAAAGAGGGAAAGCACCATGTCGAAAACCACACGAACTTTTTCACTGCTGGGAGTAGCAGCCACGATCGCAGCTTCCCTGGCAATTATCGCTCCGGCCCAGGCCGGTATTCTGCATAACCACCCCACCGCAACGGGAATAGGGGCAGGGCTAGCTGCGCATCACATGGCAAAGCACGCGCATGGCGGCATGATGCACCGGCACCCTGTGATGACGGGGATTGCTGCCGGGGCGGTCGCACATCACATGGCCAAGCACTACTAAGAGATACTTGTCAGAAACAAGAAACAGCCCGCTGAGAGCACTCTCAGCGGGCTGTTTCTTGTTATCTCGAAAGGTGTGGGCCGGCCGGGACTCGAACCCGGAACCCTCTCATTAAAAGTAAGATGCTCTACCATTGAGCTACCAACCCTCACACTTAATTATTGTACCTAACTGGGCAGGGAAAGTCAAGAGTTTCAGGCACAAATTTGCAAAAAATCAGGAAGGATAAGAGGCTTTTCAGGTCGAATATCAGGCACATCTACACAAGTGACAAATGGAGATGGATACTATGGTGAATAAGCCGAATTTTGGATTGACAGGGCTGGCGGTTATGGGGCAAAATTTGGCCCGGAATATCGCGCATAAAGGATTTCCCATTGCCGTGCATAATCGCACGACGGAGAAAACTGAGACGTTCATGCAGGAGCATGGAAACGAGGGCACATTGGTCGGCTCAAAGAGTGTTGAGGAGTTCGTCGCAGCGCTCCAGTCGCCTCGCGCCATCATGATCATGGTCAAAGCCGGAAAGCCCGTCGACGATGTGATCGCCGAGCTGAAGCCGCTGCTTGCGAAGGGTGATCTGCTGATCGATGGCGGGAATTCACTTTTCACCGATACAGAGCGGCGTGTGAAAGAACTTGCCCCGGACGGTATCTTCTTTCTCGGCGCCGGCGTTTCCGGCGGCGAGGAAGGAGCACTCAAGGGCCCCAGCATCATGCCGGGAGGCAGCCGGGAGGCGTATAATATCGTTGAGCCAATCTTTACGAAAATCGCAGCCCAGGTGGACGGCACGCCTTGCTGCACCTATATTGGCGACGGCGGGGCGGGACATTTCGTCAAAATGGTGCATAACGGTATCGAGTATGCCGACATGCAGCTGATCGCCGAAGCCTATGACCTGTTAAAAAACGGGCTTGGGCTGACCAACGACGAATTGCACGCAGTTTTCACGCAGTGGAACGACGGCGACCTGGACTCGTTTTTGATTGAGATCACCGCACAGATATTCGCCCGCAAAGATGACGACAGTGACGATTTCCTCGTGGACCGCGTCCTAGATAAAGCTGCTCAGAAGGGCACCGGGAAATGGACAGCCCAGAATGCCCTCGATCTCGGTGTGCCGCTCACCGCTATCACCGAAGCCGTCTATGCCCGAGCACTTTCTTCGCTGAAGGATCAGCGGGTCGCGGCCTCCAAAGTCCTGCCTGGCCCGAACGGAGTCAAGGTCACTGGCGATAAGCAGGAGTTTATCAATGCTGTCCGCGATGCACTCTACGCTTCGAAGGTCGTGGCCTATGCCCAGGGCTTTGACCAGATGCTGGCCGCAGCAAAAGAGTACGGCTGGACCCTCCATCTCGGCGAGATCGCGACCATCTGGCGCGGTGGCTGCATTATCCGCGCCCGCTTTCTAGATCGCATCAAAGACGCCTACGATCAGCAGCCCAACCTCGCGAATCTCCTGCTGGCTCCCTACTTCACCGAGGCCGTCAAAACCGGTCAGGACGGCTGGCGGCATGTCATAGCCGAAGCCGCCCGCCTGGGCATCCCCATTCCGGCATTCTCCTCCTGCCTCGCCTATTATGACGGCTACCGACGCGAAAACCTCCCGGCCAATCTCATCCAGGCCCAGCGCGACCTGTTCGGAGCGCATACCTACGAGCGCACGGACAAGCCCGGGGCGTTCCACTCCCAGTGGGTGGACGACAAGCAGGAGCCTAAGAACATTGCGCAGCATGGGGTTGGGACGAACGGATAATCGTGGTATGGCTATGATGTGCATAAACATTCGGCGTTGTTGCATAATTCGAGATCATGCTATAGGGAACCCTGCCGTAAGAAACCATGCCGATGGTGACTACAACTACGATCCAATTACGGGCAAGATGGAAATTTGGATCACGTTTAATTTTTAATAACTGATGTTACGCAGGGCTTTTTTGAATTCAGTGCTGGTGAAGAGCGTGAGCCGAAGGCGCGTAGGGATTTACTTCCACATCTTGCCTCGGCTCCTATCTTCCCCCTTTCACGTCTTACCCGGTCCCCGTTCTGCTCTTTCACGTCCTCCCTGCGTAACATCAGTTAGAATTAGAAACGGGCTACAAAGACGATTTCCGAGAAGCAATCGGTTCAGAAACCGAGATTTCTAATTCTGACCTTAGTTCCGTAATATTACTTAGGAGCAATTATGCTTTATTCACTCGCTGACATGGTTAAACTTAATTTTGAAAAACTAGATTAGTGTTACTTACTGACGTTCCGCAAGGCTTTCGGAACCCACCGCGCAGCAAGTCACTACCCTCCCGCCCCTGCTCGCAAGGCCTCGGCAGCGGGTACAACGGGAGGGTGAGCCTGCGGTGGGAATGAAGTTCGACCTAATGAAGTTCGACCTATTGTTTGGATGCCCTATCAAGAAGATAAAACCCTGCGACTGCACTCCCGCCGACCCTCCCGTTCCGGGAGGATCGCAGCTTGCTGCGGGATAGGTTCCGAAAGCCTTGCGTGACATCAGTTACTTAGAGTGTTCAAGCGAATGGTGTCAACCAAGTGAAGCCGAGAAATCGCATTTGGGCTATTGACAACTTTCATGATACGTGTCATGATACCGTATTACCTAAACCGGTTAATTTAAGGCACCGGGTATGACACGCTGTGCGAGCCGACGGGAACACCGAACTCTGACACACTCTGTGTCGTTCAAGACCAGCTGTACCGAGTGAGATGGGCGGCAGGCCCGAACCGTTTGATTTTTATCGAAGATGGTTACATAGAAACTAGTGGATGCCGTTTCCTGACCCGTGCGGCTGGGAAAACGTCGTTTTCAGCAGCCACTATTATAACTTCAACGCGAAATCCTTGCTGACCAGCAGAAACCGGTCGACGACTACGTACCCGGCATTGAGCGGGGACGACCACGCCGCAGCATTTTGTTCTACATGGGTGAATTCGGGCTGGAGTCTTTACAGCAACATCAAACCAGTCAAGTCACTTGATCCGTATCGAGACACGGAGGCGGAGCTGGTCCAAAAGTGCGCGCAGCTTCGCACAGATCGAATGGAAAGGTATCCCGCCGTCGCGCAGGCTTTTTCCGCCACCCAGCTTTTGTCCGATGGGCCACAGAGAGCCAAAAGAAGAGAAGCTCTTAAAAAATAGTGCTTCGCAGTTATGCATTTTTATGAAGAAAGAAACAAAAACATGAGACGTAGAGGTTTTACGCTGATCGAACTGCTTGTCGTCATCGCAATCATCGCGATATTGGCAGCAATTTTGTTCCCTGTTTTCCAGAAAGTACGCGAGAATGCCCGCCGTGCCTCTTGTCAGTCGAATGAGAAGCAGCTAGGCCTTGCCCTAATCCAGTATACTCAGGACGCCGACGAGAA
>JANXMY010000181.1 GCA_025354405.1 Armatimonadota bacterium
GCTTCTCCAGTCTCGCTTGCCTGACTTTAGTGCCGGCGGTATCGCTCACAGTACAGACAGGGCGGCCCCATGTAGCGGGGACGCAGAGAAAACAATATTGTGAACAATCCCGCAATTTAGATGACGAGTTAAAAAGGAAAAGTTAGCTTGATTGGTGAACAAGTTCAGACACCTTTAGATTTCGTAGAAATATTATTTCGATAGGCTTTCAGAGGCGAGGACTTTCCTGCCCGAAGAAACGGGGGGCAAAGGAAATTTACTATGGTGCACAAATCCTCGCCGGGATCGCAGCTAGGACAGGTTCGTCCAGGGCCGGGTAATTCGAGACCCGCTTATTTGAGACCTGCTAATTCCGGGCCTGCTAATTCCGGGCCAGCTAATTCCGGGCCAGATGATTTCGGATCGGGCCATTCAGGGACAGGTGATTCAGAGGCATTGCAGCAGGTAGCACGGCTGTTCAAGATTATTACACTCGTACGATCGCAAACGCGGGGTCGCTCCCTGGGGCGAGCAGAACTGGCACAAGCCTGTGAGTGTAACATCCGGACTATTCAGCGTGATCTTCAGCTACTGCAAGAAGCCGGAATACCTGTTGAATACGACTACAGGCAAAAAGCATATATGCTGCCTGAAAAGGGATGGATCTTTCCCATCGCGCCCATGACGGTGGAAGACGCGCTGGCATTGGCACTGGCGCGGGGAATCGTAAGCACTTCGGGACTGCCGCAGGCAGATGCAATCAAGGCAACCCTGGACAAGATGACGGCTTCGCTCTCGCCCGCACTGAGTGAACTGATGCGCGAGGCAGCGCAGGCTGTGCAGCCTGTTCGCCTGGTGCGAGACTACTCCCAGGCCCCTATCACGCAATTGATGACTGCGGCTGGCGCTGGGCTGACGGTGGAGATAGATTATCGGAGCCGGAGCCGCGGGGAACAGTCTTTGCGGCGGGTTGATCCTTACGCCGTCGCAGCGCGGGAAGGCCAGTACTGGGAGCTGCATGGATGGTGTCATCGAAACCAGGAAATACGGACGTTCGCGCTGGATCAGGTACGAGGAATACGGCTGACGGAGCAACGATTTGACCGGCATGACGAGGAGTGGCAGGCATTTGCCGGAGCCAAGGGCGTGATTGGGGGCGTTCGAGGCGGAACCGATATCACGGTAGACGTTGTGTTCTCGGCGGAAGTCGCGGTCTATGCGGCAGACCGGCAGTGGCCGGAGGGACTTACCTTGACGGCGCAGGATAACGGCGGAATGCGCCTGATAGGACAGGTGCAGGGAACAGAAGGGATCGTGCCGGAGCTGCTGCGCTGGCGACGGTACTGCCGGGTAGAGGGGGGCGCAGAGCTGAAGGCGCAAATAGCCGAAGAGATCCGCGCGATGGCCGCTTTGTACCCATAGCTTTGTGCCCATAGATTTGTACTTCTAGGTCTGCACTTCTAAACAAGCTCCCAAACAATAACCTCGAAACAATAACCTCGAAACAATAAATTCGAGACAGAAGTCCCCGAAAAGATAATTGAAAAAAGATAGTTGAAAATCTTGGCGACCGCAACAGAAGTGACTCACATGCTGTCACTCCCGATGTGTTACCATGACGTAGTGCTGAAGGTGTAGTGCTGAAATTAAGGAGGCTCCTTGCCATGCTATACAGACAGCTTTGGGCGAAGTCGTATCCGGAAGACTTGAATCGGTTCCACCCGCTCTGGTGTCATTTGCTCGACGTTGCGGCTGTCTGTCAGGCCTTACTGCCACGCTTTGGCGGTATCGCTGACCTCCCTGACGAATGGCTGACCTATCTGGCTGCTCTGCACGATATTGGGAAAGCTGACGCCCGCTTTCAGGGCAAGGCACCAGGACTTGTCGTGCCGGGTGTGCCTATCGATGCGGAAGGGGAATGCCGCGGCTTTCGACACGAAGCGCGGTCTGCTGAATGGATCGCTTCGCATCTGAAAGCTGAAGATCATGGGTGGGGCAGAGAGGCCGCCCATATTATTTCACAGGCAACTCGCGGGCATCATGGCGACTTCCAAGCTGAAGCTTATATTGAATCGGAGTGGCCATGGGCAAGCTTCTATGCTCCGGCACGCTGCCAGTTAGCCACTCTGGTTGCTGAGACATTAGGGATCCAACCCTTTGCGCAGAAGCGGTTTTCTAATGCCAGCGTCGCCGGCATGAAGCTGTCCGGCCTGATCGTTCTTTCCGACTGGATCGCTTCTAATTTGGAGACGTACGATTATTCCGCTCTTTATTCTCAGGCGAAGCCAACCAAAACCCCCGCAGACTATTGGAAGGATGCTCAGGCAGAAGCGGGCTGGGCAGTTCAGCGGCTGCAACTCGATG
>JANXMY010000208.1 GCA_025354405.1 Armatimonadota bacterium
TATGACAACGTGGGCAATCGCCTCACCCGTACCGTCACAAACGCGGCGACGGGCAGCGGCACCACGCTGGTCAACGGCACGACCAACACGGTCTTTGACAACAACGACAGGATCGTCGGCCATACTTACGATGCCAACGGCAGCGAAACGACGGTCAACGGGCAGTCGGCGAGCATGTCTCTCTATCCTCTTTGATGTTATGATGGTATCCTCCTGCCTTCTTTGAGTGAGCTTGTACCTTGACAACTGAGTGCGCTGCCGCCATTCACAGCGAGGAACAACACGCCTTCGCCCTGCAGATCTATGATCTACGAAAAGGCTGGAGTCGGCCCCTTTGCCTGACACGCCTCAAATGTGGTAAAATCGGCTGTAATCATCTTGCGAAGCCACTTGAAGGACACCCGCTTTTGGAACTCTATGCCTTGACCGCTCACGAACTTTCGGAAAAGCTTATTCGTCGCGAAGTCTCTGCCCGCGAGGTCACTCAGTCCGTGCTGGGGCGAATCGCGTCGACGGAAGAGCGTGTTCATGCCTATGTCACCGTCACCGAATCAATCGCGCTGGCTCAGGCCGATGCGGTCGATGCCGCGCGAGCTTCAGGGGAAAGTGTTTCCCCGCTTGCCGGAATTCCCATTGCCCTGAAAGACAATCTCTGCACGACGGGTATCGAGACCACCTGTTCGTCAAAGATTTTGCGTGGCTTTGTGCCGCCCTACAGCGCCACGGTCGTCGAGAAGCTCGAGGCTTCGGGCAGCGTGTTTATCGGCAAGGCCAATCTCGACGAGTTCGCCATGGGTTCCAGCACGGAGAACTCTGCCTTTGGGGCCTCGCACAACCCCTGGGACATCGGCACCGTCCCGGGAGGCTCGTCCGGGGGGTCCACGGCGGCGGTCGCGGCTGGGGAAGCCATCTGGGCGATTGGCTCGGATACCGGCGGCTCCATCCGGCAGCCCGCCGCCTTCTGCGGCGTCGTCGGCCTCAAGCCCACCTATGGCCGCGTCAGCCGCTACGGCTTGATTGCGTTCGCGTCGTCCCTCGACCAGATCGGCCCGGTCACCAAGGATGTTCGCGATGCCGCCCTCTTGATGAACCTCATTTCGGGCCACGATTCACGCGATAGCACCAGCATCGTTCGGGACGTTCCCGACTACACCCGCGCCCTGACCGGCGGCGTCAAAGGGCTGAAACTCGGCGTTCCTAAAGAGTACTTCGCGCAGGGCGTTTCCCCGGAAGTGTCGGCCTCGGTCCGCACGGCGATAGACACGCTGGTTTCGCTTGGTGCGATTGCCGAAGAAATTAGCCTGCCCCACTCGGAGTATGCCCTGCCTACCTACTATATCTTAGCCCCGGCCGAGGCATCGTCCAATTTAGCCCGCTACGACGGCGTCCGCTTCGGCCACCGCACGGCTCGCGCGACTAACCACGTCGACCTCTTTGAGAAGTCCCGCGAAGAAGGCTTCGGCCCGGAAGTCAAGCAGCGGATCATGATCGGCACCTATGCGCTTTCGGCGGGTTACTACGATGCGTTCTATCTGAAAGCTCAAAAAGTTCGCACCCTCATCAAACGCGATTTTGATTTGGCATTCGAAAAGTATGACGCCATCATCGCCCCGACCGCCCCCACGGTCGCCTTCAAGCTCGGCGAGGTCTCCGACCCACTGGCGATGAAGCTCAACGATGTCCTGACCATCCCCGCCAACATGGCAGGTATCCCCGCGATCTCCCTCCCCTGCGGCTTTTCGGACGGCCTGCCCATCGGCTTGCAGCTCATGGCTCCGAACTTTGGGGAAGAAACCCTGTTCCAGATCGCGTACGCTTACGAACAGGCGACGCGGTGGCATTTAGGGCGGGCGCAGTTGTAAAGGAAGCAGTATGATACTCACCCTGGAATTGACACCTGAGCAAGAACAGCAGCTTCGCGCGGAGGCCGAACGCCGGGGCTTGGACGAGTCGAGCTATGCGAAATCGCAGTTGTTCGCGGAAGAAAATAACGCGAAGGCAGAGCAGACCACCCCTCAGGCAGTCGAAGAAAAATGGAGCGGTGCGGATCTCGTCGCTTACTGGCAGCGTGAAGGCGTGATTGGATCTCGTCCCGATATTACTGACAGCTTGGAGCATGCCCGCGCCATCCGCCGCAAGGCAGAGCGGCGCGACCGCGAATGAGGAAACTGGTTCACCCTTTCCTGCGGCTGTTGGACGCGGACATTCTGATCGACGTTCAGCGCAATCACCTGCCTGCCCTCACCTGGTTTCATGCTTTAACTGAGCGGCCCGGTGTTCCCGGCTTGGTGCTGATGGAGCTAATTCAAGATGCCAAGAATGCAGGACAGGTCAGAACTGTCGAAAACCTCGTGCATGGCTTGCCCTTACACTGGCCCACAGAGTCAGATTGCCTCAGAGCATTGGCAGATTTTCGCGTTCTGTACCTTTCTCAGAATTTAGGTCTGATCGACTCGCTGATTGCCGCCACAACAATCGGCCTCGGGGCGACACTTTGCACGTTTAACGTCAAACACCATCGAAATATCACCGGGCTTGTATCAGAGCAGCCTTATACACGGTAAAACGTAGTCGCTAAGGTATCATACTGTCATGCTAACATCTGCGCCCCTTCGCAAAAAAAAATTAGACATTGATGCACTGCGTGATGATTGGGCACAATCAACTCAAAGTCTCGCCGAAAAAGTCGCTTCATGGGCTCAGCAGGAGCCGGGATGGCGTGTCGATCCGTTCACCGAAACAGATATCACTGAAGAACCTCTTGGCACATATTCTGCCCGTGTGGTGACAATACATACGCCTAGGGGCCGCTTAGTTTTAGAGCCGATCGCACGAAACTATCCCGGAACTGGTATCGTGGAACTCTATGCGTGGCCCACATTATTTCGTGTGCGTTTGCTGCGCGGCGACCTGCATGAGAATTGGAAGATCCGCGTCGATTCAGGTTTCTTTCTGCATCAGGAGTGGAACCGCGAAAATTTCATTCAGCTCGCAAACGACCTACTTGGGGCTTCGTGAGCAATCGCTACATACAACGGCTTCGCAGCGTTCGAGGTGAGTACGAGGCGGCACGTCAGGGACTTGCCTTTGTCAATCAGAATTGGCACAAGTATAATATTTATCAGGACATATATGATGTGACGCCTGCAAATTTTCGTCGTGCAGCGGAATATATGTTTGCCACCTATTTGATACGACTGTCGGCCGAGTTTGAGGGCATTCTTAAATATCACATCACCTCAAACCACCCAGATATTGCCGTCCCGAAGGACGCGAAAGTTGACTGGCTGATCAGCAGAGTATCAAAAGCCGAAGGGTTCAAAGTCAATCCCACTCTTCGCGCGCAATTGGATAAAACCCGAAAATATCGGAATGATTTTGTTCACTCCGGGCAATTACCTGTCTCTGCGTTCACATTCGAGTCAGCATTATCCTGGTTTAACACTTTCCTAGCCGGCCTGCCCGATCCACTTAATTAGTTCACAAAAGACGAACGTACGAGAATCCGATTATGACCACCACTTATGAACCTATTGTCGGGATGGAATGCCATGCCGAGCTTTTGACGGAAAGCAAGATGTTTTGCGGCTGCGCCAATGCCTTTGGTGGGGCGCCGAATACGCGTACCTGTCCGGTCTGCCTCGGCCTGCCCGGCTCCCTGCCGACCATGAACCGGCGGGCGGTGGAGCTGGTGCTGCGGACAGCACTGGCACTGCACTGCGAGATTTCGCTGGACTGCCTCTTCGCCCGCAAGAACTATTTCTATCCCGACCTGCCTAAAGGCTATCAGATTTCGCAGTATGATGACCCGATCGGCAAGTCGGGCTACTTAGACATCACGCTGGAAGATGGCCGGCGCAAGCGGATACATATCCGCCGGGTTCACCTGGAAGAAGATACAGGCAAGCTGATTCATGCAGGAGGCAACGAGAGCGAAGTGGACTATAACCGCAGCGGCGTCCCGCTGATGGAAGTCGTCACCGAGTTTCCGCCCGATATCGAATCGGCCGACGAGGCCAAAGCGTATTTGGAGAAGCTGCGGTCGATTTTGATCTATCTCGACGTTTCCGACGGCAAGATGGAAGAGGGCCACCTGCGGGCCGAGCCGAACCTGAGCATCCGCCCAGCTGGAACCTCCGGGGTCGGGGTCAAGACCGAGATCAAGAACCTTAATTCATTCAAATCGGTTTATAAGGGCATCGAGTACGAGCTCGTGCGGCAGTCGGAGCTGCTAAATGCCGGCGAGCCTGTGCGGCAGGAGACCCTGGGCTGGAACGATGTCAGCGGCGAGACGTATCATATGCGCTTCAAGGAAGAGGAGCAGGAGTACCGGTACTTCCCGGAGCCGGACCTGGTGCCTCTGCACTTTGAGACCGCCGATATCGAAGCCGCCCGCGCCGATCTGCCTGAGCTGCCGGATGCGAAACGGGAACGGTTCGCCTCCCAGTACGGCCTGCGCGAATATGATGCCGGAATCCTG
The DNA here is from genome assembly GCA_025354405.1 of Armatimonadota bacterium. Lineage (GTDB taxonomy): Bacteria > Armatimonadota > Armatimonadia > Armatimonadales > Capsulimonadaceae > JANXMY01. The sequence goes on from JANXMY010000208.1 coordinate 4,481, forward strand.
ACCGCTTCACGCCCGCTGGCGGCTTACTTCGAAGAAGCGGCGGCGGGAGCAGATCCGAAAGCAATCGCAAACTACGTCACCGGTGACCTAGCGAAGCTGCTGAACGCCTCGGGCCAGGAGATCACGGAGACAAAAGTAACGGCAGCCCATCTGCGCGAACTGATCATGCTGCGAGACGGTGGCAAGATCACTAACAACAGCGCAAAAGCCGTGCTGGCCGAAATGTTCGAGACCGGCGAGGCCCCGGCCGTGATTGTCGAGACGAGAGGCCTGGCCGCAGTCTCCGACGACTCCGCAGTTGCCGCTGAAGTCGATAAAGCCCTCGCCGCCAGCCCCGAGGTGGTCGCTAAGATCAAAGGTGGCAACGAGAAGAGCAAGGGCTTCCTCACCGGCATGGTCATGAAAGCCATGAAGGGGCAGGCACGGCCGGATGTCGTCAACCGACTGATCGATGAGCGGCTGGCGGCACTCTAAACACACCCAAAAAGTCATGCAAAAGCTCCGCCGGTCACTATTTTCGCCCGGAGACCGCGTACTCGTCGCCGTCTCCGGCGGTCCGGACTCGCTGAGCCTTCTGCATGCCCTCTCTCACGAGCGGGAGGCCCTGGAGCTGGCGGCACTCGAAGCGGCCCACCTGGACCACGGCCTCCGCGGCGGGGAGTCGGCGGCGGAGGCCGCCTGGGTCGCCGCGTGGTGCCGGGAGCGCGGTATTCCCTGTCATTTAGGGAAAGCCGACACGGCGGCAATCGCAAAATCCCACCAGTGCAGCATCCAGGAAGCCGCCCGCCTGGTGCGCTATGACTTTCTTGATTCGACCGCCGCGAAGGTCGCTTCCCATTGGATCGCCACGGCCCATAACCAGGACGATCAGGCCGAGACCGTGCTGCTGAATATCCTGCGCGGGACGGGACTCGACGGCCTGCGCGGCATCCCTGTGACGCGCGGGCTCTATATTCGCCCGCTGCTGGATACTTCGCGCAGCGAAATTGAGGCCTACTGCCTTCGGCATGGACTGGAGCCGCGCCGAGACCCTTCCAACTTTCAGACCGATCACTACACCCGCAACCGGGTTCGACTCGAGCTGCTGCCGCAGCTTGCCCGGGAGTATAACCCGGCAGTCAGCAGCGCTTTGGTACGCCTCTCCGAAATCGCCCGACGTGATGCCGACTATCTGCACCTGCAGGCAGAGCGCGCGCTTTTGGACACCACACGTTCTTCCCAGCTTGGCAAGTTAAGCCTCAATACGGCTGCGCTAATTTCTTTGCACCCTGCCCTCCTGCGCCATGTCCTGCGGGCGGCGGTCTCTCAAGTCCGCGAGAAAACGCAGGGAATTACCTACCACTCGATTGAAACGCTATGCCGCCTCGTTTCTGAGAGAGCGGAAGTAAAAAGTGACTTCGCCATTCAAGGGTTGTTTCCCAGGCCCGCCTGCCACATTTTGTTCACCTCAGAAAGTGTAGTCTTAACGCGTGAGACCGTGCCCGAGATCGTTCTGCAAACGCCCTGGCAGCTAGCGGCGGCACCTGTCCCCCAGTCCGGGGAGTACACGGCCCGTGTCGATGCAGAGCGGGTTGACCGGCAGACCCTCTACGTTCGCACCTGGCAGCATGGAGACAAGATCGCACCGCTCGGGCTGGGGGGACACCACAAGAAACTCTCTGATATCTTCGCGAATGCCAAAGTGCCACGGACGCAGCGCGGCAGCGTCCCGATTGTCGGTGACAAGAACGGCTTGATCTGGGTCGCCGGGCACTCTCTCTCAGATCGGGCGAAGGTGACGGAGCTGACCACGCAGACACTCTTTTTGGCAGTGACCCGCCGGGAGGAAATTGTTTGAGAAGGAAAAAGCCGCCTGCTTGCAGAACAAGCTAGCAGACGTTTCAAGGGGCTAGAAATCAGTGACGCTCAGGTATAAACAGTTTATGAAAGACAGAAAGCAGCAGCTTGGGTTTACCCTGATCGAGCTGCTCGTGGTCATCGCGATCATCGCGCTTCTGGCCGCCGTTTTGTTTCCCGTTTTTGCGAAGATCCGCGAAAATGCAAGGCGAACCACCTGCCAGTCGAATCTCAAACAAATTGGCCTGGGTATCATGCAGTATACACAGGACAACGATGAAGCCCTGCCGCTGCTCAGCTATGGAACGACGACCTGGCGCCAGCTCTGCGAGACTTATACCAGCAGCACAGGGATCTACCGCTGCCCGTCCAATCCTTACAATTCGATACTGGCAGCCTCGGAAGATGCGATCAACGTTTCCTACGGGGCCAACGAAACGGTCTTTGCTCCAGTAATCTTGAACGCTATCGCGAATCCCTCCCAGATCTTCATAATCGGCGAGAGCGATGGAGGCGGTTGGAAACTCAACAATCCTCCGAATGACCCGATCAATAACCCAAGCTGCGGGGGAGGGCTGTGCGATTTCCAGGAGACAGATTCGCACACCGACTTGTTTGCCGGGCACCTCGGCCGCAGTAATTGGCTATTTGCCGACGGTCATGTCAGCTCCCTGCGGCCTACACAGACATGTCGCGAAGTGGATATGTGGGATTTGACGAATAACAACCAGGGCGCCCCCTGTTCAGCTACCCTCGCGATCGCACTGCGAAGCAACGAGCAATATTGGAACGGAACGAGCGCACCCTGAACTGCTCAGGCGGGAGAAACAAAACGATGATTTACGAATGTCCAAATTGTCATGTCCCGCAGGCGGCGGGACACACAGCGTGCCATCACTGCGGCGCTGAATTCGATAGCCCAGTTCCGGAAGACGCACTTATCCCTACCGAAACTATCGCTCCGGAGTCAGACCTTCATGAAGAGGCCATACCCGAGACGGTCAGTCTGGCTGACAAGTCCGCACACGAAACTCGATCCCCTGAACCGCCAGTGTTGGAAGAAGTATTCGCTCCACCTCCGCAGTTCCAGCCTTCGGAGATGCCTGCTTATCAGGCCCCTCCGTCATATCAGTCAGCACCGGGATATCTTCCTCCAGCCTATACCGCCCCACCGGCCCCGGTATCCCGGTTTAGCCTGCCAAAAGCACTGCTGATCGCTATTCCAATCGTGCTGCTCTTCGTGCTGGGAGCCGTGTTCTTTGCCAACAGCCTGAATCAGAGTGCGGATACCGCCCCGGCGACTCCAGCCCTCACTGTTCCGGATACTACCATGCCGGTGGTCGCTCCGCCGGTACCCCATGGCAGCCCGCTGGTGCTTTCCGGCGGAAGCGTGAGCTCAGCAGGCACGACGGACTCGAATCCGAACATCGCCTGGCTAGTCGGGCGCTGGCAGAATCCATCGACGGACTACTACGTCTTCAATGAAAACGGTACCGGCTACCGGGGCAGCAGCGGCGGGAAACAAGCTAAAGGCTCGTTCCTTTGGGTCTTGATTCAGAAGCAGCTTGTTTTGTATGCGGATGCGGCACCACCGGAAAAGTTGGCCTTCAGCAAGGGAAGCGATGAAGCCACTATGTTTTTGCGCGGGAATGATGGACGTTATGTGCAGTATTCCCGCTCGAAGACCAGTCCCTGATCGTAAGAGTTCAAAAAGTATAAACGCCCGCCCCTCTCAGAATGAGAAGGCCGGGCGTTTATACTTTTATTACTGTTCGTCTTCCTACTTGGCGACAGCAACACGCTTGTTCTGACCGCGTCCGAGGCCACGCTTGAAGGGGGCGCGATGAACTATCTCGGTGTAGTCCAGGCCAGCGGCAGTGAGTGCCTTGTGCCAGGAATCAAAGCGGCGGCGAGCGGCGGTGATCAGCGTGATGTCTTCCTGCTCCATGGTCTTCGCATTCAGCTCAACCCCATTGGTATGGAACTCGCGCACCATCGTCAGAATACGTTCGTCATCCCACTCGCGGTAGCGGCGGATCTCGTCGTAGTTCAATCCCGATGCCTCGAGTGCCTCACGCCAGGAGCCGAAGTGACTCTTTTTCGTGGCGGCGGCGGCAAGCTGCGGATCGACGTTCAGGCAGACATTGCGCCAGGACAGGTCGACATCCTGTGCGTGCAGCTCTTTGATTCGCGCCACAATCCGGTCGCGGGTCCAGGACTTGTAGCGGCGAATGCTGTCATAGTCAAGTCCGGCATAGTTGACGGCGGTTTCCCACGTACCAAAGTACCGGGTGGCTGCACGAAGAAGTGAAAGGTTGCTGCCGGCGACACTGGAATAATTCAGATTCTCACCGGATTCGTACATGCTGAGAATTTCAAGGGCAATGGCGTCTTTATTCCATTTGCGATGCATTGGGCGGTCTCCTGTAGTCTTGGTTGGTTCTTGGCTCAGAGGAACGTCGCGCGCACGCCACTGACACGTCGCGGGTTAAGTCTCTTCGACAGCGAAAAGTAATATTTGTTACTGTTTGAGGTCGCAACGATTGCGACAGTCATATTATACACCCCCACAACGCAAACGTCAATAGTTTTATATAAAATCTTTGTTAAGTTTTCATTAAGTTTTGTGCTACACTAATCGCAAGAGGAAATAGCCGATGTTCGAGACACAAATACCACCCATGACAATCGCCGATCACATTGCCCGCCTGCGCCCTTATGTGCCGGGAAAGCCGATCGAGGAGGTGCAGCGTGAGCTGGGCCTGACGGATGTCATCAAGCTTGCTTCTAACGAAAATCCGCTGGGGCCGTCCCCCCATGCACTGACTGCACTGCTCCAGGCCGCATCTGGGATTGCACTGTATCCCGAAGGGAGTGCTCCGGCCCTGCGCCGCGCCGTCTCCGAGGCGATGCAGATGCCCGAGGAGACACTGGTCTTTGGCAACGGCAGCGATGAAGTCCTGCACCTGCTGGCCCAAACTTTTCTTCAGCCGGGTGACGAGATTATTCAGGGTGATCCGTCGTTCACCATGTACAGCCTCTATGCCCTCCAGATGAACGCGGTCGCCATTAAGATACCGCTTAAAAACTACACGCACGATCTGGATGCCATGGCGGATGCTGTGACTGATAAAACGCGTATCATCTTCATTGCAAACCCGAATAACCCCACCGGGACACTCGTCAGGCGTGTAGAAGTCGATAAGTTTCTCAGTCGTATTCCCGCCCACGTCCTGGTCGTTCTCGACGAAGCCTACGATGATTACGTTTCCGACCCCGAAAAGCCCGATCTGCGTCCTTACATCTTAGAGGGCCGTAACATCATGGTCCTTCATACATTCTCCAAAGCCTTTGGCCTCGCGGGCCTGCGGGTCGGCTACGGTATGACCCGGCCCGAGATCGCGGAAGTTCTGAACCGCGTCCGCTCCCCCTTCAACGTCAACCTGCCCGCCCAGGCCGCCGCCGCCGCCGCGATTGCCGACACCGACCACGTCGCCCGGACCGTGGCGCTAAACACACAGGGACGGAATTACTTCAACTCCGAGTTCGAGAAGATGGGCCTGGAATATGTCCCCAGCGAAGGCAACTTTGTGCTGGTCGATGTGGGTCGGGACAGCCGAGAAGTCTTTGAGGCCCTGCAGCACAAAGGTGTCATCGTCCGCGCCGCCTATGGCATGGGACTGCCAAACCATATCCGCGTCACAACTGGCACGATGGAGCAAAACGAGCGGTTTATAACGGCACTTAAAGAGGTGCTAGCCCTGCCCTGAGAGCCTTTCTCCGAATAGCCCGGCCTTTCAAGGCCGGTGTACGCGGTTTACATCAAAGCCTTTTGGAGACGTAAGATGCTCAACGAAAAGATGACGGCTGAACAGATCCGAAATCGCGGATTGGAAGCATTGAAGCAAGAGCTTGGCGACAGCGGCATGACGTGTTTCTTACAGATGTTCGAGACAGGCCATGGCGACTACACTGCCGAGCGCCGTCAGTGGCTCGATCATTTGACTCTTGATGAGATTTATTCTTCAATACAAGCCAAGCACCAGGAGACGCAATGACTGCGACCAAACGCCCCATCACAGCCGATGACCTGCTGACGCTGCAAACGGTCAGCGACACACAGATCTCTCCGGACGGAACGCAAGTTGCCTTCGTACGCACCGGGACCGACCGCGAAAAGAACAAGTATCGCAGCGAAATCTGGCTTGTCCCCAGCGGCGGCAGCCGCCCGCCACGACGCTTTACGGGTGGGAAATGGAACGACTCGGAACCACGCTGGTCGCCGGATGGAACGCAAATCGCTTTTGTATCCGACCGGCTAGAGGAAGTGTCTCAGGTCTTTCTTATCGCGGCGGACGGCGGCGAAGCAGCCCCGCTGACCACGCTAGAGCCAGGAAGTATCGGAGAGCTGAAGTGGTCACCGGACGGAGATCGAATCGCGCTCATTTTTCGGGCGACCCCGGTTGACTACACCAAGAAGGCCGCTGAAGAGCGCAAGGAAAAAGGACTGTCTTCCCCACCCCGCGTTCACACGCATCTCTTTTATCGTCTGGACGGCTTCGGCTACTTCGACGGCTCGTATTGGCAGGCGGCAGCCGTGAATGTAACGAGCGGCGAGACAGAGATTCTGACCGATGGTGACTTCCACTGCGGCAGCGTCACCTGGTCGCCAAACGGCAGCAAGCTCGCGTTTCTCTCCGACCGGCGGCCTGACGGCGATGCGCTTCCCGAAGAGGACACGCAGATTTGGACTGTTGCGAAGAGCGGCGGCGATCTGGCGCAAGTTCCGGCCCCGGTTGGCAGTAAAAGCGGATTAACCTGGTCGCCAGATGGCAGCCAATTCGCATATATCGGCAATCCGGACGGGCTAGACCAGTGGGGCACGAACAACGAGCGTGTCTTTGTCCTGCCGGCATCCGGCGGCAAGGCAAAAGATTTGACCGGCCACTCGGATCTGGCCGTCGGTAATCTGGCGATCTCGGA
>JANXMY010000220.1 GCA_025354405.1 Armatimonadota bacterium
TTGTAAAGGCAAACTGGGCGCGTCCCGCAAGGACTGCATCAGACATAAAGATTTCCTTTCACGCTTCCCGGCGGAGAAACGCGTATAAACTCGTCAGGTGAAGCGGGAGGCAGCGCGGGCAGTAGTGACGCCGCTCCGCCCCTCGCGCTGCAAAGAGCCAGCCGTCAACCCGCTCCGTCGTTTTGGGGTGACCGAGTATCGGCCGCAGGGCGATCGGGACATCGGCCCGCGCTTGGCAGTTCGCACCATCACACGTCACATACCGTGCATCGGGAGACAGGCTCATCGCAGCTCACATTCCTCGATGAGAGAGAGTTTTTGCCGGGTCCAGAGACAGAATGGCTTTGGTGTAACTGGCTCGCTCGAATGCTGCTGGGTCCGCTGCCGAAAACTGCCGGGCCTGTCCGCGCATACGTGCGACGCTCTCCGGGCCGTGCTGCTCCATCCACCGGCTTATCTCCCGCAGCAGCTCGCCGATTCGGTCCGGCCCGTTTTCCAGCAGCTCGGAGGCGAGCATGGTGACATTGGCCCCGACAAACAGTGCCTTAAGCACGTCCCGGTAGGTGTGAATGCCGCCTGTCAGCGCGAAGTCGGTGGTGAGTGTGCCGTAAAGCAGCGCGATCCAGCGCAGCGGCAGGCGCAGATCGCCGGAATTGCTGAGAACCGGGCCCATGACCGGACGCAGAGTTTCGAGGTCCAGATCGGGCTGGTAAAAGCGGTTGAACAGCACGAGGCTATCCGCCCCCGCTTCGACAAGGCGGTGGGCCATGTTCGGCAGAGAGCTATAAAAGGGGGCGATTTTGACAGCCAGTGGAATTTGGATCAGGCCACGAATCTCCCGCACGAAATCGAAATGCCTCTGCTCCACCGCCTCGCCGGTGAGGTGGATGTCGGTGGGGATGGAGTAGAGGTTCAGCTCCAGGGCATCCGCCCCGGCCTCTTCCACGTAACGGGCATACTGCACCCATTCGCCGGGCGAAGTGCCGTTGAGGCTGGCGATGATGGGAATATCGACTGACCTTTTGGCCAGGCGGATCTCATCTAAATAGCCGTCCGGCCCGATCGGGTCCCGATCCCAGCGCGGGAAATAGCGCGGGGCAGGCTCGGCGCTGCCGACTCCCAAGTTGTGAGGATAATCCGCCATCAGTATCTGCTCCGCGAAAAGCGAGTGCAGAACGATGGCCGACGCCCCGGCCTCTTCCAGCCGGCGAATGCCTTCTACGGTGCGTGACAGGGGCGAGGCGGAAGCCACCAGCGGGTTTTTGAGCGCAAGGCCTAGGTAGGTGGTGCTCAGATCAACACTCATTGGAATCTCCTTCAGCGAATGACCAGAACGGGGCAGTGGGCGTGGTGTACGATATGGTCTGAGACGCTGCCCAGGAGTAATGATTTCAATGCACCCTGCCCCCGGCTGCCGACAACGATCAGGTCACAGCCCTCTGCCTCAGCTACGCGGACGATCTCGGCAGCCGGGTCACCCATCTCCTGACGGCCATGATACGGCACTTTCATCTCGTCCAGAATCTGCCCCGCCCGCGCGAGGGCGAGATCCTTCATCTCCAGCGTGTAATTATCCTCCAGACCGGTAAACAGTACCTCTCCGTAAGGCCCGACGGTGGGTATAGGCTGGAACGCATTGATCAG
>JANXMY010000008.1 GCA_025354405.1 Armatimonadota bacterium
CTCGTCCAGCGGACTCCGAACCCCTTTGCCGCCCCGGTTGAGGACATGGGTGTAGATCATGGTCGTGCGGACATCGGCATGGCCGAGCAATTCCTGTACCGTCCGAATGTCGTAGCCGCCTTCAATTAGGTGGGTGGCAAAGGAGTGCCGAAGCGTGTGGCAGCTTCCGTGTTTGGCGATGTCGGAATTCAGGATGGCGGTTTTGACTGCGCGCTGCAGCGAATCTTCGGAGGCGTGGTGGCGGCGTACCTGTCCGGTGCGCGGGTCGCTGGACAGGCATCCCGCCGGAAAGACCCACTGCCAGGCCCACTCCTGCGCGGCGTTCGGATACTTACGGCTGAGGGCGTCCGGGAGGAAAACGTCGGCACAGCGTTCCGCGAGGGCTTTCTGGTACCCTTCATAGGCGACGGCGAGTTGTGCCCGGAGACTGTTGTCCAGGCTGCGGGGGAGCATCGTGACCCGATCTTTGGCCCCTTTGCCGTCCCGGATGGTGATTTGGTGCAGCGCTAAGTCTACGTCCTTGACTCGAAGGCGCAGACACTCCATAAGGCGAAGGCCGGAGCCATAGAGTAGCGACGCCATCAGCAGGTGGGTCCCGCTCAGATGCGCCAGGAGCAGCTTGACTTCCTGCGGGGTAAAAACGACGGGAAGACGCTCGGGGCGTCTGGCGGGTGCGATGCCGCTGAGCGGTTCGAGGGGAATACGCAGCACATCACGGTACAAAAAAAGGACGGCACTGCGCGCGACGTTTTGCGTAGAAGCGGCGACATTCTTCTCGACAGCGAGGTAAGTCAAATACTGTTGGACTTCCAGTGCGCCAAAGGTGGCGGGATTACGCTTGTCGTGGTAGTAAATAAACTCTTTGATCCGATGCAAGTAGACTTCTTCGGTTCTCAGACTAAAATGGCGTACGCGAATGGCGTTCCGCGCTTCTTCGAGAAATGCCGTAATTCCCATCATTCCCTCCGTGGCAGAATTGTGGTATGATAACAAAATAACAGAGAGACGGCGGCCATCATGCCTCCGTGCGGTAAAACTCCGCCTGTCGTGTGTTATACCGCTTCCTTGCGGTAATTGCCGCCGATTTCGTGTGCTATACCGCAAACGGTCTGCGGTGAAACGCGGTAAAATACTTGTTAGACCGCAAAGTGGGGCTGATAGTGTCGCCGGGGGCAAATATGAACTGGCTAATCGCATTCTTCAATATCCAGAACGATTGGCATTGGGGGCCATTGGAGTTCTTGCGTCCGCCTAAAAACATCAACATTGGGTGGGGTAGGTTCGCCCTTGTTTGGGTTTTGAGTTCACTATTTATTGTTGGCGGGATTAGCGCAACTATATTAGCGTATGACGTGTACTGGTTCCACACATATTGGCATTATATCCCATCATGGTCGTTGAATATGAAGCAATTCTGGTGGATAAATCGACGTTTTTTCTGGCGGGAAATGTTGGGTGTAATCATGTTCCCACCGTTATGGTGGCCCTATGTCTTTGCATGGAACCGCCGGGCCGCGCTTTTGCGCTGCAATGATGCATTACTTCAAGAGCCATTGGCAATACCAGGAATATGGCCGCCGTCTCCGAGACAAACTTAGTTGCGGTCTAACAAGGCGCTGCACCCGACGCCAGCGGCGCGATTGTCGCGTTCGTTGTCGGCGGTCAGGTGAGTGCCGCAGTCGCAGGTGAGCTAGGTCGTTAGACCGCACGCGGCAAAAGGCTGCTGGCATTTGACCGCACCTTCTCGGTTTTCGGACGGGGTTTTGCCCTCTGCTTCACGCAGGCTCTTTTATCCGGTCAAGTAGTCGCAGGCTTTGGGGCTTTCTTTCAGCAGGAGGCTTGGCGGCTGTCGGCTGTTTCACGCAGGGCGTTCGGTCTAACAATGCGCTGCACCCGACGCCAGCGGCGCGGTTATCGTGGCGAAGTTCGGGTGTCGTGTCTGCCGCTGTCGCGGGTGAGCTTTGGCGTTAGGCTGCTGGGCGAAAGGCTTGACTGATGCGACAAGAAAACATTCAGAAAAGAACGATTACTCGTCGCAATCAGTTAGCAATCAATGTTGCCATCTTAATAGGGACGGCTCTTGGAGGTGCATGGCCTCTCTTTTATCTTTCTTTCTGCACTATTCTGAATATTCATCCAAGTCAAGCCATGCTGGATGTGTTTTTGTATCGTGAAGGGATCATGCCTCTTGCGATCATCGGCATAGGCGCAGTCTCGCTTGTTTCTTGGCTAATCGGGGCTTGGCGTGGGACATCGGAAGCCGTGCTTGATGAAAGACGTAATGTTTTTATAGGTTGCCTGATTGCTGTTTGGTTTATGCTTACTTATATCATGTAAAGCCTTTGGCATCGCCAGGTCAACCAGCAACCTAACAATGCGCTGCACCCGACGCCACCCGCCCGGCTTCCTGTGCGTCATCGTTTAGCTGTGCTTGCGCGTGTCGCAGGTGAGCTTTGCCGTTAGGCGGCTGGGCATGGGCAGGTGCGCCGCCGTAGCCTCGGAATAAGATAATAGATAATGGAGATTAGCCCTGCCGCAGAAGCAT
>JANXMY010000018.1 GCA_025354405.1 Armatimonadota bacterium
CCAAGGTATATTGTGGACGTTGTTTTTTCTACATCTATCCTTTGTGAGATGAGGCAGATGTTCCGTATATAGACAATGCTCCAGTTCAGCAACCACTCAAATCGCTAACAGGAAATTGCCAACAGAAACAGATTTGCCTAAACGCTGCACAGGTATGTAAAATTACAGATCCGAAGGCTCGACGTACGATTTGTCCGTTCTCTGAAGCGACCCCGTATAGCGGTAGAAGGTGGCCTTGCTGACCCCCAGCGTTTTGCAGATGTCGCCGATCGGCAGGGTGGGGTCTGCCCGCAGCGTCCGCGCCAGGGCCAGCTTCTTGGCATCCATCGCCGGCTTCCGCCCGCCCTTCTTCCCTCGCGCCCGCGCTGCTTCCAATCCCGCTTTCGTATTCTCGATCATGTTGTCGCGCTCGAACTGGGCAAAGGCGGCCACGATGTGAAAGAGCAGCTTGCCGGTGGCGGTGTTGGTGTCGATGCTCTCATGCAGGCTGCGCAGCTCGATGCCTTTGTCCTGGAGCATCTGCACGGCCTCGATGAGCTGCTTGAGGCTTCGGCCCAGCCGGGAGAGCTTCCAGATGACGAGCGTGTCGCCGGGGCGCATGAAGGCGATGGCTTCGCTCAGGCCCGGACGCGTCGCCTTGACACCGCTGGCTTTGTCTTCAAACATTTTTTCGCATCCGGCCTTGGTAAGAGCATCGCGCTGGAGCTCCAATTTCTGGTCCTGGGTGGAGACCCGGGCGTATCCGACAAGCATTCTTTTCGCCTTCTTTCTTTAATATCAGTCTGTTTTGTCTCTTTACTCAATTATAGCACAGGGGATGAGGCTTTGATTGTTGAACGCAGAATTGAGACAATATGGGGGAGGTGGGGTGTGGGTTTTGTTTGGGGCGAGGCGCTGGTCTCATTAACGATCGTTTAAAAGACGCAATGTGAATTTTCTGGAATCCAGCCAAAAGTATACTTTGTTTATATTTCCGGTGCTGTATATTTCTCGTACTATATATTTCTCGGGTATCTGTGATTAGCCAAGTTAAAGGAGCGTTCCATGCCTCAAGTTATCTGCCTACGTATCCCCGATGCTACCGCCGAGCGCCTGCGAACAGCGGCCCGCCGAGCCGGACGCACCCTCAACGAGTGGGGTGCTCTTTCCTTGGAAGAGTGGCTCCGGCAAAACGAGTTCGCCGACATCGAGTTTCGAAGTGCCGCCGTCGACTTTTGGCGAGGTGGCCTATGATCGATCTCCCAAGCAGGTGTTGGCTTCTTGGCAGGCGAAATCAGACCATCCGACGCCCTGGCTGTTTCACATCCATGGCGGTGCCCGGCTTTGTGCAGGAAATGCTTAATCACGGGATCTCGGTGGTGTCGGTGGAATATCGTCTTCTCGACGAAGCCACGGCCGACGGCCTCAGCCCGCCCGTTAACGGTCCGATGCTCGATTGCGCGCGAGCTTTGCAGTTTGTCCGGAGCAAGTCTAAGGCGTGGCATCTTGATAAGCAGTGGGTCGCCCTGTGCGGCGATTCGGTGGGCGGCTGCACGGCGCTCTGGCTGGCGTTTCACAAGGATCTGGACGCAATGAGGTATATTCATGAAAATCTCTCCGCGCGCGTTCGCCCTACTTGCGCTCGCCGCACTCCCGTCGGCGTCCGCAGCGGCGCAGCACCCCGACGCGAAGCCGCTGATACCGATGCCAATGCGATTGCCGATCCAGACACGCCTCAATCGCCCCTCCGCGACCGAGAAGCCCAGAGGATTTATCCCTGGGTTGCTTAAAAATAAAGAAACTCCGTCACTGAAGAGGTCTGGTGAAAGTGCCGATACTTTACCAACACTTCGCCAAAAGTGATGAACACTTAGAACTATGAGTGATGTAGACAACCTTCAGAAAAACAAGTTTCCGGACACAAGAGAACCTGCTACCGCAAAACATCCACGCACGCTAGGCTGGTTTGGAACGATGGCCCTGGCTTTGGGCGGCAGCAACCAGAGCCTGTTCCTGATCGGCGCGCTGATCGTCGGGCAAGGCAGCACTCACGGACAGGGAAGCGCGGCCATCCCGCTTCTGATGCTGGGCTTGGCCCTCGGATGGATGGCTGCACCGGGATGGACAGAGCTGGTCTTGATGTGGCCCAACCGGGTTGGCGGGATCGCCGCCACCTGTGCAGAGGCTTTCCGGCCTTACAGCCCGGTCCTGGCGAACCTCGCCGGGACGTGCTATTGGTGGGGCTGGGTTCCCACCTGTGGGCTGACGGCACTGTTATCGGCTGCCGCAATCCATCAGTGGTACCTGCCGCACACCTCCATCCCTGGTCTTGCTAGCGCTCTGGTCCTGCTGTTCATGAGCGTAAATCTCTGTGGCATCAAGTGGGTCACACGAATGACCCTGCCCATTGCCGCCGGCTCAGCCCTTTTAGCGTTTCTTTCAGGCATCGTTCCTGTTATGACAGGCCACGTGGACTGGCATCAGGCAAGCACCTTCCATCTGACCACGCCCTTTCCCGGTCTCTTCGGCAGCCTGACCAGCTTCATGGCCGGACTGTACCTTGTCGGTTTCGCCGCGCCGGCATTCGAGGCCGCCGCCTGCCATGTCGGGGAGACCGTCAACCCGAACCGCAATGTCCCGCGCGCCATGTTTGCCTCGGGGGCCATGGCGACAGTCTATTTCGTCGTTCTTCCCGTGGTCTGGCTCGGAACACTCGGCCTGCAGCCGTTAGCAGGAGACCTGGCGCAGACTCTGGGGCCGACCTTCGCGCCTCTCCTGGGGAGCGGGGCGAAAGCGGCGGCGGTCTGGTTCATGATGCTGAACATGTTTCACGGCACGATCCAGCCTCTGGCCGGAGCGGCCCGAACACTGGCGCAGCTCTCCGAGGATGGTCTCCTGCCGCGCATTTTTGGACGGCGATCGCGCCTTGACGTGCCCTGGGTGGCGACCATCCTGACGGCGTCTATGGCGATTGTCTTCCTGCTGGCGGGCGATCCGATCTGGCTAATAGCGGCCGCGAACCTGACGTATCTCATCAGCATTTGCCTAGCCAGCATTGCTGTCTGGCTGCTGCGGCGGGACGCCCCGGACCTGCCCCGGCCCTGGCGTGCCCCGCGCGGAACGGTCGAGCTAGGCCTGGTCGCGTCCTTCGTGTGGCTTGTGGCGACCGTCCTCGGATTCGAGCAGTTCGGCCTGCCCACGGTGCTTGCCGGGCTGACGCTTGCCTATTCCGGTTCGGTCCTTTACGCGCTGCGGCGCTGGAGTGATCGGCGGCGCAGTGGGGAGCAGCGGCCCTTCTGGTCCCTGCACACGAAGCTGACCGGGGCCATGGTGGTGGTCCTTTCACTGGATTCGGCGGGGTATTTCCTGGCGATTCGCTCCATCAGACACGGGCACCCGGGCTGGACCGCCGCACTGGAAGATATTTTCGTCGCCGTTGCTCTGCTGACCATCACCGTCGGCCTCGTATTGCCGGGGATGGTGGCCTATGCGGCCGACGAAGTCGCCCGTGCGGCGAACCGGCTCGCAACGGGGACACTGGCGGACTTTGGCCGGGCCATGGAAGCGCTCGGCCGCGGCGACATCAGCGGCGCCCACGCCCGTGTGGACATGGTCCCGATCATCACGCACTCCCAGGATGAAGTGGGGGCAATGGCCGCAAGTTTCAATCTGATGCAAGTGCAGATCGCGCGAGCCGCGGTCGGTCTGGACGGGGCAAGGGAGGGCCTGGGCGAAGTGCGGCTGGCGCTGGAACAGCAGGTCCAGGAGCTGCATTTGGCCCAGGAGCGCTTACAGAGCATCTTCGAGAACGCCGTCGAGGGGATCTACCGCGCGACGCCGGAAGGCAGGCTGACCGTCGCCAATCCTGCGCTGGCCCAGATCTTCGGCTGCGCGACGCTTGAACAGCTGCATCAATTTCTCGACTCGACGTCCGGAAACTATATGGACCCGCAGCGACGCGAGAGATTCGTGCAGCACATGCAGGACGAAGACGGTGTGACCGGTTTCGAGTATCAAGCGTATTGCCGCGACGGCCGCGTCGTCTGGATCTCCGAAAGTGCGTGGTGCGTGCGGGACTCACTCGGCTCTCTGCTGTTTTACGAGGGCATGCTTCAGGACATCACGGACAGGAAGCAGTTGGAGGCGGAACAAGAGCATCAGCTGGCCGAAGCGCTGGAACGGGCGGACCTTGACCCCCTGACGGGCCTGCTGAACCATCGCGCCTTTCACCGGAGATTCAACGAAGAGGCAGACCGCGCCCAGCGCACCGGCAGCTCCTTGGCCATCGCCGTTCTTGACCTGGATAATTTCAAATTCTTCAACGAAGCTTATGGACATTTGGCCGGCGATGATGTCCTGCGACAGATCGCCGAAGCGCTGCGCTCCTGCTGCCGGTCCTACGATACGCCTGCGCGTTTCGGCGGAGACGAGTTCGCCCTGCTGCTGCCCGAAACCGGGGCGAACGCCAAGCAACTCCGGCAGGACTTGCTGGCACGTCTCCAAAACCTCACGTTCCGTCCCGAAGGGTCGCCGGTCGCGCTGCCGCTCGGCCTTTCTGTGGGAATCGCGGTATTCCCGGACGAGGCCCCCACCCGTCTGGAGGTGCTGGAGATCGCAGACACTCGACTGCGCCGGTCGAAATCCGGCGGGGACGGCGAAAACGTCGCGGACCGGCTTTGCGAGCAGCTTTTTCACAGCATTTCCGGCTTCGGCATGCTGAATGCCCTCGTGACTGCGGTGGATACGAAGGACCGTTACACCCGCCGGCATTCCGAGGACGTTCTTCGTTATAGTCTTCGACTCGCGCGCGCCCTGGACCTGGACGAAGATTTCCTGCACACGGTTCAAGTAGCTGCGCTCCTGCACGACGTGGGTAAAATCGGTGTCCCCGATGCCATCCTCAGGAAGCCCGGCAAGCTGACGGACGAAGAGTTCGAGGCAGTCAAGCAGCATCCCCTTATGGGAGCGATTATGGTGGGAGCTGTGGCGGGTTTTGAGAAGACGCTGGACGCGATCCGCCACCATCACGAACGCTGGGACGGCAATGGTTATCCGTTCGGACTGATGGGCGACGAAACACCACTGATCGCACGTTTGATGGCCGTTGCCGACGCCTTCTCCGCCATGACGATGGACCGGCCTTATCGCAAAGGAATGCCCCGCGAAAAAGCACTGGAAATCCTCCGGGAGGGGGCTGGAACGCAATGGGACCCCACCTGCGTCAGCGCCTTCCTGTCCGAAGCCGAAGCGATTTTAGCAGCGAGTTAGCATGGGTTTTGCTTTGGGGATCTCGACTGCCGTGGTGAGTGGCGCAGAGGCAGTATCGGGCTTGTGACGTGCGAGCAGGAAACTTTCGATGCGGCTCAGTTCTTCGTC
>JANXMY010000041.1 GCA_025354405.1 Armatimonadota bacterium
GGGCATCGCCATAGTCCACTACCAGCTCGACACGCCGGTTGTTGACCTCCGCCTTCCAGCGGTGGCGCAGCGAGACCAGCCCGCCGACGAGGCCCAGGGCAATGAGAACGCAGAGAAAGAGGTTTTTATTGGTCAAAGGAAGGTTCTCGGAGATTTCGGTGTGCTCACGCCTAAATTCGGCTGGCTGGGTTGACCCATTCGCACTGTAAATATCGCCCGTGCAGCGGTTCAAAATCATGATCGGTCGTCAGCAGCGTCGCGCCGGTGACATTCGCAGTCGCCGCGATCCAAATGTCATTTTTCCCCAGGGCATACCCGTGACGCTCGCAGAAAACATCAATCGTGGCATAAGCCTCAACGATATTGCGGAACGGCAGTGGAACGATCTGCAAAGGGTTTAACAGACGCTGTAAGGCGGCCATTTTTGCTGGCCCCCAATTATGTTTAAGTGCCAATGCGCGCAGCTCGGCCTCAGTGACGATGCTGACAAGCGGCAGAGGCTGAAGAGAGTACAGGCGATAAGTCGCATCCAAATACAGCCCAAGCAAGCCAAGCCGAATAAATGCCAGCAGAATATTTGTGTCCAGCAGAAAAAGCATTTGCTATCCCATTTCTTCGAGGGAGGCAAGAAGCTCTTCTTCCGTCTCGTCACCCGGCCACTGGCCCCGGATAAACTGCATGGCGGTCATGCCCGGGGGCGGGGGAACACGGGGCTTTAGCTCATCCAGAGACTGCGGATTCCGCCACTGTGAAAGCTCTGCGTGTATCTCTTCCGGCGCCGGATTCGGGAGCGAAAGGTCCGGCAGTAAGTCCAGGGTCTTCCCACTGGCACGCTCCAGCCGGGCGGCGTTCCGCTGGAAATGCAGCATCAACTCATCGGAGAGATCGCGCGTGACTCGATCTTCCGAAAGGCGCAGCTCTGGGCTGGAAAATACGCCCATAAGCAGGGTCAGGCAGTCCCCGAGGAGCAGTCCGCGCATCGCCGCGACCTCTTCAATCCTCCGCACCAAGCCGTCTGGCAATGCCATCTGTAAATCCAGAGTCATATTTTGACATTCACTTCGCTTGACCAGCGTAAGACTGAAAATCCCCGGTCATCAGGCAGTATGAGAACAGCAGGAATGCGTCTGCCTTCAATGCGCGAAATCGTTTCCTGCAGTACGCCGGACTGTGCCGCTGGACCGCTTTGTGTCCCAGCGCTCTTGTGAAATTATAACGTGTATATCTTATTCTGTCAACGCTGCGCCAAGCGAGCAGTGCCGAATATCGGTCGGATGGGGAAGGACTGACCTGCCGGGCGATTGAAATCGCCCGATCTCATTTAGCCGCTGCGCCCTCGCGTCAGACATAGCGGTCCTGCCGCTCATGCCGCACCGCCAGGCCCCGCCCCCCGAGCAGAGAGATCAATACGATCCCCGCGAAGAACCCGCCG
>JANXMY010000039.1 GCA_025354405.1 Armatimonadota bacterium
GGTCAGAGAGATAAGAGAGGCATCAGCCACAGCTCAGATAATGCACAGGACAAGGAAACTGCAAGCGGCGGGTGCGGCGCATTGTTAAGTCGCACGCTTGATAGGCTTCGGCCACAGGACTACTCGTAAGGTGTCCACATCCTGAGTACCTTGACTGCCCGTGGGCTTTCATCTACCTCGTAAACAAGCCGATGCCGAATGCTGAACCGGCGCGAATATGCTCCAGCAAGATCACCCACGAATTTCTCGTACGGGAGCGGCGTTTGAAATGGGTGGAGGCGCAGGACAGCCAGCAGAGCCTCAGCTTTAGGACGCAAGCCTGCCGAAGCAAGATTGATCGAGTCCTTTTGCGCCTGACGAGTGAAGACAACTTGCCACACGGAAGGCTCGGCTTCCTCTGCGGGTTCCACTATCACCAGGGTAGCTCCGGCGAGCACTGCCCCAGCGGAGTTCGCATCCCCTCGTGAATGGACGCACGCATCCCCGGAACGGACAATAAATAGAGGGTTGCCTCAATAGAGCGCCAATCTTCTTCCGAAACAAGAACGGCACTTGCCGTCGTTCCATTGATTTGGATTGGCTCATGTGAGATTGCGGTTTGCTCAGGCAACTGAGGAAGGATGGCTTGCGCTTGCTCTCCTGTAATGGTTTTCATAGACACAGTTTCCCTGATTGCCCATTGATTGCTGACGGATACACTACTGCCTGCGCTCCAGCGTATTGATTAGAACACACCATGGTTTGCTTTGGATGATATCTGCCATGAGGGGCGCTAAGAAGACCTCTCGGTTTTCCTGTGCCACTCCCAATACTTCGACTCAATTTCGCGCCATAGCTTTACTTTGTTCTGCCTGGGTGGAGTAAAAGCCTTGCCCATATTCTGCATCGGCAGGCGACATTCGGGACATTCTGGCACATACGACTTGCGAATTGCCTCTGGCAAGTCCTGACTCGGAGGCTTCCGAAACATCTTCCTGCATCCGAAACAAGCGAAGTGGTTTTTATAAGGCAAAGCTCGCGTCCAACGCATTCCCATTCTGTTCCCCCTTCGATTTCTAGCAGACACCCGCTAAACAAGCATTCCAACAACGACTAGGCAACCGAGCGGGTGGCACCGGGTTCAGCGCAATATTATGCCGCAGGGAGTCAAAGACTTTGTGGCAGGGATCAATGCGACATGTCTGCGTTTGCCAGTAACCACCCAGCACACTTGGGCAGCTGCGTGAGGGCCTCAGCGTATGTCAATAGACCTCTTGCGTAAGTCGCCTTGCCCTGCCCGGATTAGAAATCCGGGTCTTCTGCAAAGCGATTGTCTGCCTTCGCACCTCAAAAGCCCTGCACTTCCAGTGCAGGGTACTTACGCAAGAGGTCTAATGAGTGCTGCTGCTGTTCATCATACCTAGCAACCCGGTGGCAGCCGTCTTCACCCACGTCGCTTTGGAAAATGTATTGAGGGCCTCATGCGTTTGAATCAGTGCCTTCAAGAACTCTGCGACGGTTTTGCTTTTGGTATCGGTATTCATCCACTGTCTTTACTCTGTGATGTCTTTTTATTTTCGGTAATAGCGCTATGCTTGCCGATATTTTCTTTTGCTTTGATGCTATCTCAATCGAAATGGAGTTCAACAGCAACAGCATAGCAGATGGCGTGCGCTCTCGTATTCGCACAGGCCAGAAGCGGTCTAGCACCCTATCTCACTTTACCGTTTTTTGAAAAGAAGCTAACTGCAATCGAAAGCCCTTGCCCCTTTCCCGAAACTGCGGTAAAATAGAGGCATGCGTATTGTCTCCGTCACGGCCCGGCCCTGGACCCTGCCCCTGGTCGCGCCGTTTGTCATCGCCGCGCGGACGGCGACGGAGGCGCGGAACGTCCGCATCGAAGTCAGCACTGAGGGCGCAATTGTCGGCCACGGGGCATCAGCTCCCGTGGGATATGTGACCGGAGAAAGTGTCAAGTCGGTTCAGGCCGCAATCGAGGATATAGCGCCGGGTTTTGAGGGCCACTGCCTGAATCGTCTTGGGCCGCTGCTTGGGCTGGTGAATAAGCGGCTGGTGGAAGCACCGGCTGCCCGGGCGGGCCTGGAAATGGCTCTCTACGATGCCTGGGCACAGCACTGGAACCAGCCCCTCTGGCAGCATTTCGGCGGGTCATCGGCCGCGCTGACCACGGATATGACCGTGCCGCTGGTGACTCCCGAAGAAGCCGCGGCCCTGGCGGTCAGCTCCTGGCACGAGGGCTTTCGGGCACTCAAAATCAAGGTCGGCGACCCGCAAGGCCCGGAGGCGGACCTGGCCCGGATTGAAGCGATTGTCCAGGCAGTTCCAGCCGTGCGGCTGCGAATCGATGCCAACCAGGCCTTTGCGCCGGACAGTGCCGTCCGGTTCGCTCAAAGCCTGGTTAGTTTGGGAGCTGTGATCGAGCTTTTAGAACAGCCCGTCCCGAAAGAAGACGTCGCCGGGCTAAAGTATGTGAGAGAGCGCACGACGCTTCCCGTCTTTGCCGATGAGTCCGCCCGCAGCGTCGCCGAGGTAGTCCATTTGCTGCGCGAAGAGGCCGTGGACGGAATCAATGTCAAGCTGATGAAATCGGGAATCACGGGCGCCCTGCAGATCATTGCCCTTTGCCGAGCCTCGGGCACGAAACTCATGCTCGGCTGCATGCTGGAAACAGGCCTTGGCATCGCAGCAGCGGCGCAGATTGCAGGCGGCACGGGGGCATTTGATTTTCTGGATTTAGATTCGCATCGCCTGCTGCGTCCTGTTCCCGGCCTGTCGGGAGGGTTCAGGTGCGCCGGAGAGCAGATTTTGCTGGGGGAGATCCGCGAAGCGGGCTGGGGTGTGACAATCCCTGAAGAATGACCGGGAACATTTCGGCCGATTCTGCCGACTAAAGAAGAGTGATAGGAGATACTGCAAAATGAAACGAAAAACACGGTACATTCTGCCGGCCGCTTTGATGCTGGCCCTGGTGAGTGGCCTGCTGGTGCCGCATACGGCTTATGCGGATGGTGACAGAGATAAGACCGTCGTGATCGGCCCAATTGTCGTGACACCTGACCCGGCGCCCGCCCCACATCCGAAGAAGAGATAGTCTGACGCTCTCAGGATGCGCCCCCTAGCTTCTGGCGCAGAGCCAGCAGGGCGAATTTCGGCAAAGTCATCACTTTGCCAATTTTTCTCGGGTTCTTGCTGAGCCGATAGAGCCATTCCAGGCTGCTGCGCTGCATCCAGACCGGGGCGCGGCTGACGCGTCCCGAAAACACATCAAACGACCCGCCAATTCCGATGAGTACTGCCGCCCCGAGCGCCGCCTTGTGCGCCTCGATCCACTTTTCCTGACGCGGGATTCCAAAGGCCACCAGCAGGATATTCGGCGAAGCGTTCTGAATTTCCGCCAGCACCTCCGCTTCCTCCTCAGGCTTGAAATATCCGTCCCGTGTCCCCACGATCTGCGCTTCTGGATACCGTGCCCGAAGTTTTCCGGCGGCCTCCTCCGCGACACCCGGCGCAGCCCCGAGAAAAAATATCCGGTACGCTTTCGCACCCGAGAGGCGGCACAGCTCGCCGACCAGATCCACGCCCGAGACTTTATGCGGGACCGGGATGCCGAGCAGCCGCGAGGCCCACAAAATCCCTGCCCCGTCCGGAGTCACGAGGGCCGCCTTATCCACAATCGCCCGTAAAGCCGGGTCGCGCCGGGCCAGCACGGCCATCGACGCGTCCGCCGTCACGATATGGTGGGGAGTGCCGTCGGCGATAAACCCATCAATCGCCGCCAGCGTCTCCTCGGGAGAGACCCGGTCCACGCGCAAACCTAAAATCGTGATACTGTCCATACGTATTCGTTCCATGCCGAGTAAGAGTGACCCGACCATGCCGTTTTTCCGCCACATTCAGTCAATGCAAACAGCAGTATGGGCGGTCGAGTCAGAAAAACAACCAGGGACCAGAGCTGGCCGCCGGCTAGTTTGCCTCAGTCTTTCTTTTTATCTTCGCCGTCGGTCAACAATTTCGGCACTGCATTTCCTGTTAGGAAAGCAACGATGAACAAGACCATTTTTTCCGCAAATTGCCTTCGGCTCTCATCTATGGGAGCCAGGAAGATCACATAAAGGCAGAGGAAAAAGACGGAAACCATTACCCCAAGGATAATGTAGCTTTGGATGCGTTTGGAACCCGCCTCCGCAGCTTTCTGACCGGCCGTGATCTTCTTTTCGTCGATGACGGCAAGACGTTCTTCCTGGCTGGCAAGATTAATTTTTACCTCATAGGACACGTTTTTAGCACTAATCGGCAGATTGATGGTCGAAGGCAAAGGATTTTCTTTGCCTTCGACCGCGACAAGAGTGTTTGGTTCCGCGGTTCCATCTTCAGGGTGAGGAGTCAAAATTCATATTCCGACGATTTCAGTCAAAAGAGGCTGGTTTTTGTCCACGACGCCAAGCTTGTGGCCTTCATCGCGTGCCCTAACTGCGACATCCATCAGTACCAGCGCACGCCGCAGAACGTCGCTACGACTCCCTTGAATTTTAAGTGACAGCTCATCGAGTTTCATATTCAGCTCGGGGGAGACATCCAGGCTAAGACGCACTTTTTCACGTTTGACTTTCGGCTGAGTTATTTTAGGTGTTTCCAGCATAGCTTACGATTCCTTACTTACATAGTATCATACACAAAAAATGTGTAGATTTTGCGTATCACTAATGTTACTATAGCATAATTTGCAAGAAAGTCCTACTCCGCCCGCCACAGAAAATAGACCCCCACCACCGCAAACAGCAGAGCAGGCGACCAGGCGGCCAGCGAGGGCGGCATTTTACCGGTGATGCCTAAGATTTTGGTCAGCAGCAGTGTGTTCCAGGCCACCCAGACCATGATGATCGAGAGGAAAATCCCCATGTACGCCCCCGCACGGGCGAAGCGCAGGGCCAGAGGCGGAGCGCAGAGGGCGAAGGCCAGGCACAGAAATGGCAGGCCCAGTTTGGCGTAGTAGTTAAACGCCACGACCGTGTTGTCCTGCCCGGTGCGGGCCAGGGCAGTCATCTGTGCCCCGAGCTGGGCCATGGTCAGCTCGTCGGGCGTTTCGGTTGCACTCTGCGCGATACTCGCCAGCGGCACCTGCAGGTTCAGTGTGACTGTTTTGGCCGACGATTCCACCTTCACAAATCCATCGGCGTCGAAAGTTACGATGTGGGCGTCGTTAAGGGTCCAGACATCCCGGTCGTAATTCGCGCTTTTGGCCGTCATCAGGGTCGGATACGCCCCGGCATCGGTAGGGTTTTCATAGATAGTCAGGCCCACCAGCTTCAGGCGATTGCTGTTACCGCCAGGGTCTTTTTGGATCTGGCTGATATGAAACGAATAGTCTTCGAACGTAAAGACTTTGTTGGCCGCTACCGTCGGCGACGCCTGGAGGGCATAAGCAAACATCTGGCCCTGCGTCTTCTGAAACTCGCGCATTGCGACCGGCACCACGCGGTCCCCGACCAGAAACGACGCAATACTCGACAGCAGGCCCACGATGAAGATCGGCAGAAATAGACGCCGAAGGGGAACCCCCGCCATGCGGATCGCCGTGATCTCCGAATCCCGTGCCAGGCGGTTGACGGCCCAGGCCGACGCCAGCGCCACCCCGGGCGGCAGGGTCAGTGGAATGAGAATAGGCAGGTTGAAGGCGACCAGCTTCGCCACGACCAGTGGCGGAATGCCGTTGCGAACGATCTGTTCGATCAGTGGAAAGAGCGTATTTCCCACCAGCATGACGACGATCAGCAAAATGCCGCCGACAAACGGCAGCACCATTTCGCCCAGCAGGTAGCGGTCCATGTGTTTCATTGTAAAAAAGGTATAATCCGAAGGTTAAATGCGGTGCGAAGACCTAGCTGCTGACCCGCACGCTCCAGTCGGTGATATCCAGCGACCCAACATCGGGAAGCTGACTTGGTGTCACCGTGATCGGGAAGCCGTTGACATACTGCGAAACGTCCCCACTCGGCTCCAGATTCTGGTCACTGTTCTGGTAAATACCCGACTGCGTGGTCGGAATGATGATGAACCGATTGAGGCTGCCGGGATCGTTGGTCGGATACAGGGAGTCGACATATTTCGCGGTCAGCGTGTCTCCCGGCGGCGGCACGATATTGGTCGCGATGAAGTTGACTTCGATGTTCTGAATCGCGGCGGTCGGCGTGCTGGCAGTGGCGAGTGCAGCCAGTGGAATCTGCACCGTGAAGGTGCTGCTCCCGGCCCGCGACTGGATCAGGTAAGGAGACGAGGAGCCTAAATACGACGGTGTCAGCAGGTCGGAGCTGATGGTCCAGAAGCCGAAGTTCGTCCCGCCCGGCTGTCCGTTATGGTACTCGACATAATTGGTGAATGCCCCCGCTGCGAAGCCGTTGCCATAAGGCGCGGCGACCACAGGCACCGGCCCGGTGATGCCGGTGCCTGGGCCCTTGGCTTCATTGACGTTAAAGAGCACAAAGTAGTAATAATTGGGGTTCAAGTTTCCGGCCACCGTCATCGTCACGAAGACTTGCGGGCCGGAGGAGCTGTTACTGGGCACTCCGTCAGGCGATTTGGCGCAGCCCGTCGGAAGCAGCAGAAGACAGGCCAGCAGGGGCAGTCGGCGGAGAAGGCATGGGAGAGAGACTTGCATTCCGGTAGTATAGCAGGATTGACGGCTCAATGACAACTCTTGCCCGCTCCTGGACCACCTTCGCCTGGACCGCATTTGCGGGATTGATGCTCGCCGGGGCCTTGCCGCATCTGGACTGGGGCTGGCTGGCCTGGGTCGGTTTAGTACCGTTTCTGCGGCTGCTTCCGCTGAAAAATAAGCGTACCGCCTTCGCGTATGGCCTGGTTCTCGGCGTGTTTTACCTGGGAGTTATGGCCTACTGGGTCGCGGTCTTCGCGGCCCCGATTATCGGCCCCGGCCTGAGCATCCTCGGCTGGGCTTTAGTCACAGCGTATCAGGCTTTTTACCTGGGAGTCTGGGCGGTCGGAGCGCAGTGGCTGCGCACACGTGAAAGCCCCTGGGCCTTCCGGCTGGGCGTTCCCGCGCTATGGGCAATTGTCGAGTGGTGGCGGCAGTCGGGGCCGCTGGGGCTGAGCTGGGGCGACCTGGCTTACACCCAGCATTTGGCCCTGCCGATTTTGCAAATTACGAAGCTCACGGGCATCTGGGGCCTAGCGTTTTTGATCGTTCTGGTAAATGTGGCGATAACCGAAGTAAGCCAGATCAGGAGGGCGGGGGCAGATAAGAAGAGAGGAGCCTTTCTGATCTTGACCTCCGTGCTTGTCGCCGCGGCGCTCCTGTTCGGCAGTGTGACGATCCGTACCGAGCACTTGCATCCGACTTTTGTGGCGGCGGCACTACAGGGAAATATCAACCAGAATGTCACGCAGAATGCGGCGTACGAGAGGCGCGTTCAGAAGACCTTCAGCGCGCAGACCCAGGCGGCGGTCTCGCAAGGTGCGATGCTGACGGTCTGGCCGGAAACCGCCTATCCGGGCTATTTGCAGAGCAGCTTGAATACGCAAAACCTAACAGCTGCGATTATCGGGGGAATAGATTACGACTGGAAATCTCGCAAAAACGCCAACTCGTTGTTTCTGCGAAACACGCGGGGGCAAGTAACGGGGAGTTATCGCAAGCGGCAGCTGGTTCCCTTTGGAGAGTTCGTGCCGGGGCGACGCTGGCTGCCGTTTTTAGAGGCGCTGCATGTCACCGTGTTCGATATGCAGGCGGGGGCGAGCACGCAGCCACTGCTCGACGGTGGGCCGGGGATCGGCAGGATCGGCACGGTGATCTGTTTCGAGTCCTCTTACCCGAGGCTGACACGGGAACAGGTCGCACGCGGAGCGGGCCTGCTGGTGATCTCCACCGATGACACCTGGTTCGGACGCACCGCCGCCGCGCGGCAGCATTCGGCGATGGCGGCGGTCCGGGCAGCGGAGACGGATCGATACCTGGTCCGCAGCGCGGCAACCGGTGTCTCCCAGGTGGTAGACCCAACCGGTCGGGTGTTAACGGAGGCGGGCTTATTCCGGCCCGCTGTCGTGGCTGCCCCAGTCGAGGCACGCACCACACGCACTCTGTACGTGCGCTGGGGAGACTGGTTCATCGGCTTCTGCGGGCTGTTTCTCGTCGGGCTTGGCGTTTTTAGTGCTCGTGTTAGTGCTCGTGGTCGCCGCGCAGGAACTTCTCGTAGTTAGGTCCGGTGACACCGCAGTCCCAGTGTTCCTTCCCCCGGTGGAGTTCCAGTCCGGCCCGCAGGCCGCCGGGCGGGAAAAACGACACGAAGCGAAACATACCCTGCGTCCCAGGCATCAGCGTTCCGGTTGAGACTAGATAGGTCGGTGCCTCGGGTTCGTCGAGAGCGACTTCCCAGTGCAGGCGTGACCAGCCGCGCGGGGCAGATTTATGCATCCAGAACCCAGGCTCCGGGCCGCCGGAGGTCAGGCCCAGAAACAGGGGTTTCGGCTGGTAATCCGGTCGAAAGAGATAGGGACCAATACGAATTTTCGTAATCGCGGGCTTGCCTTCATCGGCACGCAGCAAAAGTTCGAAAACGAAGCCGTCGTTGCCCGCCACACAGGTGAGCTGAGGGGCGACTTCCGGGATAATCATGCAATCCTCCAAAAAAAGCGAGAAGATATTCTACGCCCTTTATTATAGCACACTTGGGCACAGACTCAAAGGAGAAAACGATGGAACCGATTGAAATCTGGGGTATGGTCTTTGAAATCGTACGAAAACAGCTGCCTACCCCCGCCGTCTGGCTGGCGATGCAGGCCGTCAAGCCGCTGGCGATCGACGGCAATTACTTCGTTGCCGCTCTGCCTCCGCAGGAACAGTATCTTTCCAGCAACCTGCAGGACGATCAGACCGCAACTGCGATTGAAGACGCTCTGAAGGAGATTACCGGCCGAATACTCGCC
Organism: Armatimonadota bacterium; assembly: GCA_025354405.1. Taxonomy (GTDB): domain Bacteria; phylum Armatimonadota; class Armatimonadia; order Armatimonadales; family Capsulimonadaceae; genus JANXMY01. The sequence continues at coordinate 8,941 of JANXMY010000039.1, forward strand.
TTCCGCCTGATCGAAGGAGCAACACTGGCGGATTGGGAACAGGAGAAAGCGAGAGAATTCGCTCCGATTCCTGAGCCAGCACCCGCCGCTGTCCCCGGCCATGCCGTGATGGGCAAAGCCGCACCGACGGGCAAAGCCGAACCGGCGGCTCAGCCCATTTCTTCCTCGGCACACTTAACGTCGGCAGATTCGACGCGCAGCGTTAGCCCCACCTGGGAAAAGCTGAATGAACGGCTGATGCAAGGCTACAAATCTGCCCCTTTCATTAAATATCCGCACGGACAGGCACAATTTGTGTTAGCAGCCGTCCAGTGCATCTCCGACACGATGGATCTTCTTATGCCCCCGACGGGCGCAGTGCGTGAAGATCAGCAGGAACGTGCTCTCGCCAAAGTCATCGAGCGTCTTGGCAGTGTCATCAACCTCGACCCCATGTTTTTATCATTGGAGCTGCTGCGCTTTCGAGGTGGGCAGGGGAAATGGCCCCACAACACATTGTAGGGGCGCTGCTTGCTGCGCCCTCTTTCCTATCCTAAACTCATTTTTAAGATAAGAAATGAAGAGAGGGCAAAGAGGGCGCAGCAAGCAGCGCCCCTACAGGTAGGACGGAAGTGTGGCTCACATATAAGTCTTGACTTTGACGAACGCCCTGTGCTAAAATAATTCTGCCTGTGGGGCTATAGCGCAGTTGGTAGCGCGCTTCATTCGCATTGAAGAGGTCAGGGGTTCGAATCCCCTTAGCTCCATATCAAATTTGCTTCCAAATCAGAAAAGCCACTCTTCACGGAGTGGCTTTTCTGGTTTTACAGCTTGGGCGAAAGCTCCGGCACCGGGCGGCACAGCTCGACTACCAGCAAACGCAAATTCGAGGCCGGGTCTTCAGCGGGGGCGGTAGCGGCGAGGGCCGCACCGGGAGGAATACTCTTCATTGCCAAATCGCTTGCGAGAACACGCTTCAGCCCCCCACGCAGGGCAGGCCAAGTCCAGCCCCGGGCCTGTTCCTGCAAGTTCTTGAGAAGAAACGACTGCCGCTGGGTCATGCCAAGCATTTCGCCTGACAGCACCGCCTGAACCTCCGGCGGCAGACCTCCCTTGATGTTGAAGCCATTCAAGCGGTGGTCCGACAGATACTTAGCGCCCCAGAGATGACGCAGATGCCGGGCCAGCATGACAAAGGTCCGGGCAGCGACCGCGTCGGGCTTGTCTCCTGCTTCCAGCAAGGCGTCGGCCTCCGCCAGAGCGCGGCGCGGGTCGCGGCTGCCAACCGCATCCAGCAGGGCGAAAATATTGTCGTGGGCGGAGTGCAGCCCCACGGCGGCGGCGTCTTCCGACGTAATCTGGGGACGATCTCCGGAGTAAGCAACCACTTTCTCCAGCTCGTGTATCAGGACATTGATATCTCCCGTGCGTCCTCCCCCACCCCGCTCCGCCGCCGTCGCTTTCGCACGCTCCGTAATCAGCGTCAGGGCAGCCGGTTCGATTGTTTTCCCGCAGCCTTTTAAGAAAGAGCTGGCACGCGCCTTGAGGTCCGACTCAACCGGGGCATCGCACAGCACCGTCGCACCGTTTTTGCCGGCTGCGTTGACCAGCTTCGCCCCGAGCGTTTTCCCTTTGACTTTCCCGGCATCATACTCCGTCGCCCCGGCCACCAGCACCAGGCAGGTCAGCTCGCCGAGTTTCGCAAGGCCTTGGGCCAGTGACTCTTGATCGTCTTTGCCCAGGCGCTGGATATTTGTGACGATCACCACCCGCCGCTCAGAGGCGATCGGTACGCCTCCGGCCGATGCCAGAATCGCGCGGGCCGCCTCTCCGGCCTCCCCCGCTCCCGTCGGCGGAATATCGCGCTCCTCGCGGTCAAAATCCGCAAATGACGCATCGAGCAGCGGCTCCGTTAGTTTCTGCACGGCTTCCCGCTTGAGTGCATCGTCGCTGCCGGTCAGCAGATAGACCCGTTCGGCAGGCTGAGGAAAGCCTTTAGCGAGTTTGGCGTAATCGAGTTCCATCAAGGCTCCCATTTCTTCGGTTTTTATTGCTTCGGTTTTCAGTGCGTCGAAGCAGCCGGTTCCACCACGCGTATCGCGCGGTGGCCTCTAGCTGCGCCAGGCCGCGGCTCCAGTCAGCAGCGCTCTGGTCAACTGCCTCGGGGTTTCCATAACATATTCGGGTGAATGCCTCCGTCAGCGGAGTAACCAGTGCCGGCGGAATGGCCAGACCGAATTCTTGTGACTGTGCGTTCAAATAAGAGGTGGCGCGGACCGCGTACTCGGCGGGCGTTTCCGACAGGCGGCGCGGCAAGCCGAGGCGAGTCAGAGCGCGGGAGAGACGAACATACTGCTGTCCCAGAGCCGTTTGCTGCGCACTGGAGCTGCTAATGGGCTGGATTAGTGCCTTTCGGGCACGGTACCGATCGAAGACTTCCGTTTTGACGACAAATACGAGGATGAGCGAAATTGCCCCGGCCAGCAGCAGAATCGGCATCAAATCTTCAGCCGGTGGCAGGCGCAGGTGAGACAGCCAGGTCATCAGGCCGTTTCGATGCGTGGCGGAGGTGCTGGGTACGGAGCCGTCGGTCCGCGACCCCGCTGTCGGGTCGAAGGCCGCCCAGCCAGCCCCGGGAAAGTAGACCTCTGTCCAGGCATGCTTATCTTCACCGCGCAGATTGTAGCCGTCCGTGGAAGCTTCTCCGGGAGCGAAGCCGGTTGCCAGCCGGGCAGGGATGCCCGCCGTCCGGCACAGAACTGCCATCGACGACGCAAACATATCGCAGTAGCCAAGCCGAGTTTCCCCGAGGAACGCATGGACATGGTCGGTGTCGGCAGAGATCGGACGGACGGTGAGCGAGTAGATACAGCGCTGCGAGACCCAGCTGCGGATCGCCAAAGCTTTATCCAGCGGAGTCTGCCGATCGGAGGGCAGGCTCTGCAGGGCTTCGGTCAGCATGGCCCGGTAAAATGCCACGTCCGCCTCGGTGGTCAGTGGGCTCCTCTCCTGCGGCAGATATAACCGACTGACTTCGGCGGGATAGTCCGTTCCTGCTTGCCGCAGACGTCCCTGGTCGGAGAGCTGCATCGGATCCGGGGCCACCTGCGACGTAACCGAATAGGAAAAATTGACACGGCTTGCCTCGACGAGGTCCAGGCGGCCGTCACGGCAGCGACGGGGGGTGCGCTGCGCCCTACCCTCCATCTCGAGGCGGCGCGGCGCGGCGGCATAGTAAAACTGCCCCGTATCACCCAGGACTTTGAAAGTTGCCGTCACCTCGGGGGAAACGGGAGAGGCCTCATCGCCGGGAGTCAGGTCGGGGGGCAGCGGATACCCACCCTGAATATCGGGGCCTTCCACCGGCACGCTCTGGTTTTCCAGCGAGCTTTGCCAGCCACTGCCCGTGTAAACGTCATAAGTGCGTCCACGCCACAGATGTTCCTGATGGTCGGAAACCGTGACCCGCATAACCACTTCCGGACTGGAAGTCCAGGCATCGCCCGTGCCGATCTGAAGGTTATCGTCGTCGGAGAAGTGCAGGACAGTACTGGTCTGCACCAAGTTAGATTTCCCCAGGGCCAATCGCCGGATTGCCTGCCCCACCGAAAAGCGCGCAAACACCGCCTGGGCCGGAACGATTACGATCAGCCCTAGCAGCAGCACGATCAGGCCGCACAATCCTGCCTGCACAAATTGAGCAGTCAGCAGACGCGGAGGCATTGCACTCCGCGCCGCAAGCGGCGCACGAGCACGGTTCTGCAGATAGTTAAGATGGATCAGCAGAAAGACGACCGTGAGGATAAAGATGCCGAAATAGATCAGCAGATAGTCGTTCGGATTATTCTCCACCGACAGTCCCAGAGCCGCCATGGCCGGAACCATGCAGCCCATCACCCGGTTGTCGTTTCGGAGTGCCCAGGTCCAGGCAGTCGCCCCCCAGACCAGCGTACAGAGCAGACGCATCTGCGGCGTATCCGCACCCTCAGGCATAAACTGCTGCGGGGCGATCTGCCCCCCGGCGAACGCCGCGATGACCAGCAGCACCAAGGCCGCAAACCCGGCGTCAACCCAGTTCGCATTGATTCCCAGACGCCGGCTGCCGTACGAAAATATGAAGCCGAGGCCCGAGAGCAGAATTGTTCCCAGCAGCCAATTCGGGTCCGGTGTGGAGAGGGTCGAATACGCCGCCAGCGTGCCGCACAGCGTGATCACCACCCCAGCCAGATACAGAGGCAAACTGGGCACCTCCGCTTTTTTGCTTTCCAAAGTACTAACCGTTCCAGCCATAGTCACTCCTCTCCAGAAGCGATTGTAAATCGTCACCACGCCGTACTTGCCGCACAAACGGATCATCGCGGAAGGGGGCCTGCCCGGCCGGATCACGTCTGAAGGAAGCGGAGTCCAGTGCAAATCCAAAGTGCTGACCGCCGCGCGCATTCCATTCGCCGAGAAAGGCCGCCAGGCGGGAGCTCTCGAAGTCCGGCGTGATTAAGACAAGGGTCGCCGCCGCCGCACCTTCCGCACGGTCGGCTTCCAGGGAGGCGGCCAGCGGCTCAGCGGCATCCGACGATGCCCGGGCGAGACACTCCAAAAGTCGCGGCATATCGTTCAGATTGGAGGCCGGGGCAGAATCTTCGGGGGAAATGGTCTGTGTCAGCAGCCGCACCGTATGTCCATAGCGCAGCAGATCGTCGAGAAGGGTCGCGGTCAGGCTGATCGCCGTTTCCAGAGCACTGCCCTCTCCTTCGCCGGTTCCTCGATAGGCGTCGAGGGAAAGGTCCAGCGCGACTACCACATCGAGTGTCACGCCCTGGGCATACTCGGTCACGGCCAGCCGCCCGGTCCGGGCCGTCGTTCGCCAATGGACACGGCGCATTTCATCACCCGGCTGGTACTCCCGAACTCCGTAGAAATCGTCTCCTTCGCCCCGAATCAGCGCACTAGCCGAGCCGCGCCATCCTTGGGAAGCTGCGCCGCGCAGCCACGATGTCCGCAGGGGAATCAGCGCGGGGGTGACCACCAGCTCGGTCACCACCGGCAGGTTCTGCGTAAAAGTTTGCAGTCCCAGTGGGTCGGTCGAATAGACCTGTGCCGGACCAATAGAGAATACGCCTCGGCTCGGTGTTTCCAGTTGGGCGTGCGTTTCCCCGCTTTCGCCTGGCCAGAGGGTCATTACCAGGGGTGGGCCGCTCTGGGAAAATGTCACCCCGCGCGGCAGGGTGTCTCGGACCAGCAGGTAAAATTTCGGCAGCCGACTGCTGTTAGCCAGCGTATAAGTCAGCGAAACCGTCTCCCCCGCCGTCGCCGAAACCGGCAAGAAGCGCTCGCACGACAGCCCTCCCAGCATCAGCCAGCCCATCATGTACGAAACCGCAGGAATCAGCCACAAAATCGCTGCCATCAAGTACAAACTTGGCAGCGTAAACAGCACCGCCACAATCATGACAAACAGGCCCGCAACATTAAATATCAGACGTTTCATAAGCTGCTGAAATTATACCTGATGCGGCACAGGTGTGGTTTAGTGCCGCCCCGCTCCCCAGAGCACTTTCTTAACCACACTATTGACCGCAGGTGGGCCGATACTGGGAACCAGGCCCAGCTTGTCGGCCACCTCCCCCACTTTCAGCACCATCTTCCCGCCATTGACCACCGATTTAGTCACGGGATATGCCAGCGCAGCCAGCCCCTTGCCGAGATTGATCTTCGGCATCCGAACGCGCGGCAGCAGATGCATCCCACCCATCGCGGGAGGGGCCGTTAGCAGGGTCGCAAGAAGGACAAAAAGACCGAATGAAAGCAGACGTTTCATGTAAGTTGTCCATTTCCGAGAACCTTCCCAGGGCTAAACGGCTGGGTGCTCAAGCTCATCCCTTGGGCCGGGCATCCCACAGGATTTTAAGAAGCGGCTCACCCTAACAAAAAACGGCCCCGGCGCTTACACGCCGGGGCCGTTTTTTCACTTACTTATTAGCGACGCCGCAGGAACGCAGGGATGTCGACGTCATTGTCAGCGGGCTGACGCTGAATCACCGGATCGGGTGCGGTCTGGGTCGCCGTCCCACCAGTGGTTGTGCCGCTGCCGCTGCCGCTGCCACCGTCGGAGCGGGTGCTGGTGGCCATCACCGCGCGGGCTGCCGGAAGCGGGGCGGGTGGTTTCTTCTGGTCGAAGCCGGTGGCGAGGACCGTGATCCGCACTTCGTCCTTCATATTCGGGTCCTGAACGATGCCAAAGATGATGTTGGCATCCTCCGCATCGGTGGCCTGCTGGATCAGCTCGGTGGCCTCATGCACTTCGGCCAGGGTCATGTCCGGGCCGCCGGTAATATTGATCAGCGCGGCACGGGCACCTTCGATGCTGGTTTCCAGCAGAGGCGAGGCAATGGCGGCCTGGGCGGCGTCGACAGCCCGGTGGTCGCCGCTGGCGATGCCGATTCCCATCAGAGCCGTTCCGGCGTTCAGCATGATCGCGCGGACATCCGCAAAGTCTACATTGATGATACCGGGGATCGTGATGATGTCAGAGATGCCCTGCACGCCCTGACGAAGAACGTCATCCGCTTCGCGGAAGGCTTCCACCAGCGTGGCACGCTTCTCGACGACCCCAAGCAGGCGGTCATTCGGAATGATGATTACCGTGTCCACTTTGTCTTTGAGGTTGTCCACGCCCTCATCGGCCAGGCGGGAGCGGCGTGGCCCTTCGAATTTAAACGGCTTGGTCACGACGGCGACTGTCAGGATACCCAAATCTTTGGCGATCTCCGCGATCACGGGTGCGGAGCCGGTTCCAGTTCCGCCGCCCATGCCAGCCGTGATGAAGACCATGTCCGCGCCTTCCAGCGACTTCTTAATATCGCTTTTAGACTCTTCAGCGGCGTTGCGGCCCACTTCCGGATTTCCGCCCGCGCCAAGGCCGCGTGTCAGGTTCTCCCCGAGCTGCAGCTTGTAGTCGGCAGCGGAGATATCCAGGACCTGGATGTCGGTGTTCATCGCAATGAACTCGACTCCGGTCAGACCGGCCTCGATCATGCGGTTGACGGCATTTGTGCCGCCGCCGCCGCACCCGATCACTTTGATCTTGGCGAACGGCGTCAATTCTTCTCGAAATCCGAGTGCCATGAGAAATTGGTCTCCCTTAAAACTGTCCCAAAGTTGTCTGTTGGTCTATATTTTGAAGCGTTGTTTTAGCTGACGGTGCGATAAGTGCGTGATTAGGCGACTTTGTCAAGCCCTTAAACACAGTATACTCTTTTTCGGCCTGTAATTCATCGTTACAGATTTCGCGACATGATGCGGGTAAAAAAACGTTGGATGCGGCCGATCATTGAGTTCTGGTGTACGGACTGCTGAGATTGATGGTGATGCAGCGCCCCGTATTGAACCAGCCCCAGAGCAGTTGAGTAGACCGGGGAGCGAAGATCATCTGAGATGCCTTCGAAATCGCGCGGGCTGCCGATACGGGTCGGCATCCCCGTCACGATCTGGCACAGATCCGCCGACCCAACAAGCTGCGAACCACCGCCCGAAAGCACAATTCCCGCCGGCAGTAAGTTATAGTAGCCTGACTTGAGAATTTCCTGCCGTACCATCAAAAACAGCTCGTGCATCCGTGGTTCGACGATCTCGGCCAGAATGCGTTTCGGCAGCAGACGCGGCACATCGGCCCCCAGGCTCAGGACTTCGAAGAGTTCTTCCGGGTCCCGCAGACCGGCCATCGCCGCCGCCGCCCTCCCACGCTTGACTCGCTCCGACTCTTCCTGCGAGGCTCTTAGGCCCACACTGATATCGTGGGTCACGTGCGTGCCGCCTACGGGAATGGCCGACGAGTAGCAGATATCGCCATTTACAAAGATCGCAATATCGGTCGTGCCGCCGCCGATATCGGCGATACAGACGCCTAAATTCTTTTCGTCCTGCAGCAGCACTGCTTCCGCCGTCGCAATCGGCTCCAGCACCGTCGCTTCGATGGTTAAGCCGGCTTTGTGGACGCACTTCGCGACATTCTGCAAAAATGTCACCGCCCCAGTCACGATGTGTGTCTCGACTTCCAATCGCGTCCCGGACATCCCGACAGGGTAGCGTATTCCCCCCTGACCGTCAATCGAGTACGAGCGGGGAATGGCATGGATAATCTCGCGGTCCGGCGGGAGGACGATCACCCGGCTCTGGTCCTGAACACGGGTCACATCGTCTTCCGTGATCTCCCGGCTGGCATGGGTGATCGCAATTACGCCGCGTGAGTTCAGCGACGCCACATGTTCCCCGGTCACGCCGACAATCACCCGGTGTATCTCGTAGCCGGACATCGCACGGGCCTTGTCGACACTCTCCACGATCGCCTGAGCCGCGCTGTCGATATCGATCACGACACCCTTGCGGATACCACTGGACAGACTGTTGCCAACCCCGGCAATTCGCAGCCGCCCTGGCTCCTCGATCTCCGCAACCACCGTACACACTTTGGTCGTTCCAATATCTAACCCGACAACACAGTCCCTGGCCACCTCCTCGTTCCCCCTGCACCGCGCGGCCTTAAGGCTGCGTGGGTATCTGCCCTTCTTTGACTTTAATACTTTTGTCCGAACTGCGCTCGTGGCCTTCCATCCAGTGCCGACGGATAATTGAGAGATTCACAAAAATCCGTCCGCCCAAAGCGACCAGTGCGGCCAGCCCCAGCGGCTGCCCCATCAAGTCCCCCAGATAGGCAAGGAGTGCGGCCAGCAGCGCATTGGTCAGAAACCCGGAGATAAAGACATCACTCTTGAACTTGCCTTCCGTCCCGGCCCGGACCCCGCCGATCAGCGAGTCAAGACCCGCCAGTGCCGCGAGCGAGAGGTACTGCGCGTACTGCGCCGGATACGCCGCCCCCGAGAAATAAACCAGGCCGAAGCCCAGCGCTCCAGCCAGCAATGCAAACCAGGCCATCGTTACGCTCCCTGGCTTTTCTCTGGTGCCGTAGTAGTCGGCATCGCATACTTGGAGGGAATCGCACCGCTGTAAGCAGGGATTATCAGATGCTTGACAGCCTCACTCTTTACCATGGCCGGATCGAAGTGGAGGAACGCATCCGTCACTCCTCCAGGCAAATTCAGTGCAGGGAGAAGCGTCTTAGGATCCCCGATTGCTCGAATGACAAAGGGCGGGGCCGCCTGCGTATTATTTACATAGACTGTCGGCCCGGCGCAGCGCACAGCGCTGACCGCCACCAGTCGCTGATCGTTGACTGAGACCGCCTCAGCCCCGGCCTGCTTGAGTTCATTGATGATCTGGTTGATATCCGTATCATGAATGATATTGGGCGGCGGGAAGTTCGAGGGCAGCATGTTCGTATATGGCTTCTTGCTGTCATTCAAAGTCACGACGATCCCTGGCCCTTTGACCGACGTAAGGCCAGCCAGAAACTTGGCGGATTTCAAATCTTCCAGCAGCAGCATAGTGTGGCTGGAGCCGCTGGCAATCGCCTGCTCCATCTTGGCGATATGTTCCTGCTGAGATTTAATCGTCCGCTGCTGCTCCAGCACCTGTGTCTGGTCGATTTTCGTGGCTGTGGAATCCACCGTGCTGCGAATCTTCTGCTGCGTTCGAACCGAGAGGCCCAGCATGGCCCCCAGAATGCTGCAGAGCAACAGCAGGGTCGCCCACCATTTTCGGCGGTCTTGCGTCGGCAGATTCTCAATCGGTGCGGGGTTCAGGTCCATACTCTTCTCAATTGACTTGGTCTTCCCGTTGGTGCGGGCGAGGCATTCGAACCATCTGTTCGGGACTGCTGACATCAATATATGCCGACTCCCAGCCATGCGCAGCCACCGCCGCTTCGGCGAGGACCATCTTCTGCGGAAGGTTCTCCGGCTGGCCGAGTCGGATCTGCAGCCCATCCTTCCTATTTAAGCACAAATTCGAGCTTTGGTCAACCACTATTTTCAGGCCGGAGAGATTCGAGTTGACGGGAAGCAAATTTAGCAGCGAAAACGCATCGGAGAGCCAGGGCGCACGCAGTGATTGTCCCGGCGTGACCTCCAGGGGCATCCCGGCGGAAGCGGCCTGCACCAGCGGTATCCCAGGCAGTGGCCCATCTACCCGGCGATAGGCCACAGACTTCGCATCCACCAGCCAGAACTGCCCACCCCCCGCCACAACTGCCTTCGGCTGACGCTCTTTCACCGTCAGAACCAGCAGGTTCGGCAGATGGATGGAGCACGAGGCCTGCTCGACTATCGGATCCGCCGTCAGACGCTTCCCGAAGGGCTGACGCAGGATCCAGAGGATATTCGTGCGACGAGGCACCCTGGCTTCGTCGAAGATCTGCTCCGCCGAAAGCGTCTGCGCCCCATCGACTCGTACCCTCGTCACGTGCAGATAGGGATTGGCAAAGAGCAGAAAACCAGCCTCCACCAGTGCCAAGCCCAGAGCGATTCGACGCAGGGGCTGGTTCCAGTCGCGCCGCCGCCGATTGCTGCGCCGCTTTGGGACTCCTTTGCGAACCTGCCGCGACTTTTCCCCGGAAAGGTTTTCGCTAAGTGTGAGATGTGTCCGCTTGTGCATGGTCAATTCCAGTCTCTAGTCTCGTGCCAGAGCGATCAGGCGATCCAGAAGCTGTGCGAAGGTGTACCCTGCCGCTTCCGCCGAACGCGGCAGCAGACTTGTGGGTGTCATGCCCGGAATGGTATTCACTTCCAGCGTATAAATCTGGCCTTCGGGCGTGATAATCATGTCCGTGCGGGACATTCCCCGGCAGCCGAGTGTTTGGTGGCAAAGCTGCGCGATGCGCCGGGCTTCCGCCGCTAAGGTCTCGGAAATACGCGCCGGAACGATCTCATCGGTCGCTCCGGCTGTATATTTCGCTTCGTAGTCATAAAAGCCGCCGTTTGGCACAATCTCGACTATCGGCAGCACTTCCAGATCGGCGTTCCCCAGAATTGGCACGGTGATTTCCGTCCCCGTGATGAACTGCTCGATCAGCACCGTGTCGTCGTACCCGAATGCCGCTTCAACAGCGGGAGAAATCTCTGCACTTGTGCGCGCGATCGCCATGCCGATGGTCGACCCCAGCGCATTCGGCTTGACGATGCAGGGCAGTACAATCTCGCCCGCCAGCGTTTCGCCGCGCCGCAAGGTCGTATCCTGCGGCATCAAGACGCCCGCCGCCGTCAAAACACGCTTGGACATCGCCTTGTCCATCGCCAGCGCACTCGCCAGAACACCGCTCCCGGTGTAGCGAATGCCGAGCAGGTCCAGCAGGCCCTGCAAAGTTCCGTCCTCGCCGCCCTTGCCATGCAGAGCAATCACGGCAACATCGGGCCGGTCTTCAGCTAACGATTTAAGCAGTGCCGGCATCTGCGCTGTATCCAGCGAGGTGAAGGCGTAGCGAGACTCGTCGAGCGCCCCTAAGATCTGCTTGCCGGTGGAGAGAGAGACGTCGCGCTCGGCACTGGTCCCCCCCATCAGGACGGCGATTTTTTGCTTGGCGATCACGAGGCCTCTACCTTCTGCGAGGTAGGGGCGCCGCTTGCCGCGCCCTCTTGGTTTGCCGCGCCCTCTTGGTTTGCCGCGCCCTCTTGGTTTGCCGCGCCCTCCTGGTTTGCCGCGCCCTCCTGGTTTGCCGCGCCCTCCTGGTTTGCCGCGCCCTCCTGGTTTGCCAGAACGCCACGAGAAGAGGGCGCGGCAAGCGGCGCCCCTACAATTTTGGGGAAGGCCGCAGATCCTCCCAGTGCCAGCAGGCCCTCTCCCGCCGCACGGATATCTCCCGCACCGAGAGTCAGGAGCAGGTCGCCGGGGCGGACGATCTCGGCCAGCCTGGCTGGAAGTGCGGCTTTATCCGCAATATAAGTCACATGGTTCGCCCCGCGCCGGTCAGCGGTGAGCGCGGCCAGACTTGCCCCGGTGACACCTTCGATCGGCTGTTCGCGGGCCAGATAGATGTCGGTCAGCACCACATGGTCGGCTTCGGCGAAGCTCTCAGCAAAGTCGGTTTTGAAGTCGCGTGTGCGGCTGGGCAGGTGCGGCTGGAACACAGCGACGATGCGCCGCTCCGGGTAGGCACTCCGTGCGGCGGAGAGGGTCGCACGAATTGCAGTCGGGTGGTGGGCATAGTCGTCGATCACCAGAACCCCCGACGGCGTCTCGCCCAGCCGCTCGAAGCGACGGCCAGTTCCAGTAAATGCGTTCAGGCCTTGGGCAATCTTCGCGAACGGAACTCCCAAAGTCAGACCGACTGCCAGAGCCGCAAGTGAGTTCGAGACATTGTGCATCCCGGGAACATTTAGCGTAATCCGTCCCAGCGTCTCCCCGTGCCAAACGGCAGTATAGCTCGGGGAGGCGCTCCCGGCTTCGATTTCGATGGCGTGCAGGTGAGCCGTACCACAAAGGCCATAGGTGACCATCTCCGGGCCATCCGTCTTTTCCATCAGAGCCGCAATCAATGTCCGCACATTTTCGTCGCACTCATTCATAATTACCGTGCCCGTGACTTGGGACAGGAACTTTCGAAACGAGCGCAGTACATTGTTTAAATCGCCGTAATAGTCCAGATGGTCGGCCTCAACATTCGTGACCACAGCGATTTTTGGGTCCAGGTCCAGAAATGAGTCGTAGGCCTCGCAGGCTTCGGCCAGGAAAACGTCGCTGCCCCCCAGCCGGGCATTCCCGCCGTAGACCGGCAAGTCTCCGCCAATCAGAGTCGTGGGATCCAGCGCTCCGGCTTCCAGCACCATCGCCGTCATGCCGGTCGTCGTCGTCTTGCCATGCGTTCCAGTGATCGCGACTGAGCGAGGGTACTTCGCCATTAGGCGCCCCAGCATCTCCGCACGCGAGATAATCGGAATGCCCTGGGCCTTCGCCCCAACGATCTCCGGGTTATCTTTCTTGACGGCAGCAGTCGCCACCACCAGAGTCACACCGGCCAGATGGGCCGCATCGTGCCCGGCATAGGCCGTGATTCCCGACTCGCGCCGCAGCGACTCCAAAGTCGCCGACTCCTGCGCATCCGAGCCGGAAACGTGCACATCCTGACGCGCCAGAATCCGGGCGAGACCGCTCATTCCCGACCCGCCAATCCCCACAAAATGTAACCATTCGCTCACGGAATGCTGCCCCTGTTCTCTCACGTAGTTGCTGTCCAAGAATCTGTTACTTGAGTGACAAAGCTCCCCGTTATTTTACCATAGATTCACCGGGATCGGCTCAGCGCGGTTTTGCCAGCCCCAGCACAGCCTCTGCCAGATCACGCGCGGCATTCGGGGTCGCCAGAGTCAGAGCCGCCGCCCCCATTTCTTGTCGGCGTGCAGGATCAGAAAGCAGGCGGCGGACTTCCGTCACGAGGCGCGATCCGCTCAGCTCAGAACTCGGCAGGATCACTGCCGCACCGGCATCGACGAGGCGCTGGGCATTGCGTGTCTGCTCATCGCCGCCAGTGGGAACTAGGGGGATAAAGAGCGCAGGTTTGCCCACCGCCGCCGCTTCTGTTACCGTACCCGCTCCGCTGCGCCCGACGATCAAATCCGCCAGGGCAAAGATATCAGCGATCTCCGCACCGACGATTGGCAGCAGGATGTAGCGCTGCTTCTGCATTTCGTCCAGACACTCGCGCTGAGCAATGCTATGTTCCCCATCCGCTTTGCCGCATTGATGCACGACCCGGCAAAATTGCAGCAGCTCCGGCAGGGCCTCTTCCACGGCACGGTTGATGCTCTGTGCCCCGAGAGCACCCCCCGTGACATAGATCGTCGGTAAAGCGTTCTCGGCAGGGTCGAAGCCAAGCCGCCCCACAGCCCGCAATTTATCGCCGCCAAAGATCGCCGCACGGACCGGGTTCCCCGTCACGAACACTTTTTTTCGGTCCTGTGTGGGAAGCTCAGAGGCCGCCCCCTCGAGTGTCAGCGCGATCCGGGTCGCAAAGCGGGCGGCAATTTTATTCGCCAGACCGATCTGCACCGTCTGCTCATGGATCAGCACCGGAATACGCAGCAGCCCTGCCGCGATCACCGGCGGAACGGAGACATAGCCGCCGGTCGCCAGCACCACATCGGGCCGGAAGCGCCTGACCTCATTCCAGGCCTGCACAATTCCCACGGGGACACGGAAGGCGTCCCCTAGATTTTTCAGCGTCAGCATCCCGGCCAGACTCGACGCCCGCCGGAGCTTCCCGCTCTCAACTCCGACAAACGGAAGGCCAATTGCCTCCACCAACCCCTGCTCGACTCCGCTGCGGCTGCCGACATACCGAAAAACGGGAGCCCAATCGGCGCCTTTTGCCATCTCCTGGAGCGCTTGAATCACGGCCAATGCCGGGCTGACATGCCCCCCGGTGCCACCACCGGTGACTAAAATTCGAATGGTTTTCATGGCGTCGGAACCAGGTTAATCTTTGCCGACCCGGATTGGAAATCCGGGGCTGTAGAAGTGCGAATGTCCGCAGAGCGGACAAAGACACGGTTCCTGTGGGCTTCTCAAATGTCTACGCAGTAGACAATCGCTCTCCCAAAGACCCGGATTTCCAATCCGGGTATCCGATAGCCATAGATGACGCTGGGCCACTGACTTATTTCTCGGAATCGGGGGCAGTTCTTAATCCCGCAGCACCCCAGTGTCTCGCCGGGCGCGGTCCAGCCGCCGCACCGTTGCGGAGGGACGCGGAGCAGCAGCGGTGCGAAGAAGATTTTTGTCCCAGCGGCGGTTCCAGTCGTCTTCGTTCGGATCGACCGTATGTTTCGTCTTGCCCTGCGGCCCATCCGGGTAGCTGGAGATGTTCAGCAATATCCCGATTCCCAGCAGCATCAGCACCAGTGACGAGCCGCCATAGGAAATAAACGGCAGCGGCACGCCCGTGTCAGGAATCGACGCTGTCGCGACCGCCATGTTCACGAGTGCCTGGATACTGATCAGCGTCGTAATCCCCGCCGCCAGCAGGGCCCCAAACGGGTCCTTCGTCCGGTAAGCGATCGCATAGCCGCGCATGGCGACGAACACGAACAGTGTCACCAAGGCAAGCGTCCCAATCAGCCCCCACTCCTCGGCGATCACCGGGAAGATAAAGTCCGTGCGCGGCTCTGGAATAAACAGCTTCTCCCGGCCTTCCCCCAGCCCCATCCCCCCCACTCCGCCGGAACCCAGCGCAATGAGTGCATGCCAGACTTGGTATCCCGTATGATACTGGTCAGCCCGCGGGTCTAAGAAGGCGGTCAGCCGGTGCATTCGGTATGGTTTCGAGACGGCAAACAGCCCTCCGGCCACCACCACCGCCGCCAAAATCCCGCCCATATGCCGATGCTGCGCCCCGGCAATGTACAGCATGACCAGGCCAGTTCCGCCCAGCACCATCGCCGTGCCAAGGTCCTGTTCGATTGCGATCAGTCCGGCCATCAGTGCCACCATCGCCAGCGGCGGAAGCAAGCCTTCCTTGGGACGCCGCTTGATCGCCAGCCGCCCCGCCAGTGTCCGGGCCAGGTACAGGACCATCACCATTTTCGCCAGCTCTGATGGCTGGAACCGAAACTGTCCATGCCCCAGCCAGCGACGTGCGCCGTTCACGTAGATACCGACATGGGGAATCAGGACCGCCACCAGCAAAATCACCGACAGCGAGACACCGATCAGTGCCACATTTTTCCATTTCCAGTAAGGCAGCCGCGAGGCCCACCAAAGTGCCAGCAGGCCGCCGACCGCCCACAGCCCCTGCATTTTGACGAAGTGGAACGAATCCCCGTGCAGCTTTTCAACCGCCATGGCATAGGAAGCATCATACACCGAAACGATACCGATGCCCAGGAGCAGAAAAGTCAGCCACAGCAGCAGCCGGTCCATCGGCTGCCGCTCGGCAACGGCCGTCTTCAGAATTGCCGCTTTCGTGATTTTCGTGCTCATAAATATTTACATCCTAAAATAGCAAACGAACCTGAGTGTACAGAACCTAACCCCGACGCTTCGCGCCGCCACTTCCCGGTTAGGGAAGGGTAAGAATGAGGACCAGGCTTTTCCCTCTTCACCCTCCCTTAACAGGGGAGGGGCGCAGCTTGCTGCGGGGAGAGGTTCTTAGCCTCAGGCCCGCCCACTCACCGCCGCCTTGAACTGATCGCCGCGATCCTCAAAATCCTGGAACATGTCAAACGACGCACACGCCGGAGCCAGCAGCACCGTATCCCCCGCCTGTGCCAACCCCCGTGCCTGAGCTACGGCGCCCAGCAAAGTCGCCGCTCGGTGTATGTTCAGGAACCCCGCCGCCCGCGCCGAAGCCTCGATCTCCGGGGCGGACCGTCCGATCAGCACCAGTGCCCGCACGGTATTTGCCGCGACCGCTTTACCTAGCTCCGCCACATCGTCGCCTTTGTACACCCCACCGGCGATCACCACCTTCGGCTCCGGCAAGGCCTCCAGCGATTTTGCGAACGCATCTGCATTGGTGCACATGGAGTTGTTGACGTACTTCACACCGTCAATCGTGTCCACATACTCCAGCCGATGCACCACCCCGGTAAAAGTCGTCGCTACTTGGCGGATAGGTTCAACCCCGATACCGAACGCCGTTGCCATCGCCGCCGCGGCGAGTATGTTTTCCCGATTGTGCAAACCGGGCAGTTTGCTTTGCGATAGGTCCAGGCCTAATTCATTTCCACCGAAACAGTCCAATCGGATAGGTATATCAGCCGCGGCAGTGCTTTGCAGAAGCGGCTCCGACACGACAGCCGTGTCACCACCATCCTGAAACTCAAATATCCGCCACTTCGCCGCCACGTACTCGTCCCAGGACTGCCGATCCGCGTGATCGGGTGTGATATTCAGCAGCGCGGCGACTTTCGGCTTGAAGGTCGAGATCCATTCCAATTGGAACGACGAAATCTCCGCCACAATTGCGGCTTCGGGCGGGGCCAGAAACGCCGCTTTGATCAACGGCATCGCGATCTCTCCCGCCGCGATATTGCCTGCGATAAACGTCTCAATCCCGGCGGCTTTGAGCATCTCCGCCAGCAGCACCGTCGTGGTCGTTTTGCCGTTGGTACCCGTGATCGCTAGGATCGGCGCGCGTGCGATGCGATAGGCCGCTTCGATCTCGCCTAGTACGGGAACACCCGCCGCGACCGCCCTTTGCAGGACCGGAGCATCTTTCCGAACACCGGGGCTAGTCACTAAATAGTCAAGAACGGAATAGTCCAGCTCCGCCCCACCGACCACCGGCGTCAAGCCCAACGCCTGCGCCGCCGCGACCGCTTCGGCCACCTCGGACAACGGCTTGCCGTCATACGGAATGACATGCGCTCCCAGTGCCGTCAGCACCTCGCAGCAGGCCATTCCGCTGCGGGCCAGCCCCACCACCGCGACGGTTTTGTTTTCAAATTCCGTATGCATAAGATTATTTTCCGATGCGGGCAAGTCGGATGACCTCACCCCGGCATAACCGCTAACAAGAACGTAGGGGCGCTGCTTGCTGCGGGGGGCCTTGGAGACCTACCTGCTGCTCCGCAGCTTCCTTCCTAAAGGAAGGATTATGATAAGCGAAACCGGCTTACGCTATTATCCGGGTCCTTCCTTTAGGAAGGAAGCTGCGGAGCAACAGGTAGGTCTCTTTTCATGGAGCCTATTCGGATAAGCTTTTACCCTAGCATAACCGCCCCTACAGCCAGACATACATCAGCGGCGCAAGAACCAACCCCAGGACCAGTGCCAGGACGCCAATGATCCAGAAGCGGGCGACCACCTGCGTCTCCGCCCAGCCCAGCTTCTCGAAATGGTGGTGGATCGGGGTCATCAAAAACACCCGCCGGCCACCGTTCAATTTGCCGCCCGTGCTCTGAAAGACGCTGACCTGGATCAAAACGCTTACAGTTTCCAGAATAAACACGAGGGCGTACAGCAGCACTAAAACTTCCTGCTTGCCGATGATCGCCATCGCCGCAAACGAGGACCCCAGGGCCAGCGATCCCGTGTCGCCCATGAAGACCTTCGCCGGGTGGGCATTGAACCAGAGAAATCCCAGACATGCTCCCGCCAGTGCGAACCCGAACAGCGGGAGCTGCGGAAAGTTCAGATGCATCGTCAGCGACAGGCCCAGCAGCGTGAAGATCGAAAGCCCCCCGGCCAGGCCGTCCAGGCCATCCGTCAGATTGGCCGAGTTCGACAGACCGATCATCAGTATAAACGCCAGCGGGTAGTAAAACCAGCCCAGATCGCAGTGCTGATCGTGCCAGAGCCAGACCTGGGTCGTGAAGTTCGGCTGCGCCGTCAGACACAGCCAGCCGACGAACGCCAGCGCGATCACGACCTGTCCGGCCAGCTTTTCCCGAGCCTTCAGCCCCAGCGACTTGCCCGACTTGATCTTGCGAAAATCATCTGCGAAGCCCAGCGCGGCATGGGCGAGAAACACCAGCACAACCGCCGCCAGTGCTCCGCTGAAAGGGCGCAGAGCGGGCGCTGCAAGGACACCAATCGTCAGCGTCACCAGCAGGCTCAGCACCAGCAGAACGCCGCCCATGGTCGGAGTCCCCTGCTTCTTGCGGTGGCCTTCCGGGGCGTCTTCGTTGATGTTCTGGCCGAATTTCAGCCGGTGCAGCGCCGAAATCACACGCGGCCCCAAAACCACCGCGACACCGAAGGCGATCAGGAACGCGCCCAGGGCTAAAGGATCGAGTCTCATAGAGCCAGGGCCTCCGCGATCTTTTCCATGGCCATCGCCCGCGAGCCTTTCACCAGCACCACGTCGCCCGTCTTCTTGGGAAACGCCTGCCGGGCAAACCGTGCCGCATCCTCACTATCAGCGAACCGCTGCGCCGCTCCGGGAATCTGTGCGGCCAGGCCGCCTACGGTGTACAAGAGGTCCAAGCCGCCCAGGCCCGCAATCACTGCCCCCAGCTCCCGATGCGCCGCTTCCGCCCGAGCTCCCAGCTCACGCATATCGCCCAGAAACGCGATCTTGCGGCCGCCGATTTGCGTCGCCAGAGTCTCCAGCGCACTACCCACCGAGGCCGGCGCGGCATTGTAGGCGTCGTTTAAAACCGTCCCACCCCATGACGTCTTGACGCTCTGCATCCGCATCGGCGGCGGTACATAGGCTTGCAGAGCTTCGGCCGCGTCGGCGAGCGACACACCCAGTGCCTCGGCAGCGGTCAGCGCGGCCAGTGCATTGCAAATATCGTGCCGGGACAGTGCGTTCAGCGTCACAGAGACGCCGCGCACGGTGAACGACCAGCCGCACTCCGTACGCGTGATGCTGTCGGCCTGCATCTCTCCGCCGGAGCCATAGGCGAGGACACGGGCCTTCGTTTTCGAAAGCAAGCGCGGCAGATACACATCCTCCGCATTCAAAACAGCCAGTCCATCCTCCGGCAGAGCTTCCAGCAGCTCCCCTTTGGCATCCGCAATCGCATCACGCGACCCCAGCAGCTCCAGGTGGTTGTCGGCAATGACCGTGATCACGCCCACGGTGGGACGGGCAATCCCGCAGAGGTAAGCGATCTGGCCGGAGCCGCGCATACCCATTTCGATAACCGCCGACTTGTGTTCCGGCGTCATCTGCAGAAGGGCTTTCGGAACCCCGGTCTCGTTGTTCTGACTGGCCGCCGTCTTCAGCACCGGGCCTCTGGGCGATAGCGTAAGGGCCAGCATCTCTTTGACCGTTGTTTTGCCGATGCTTCCCGTCACCCCGATCACCGGGATATCGAAGCGGTCCCGCCAGTGGCGTGCCAGCAGGCCGTAGGCGACTTCCGTATCGGGAACGCGCAGCACCGGCGTGTCCAGCGATGCCACCACCGGCTGAGAAACGATCAGCCCGCCCGCCCCGGCCCGCAGCGCCTGCGGAATAAACTGGTGACCGTCGGCCTCCGTGCCGACCAGTGCGACGAAGAGGTCCCCCGGCTGCAGCGTCCGCGTATCCGTGGAGACATGAGGAAACACGATTCCTCCCCCACCCGCCGGGCTGCCATAGTCAAGTGCCTGAAAAACGTCGCGCAGGGTCACGGACATGAAGCCAGTGCCTCCCGCGCTACGGTGCGGTCATCGAACGGCAGGGTTACTCCCAGCGCCGTCTGACCCGACTCGTGGCCTTTACCCGCAATGACGATCAAATCCCCCGGCCTTGCCCACTCGCAGAGTGCGATCTCGATGGCCCGCCGTCGATCCGCTTCTACCGTAATCGATGGATTCTTCGCGCCGCCCTCAATACCGGCCGCGATCTCAGCCAGAATAGCCTCGGGATTCTCCGAGCGCGGGTTGTCACTGGTCAAAATCGACAGATCGGCCAGCTCCGCGGAGATGCGGCCCATGAGGGGGCGTTTTTTGGCATCCCGGTCCCCGCCGCAGCCGAAGACGCAGATCAGCCGGGTCGGGTTCAGAGCACGGGCGGATTTCAGGACATTTTCTAACCCATCCGGGCTGTGCGCATAATCCACCACGACCGTGAACCCCCGCTCTCCCGTCGGCACCAGCTCAAAGCGGCCGGGGACGCCGGACAGGGCTTCCAGACCATTTTTGATCGCCATCGGCGGAACGCGCCGGAGCAGAGCGACTCCAATCGCCGCGAGGGCATTGGACACTTGAAACAGGCCGCCTAAACGCAGATTGATCGAAAAAGAGACCACACTGCCCTGCGGGGGCTGATAGCTGACCGTAAACCGTGTCCCCTCGGGGCGAGCCTCTTCGACCACCGCCTTCAGCACAGCTTCCGAATTTTGCAGGCCGTAGCGCAGAACAGGCCGCCCCGCCGCTTCCAGCACTTCGGCAAAGCGGCGGCCATAGGTGTCATCCACATTGATGACGGCATTGAACGGCTTTTCCGCGAAGGCCGTGGGATATTCCGTGAACAGGCGCAGCTTTTCTGCGGCATAGTTCTCCATCGTGCCGTGCGCATCTAAGTGGTCCTGGGTCAAATTCGTAAAAACACCCGTATCGAACGCACATTCCGACGTTCGATTCATGGTGATTCCCTGGGACGAGACCTCCATGACGCAGCGCCTGACCCCTGCCTGCACCATCTCGGCAAACAGCTTCTGCAGGTCCGGAGCTTCGGGAGTCGTGCGCTCCAGGGAAACGGATTTCCCAGCGATCATCGCCCCGATGGTACCAATCAGGCCAGCCCGTTCCCCTAGAGTCCGAAAGATGCTCTCGATCATATACGCCGTGGTCGTTTTGCCGTTGGTTCCGGTGACGCCGATCAAATCGAGATTGCGCGAGGGATCTCCGTAAAAGACCGCCGCCAGCGACGGCAGGATCGCCCGCGTGTCCGGGACGATCACAGTCGGCAGGCTGAGTGCCCCGTACCAGCCCGCTCGTTCGCTGTGAAGCATCAAAGCCGCCGCGCCTTTATTCATTGCCTGGGCGATAAAATCGTGACCGTCGGAAGTGGCACCGCGCAGGGCGACAAAAAGCGAGCCGGGCGTCACCTGCCGCGAATCGTAGGCCAGCCCGGTAATCTCAATATCGTCCCCGGTGCGCTGCGCTCCCGGAATATGCTGTGTCAGTTCGCTGAGTTTCATAAAAAGTGATTGTCTGTCGTCAGGATCGGGCGGGATCAGACGAGTGGTTCCAAACCACTCGCTAGGTTAAGCACCCTTCGGGTGTCGGAGAGGACCACAAATTGTGGGGCCCTGTTCCGAACGTCCGCAGGACGCCTCACCTAGCGAGTGGTTTGGAACCGCTCGTTCGGCTCATTCGGCCTTATCTTTGTACCACTCCGCTTCACCTTCAAATGGTCGTCCCAGTCGACCACCCCCGGCGCATCGGGCGTGATCTGCATCTGAAGCATGGCGGCCCGTGCGATATTATGCACGACCGGAGCGGCGACCGCGGCCCCCCAGTGTATTCCCTGCGGCTCATACACCGCGCAGAGAATGACCAGGCGCGGATGCGAAAGCGGATACATACCGACGAACGAGGCCACAAAATGCCCGTTCTCGTAGCCATGCCGCCCGGATACCTGGGCCGAACCGGTCTTGCCGCCAACACTGAAATCCGCAATCTGGGCGGGCTTTCCGGTACCGGACTGCACGACCGTTCCCAGCATCGAACGAACCGCCGCCGCTACCGGCGGATCCAGCACGCGCCGGATGATTTCCGGTGGGTTCGGTGTCTCCTGGCCGTTTCGGCGCACGGCACGCACGATATGCGGGCGCAACAGATTTCCACCGTTCGCCACGGCGCAGTAGGCGGTCGCGAGCTGCAGAGGAGTGACCGAGATGCCCTGACCGAACGCAATATTCGCCAGCTGGATTTTCGACCAGCCGACTCCGCCGGTAAAGCGGTTTGGGCTGTTGGGAGCAGAAAGCGTCGATTTCGTCTCTCCGGGCAGGCCGCTGCCGGGCAGGTCGAGGAAACCGAACTTCTGTTCATAATCATACAGCTTGTCCGCCCCAAGCCGCAGGCCGAACTGAGCCATGCCGACATTTGACGAAACCCGCAGAATGCCGCGCAGGTTCTGGCTGCCCAGGTTCTTTGTCAGCTCATCCGCCGCTTCGTGGATGACCCGGTTGCCAATCTGCAGAGTGGGGCTGCAATAGACTTCCGTATTCATCATACCCAGACCCTGTTCCTGCAGGACGGCAGAGGCAGTAATTGTCTTCAAAGTCGACCCGGGTTCGTACAGGTCGGATACCGCCCCATCGCGCCAGCGGGAAGCAACTCCTAAAGCTGCCTCTCGGGACAAGCGCTGTGCGGGGCGCGGGAGGTTCGGATTGTACGTCGGAGCCTGGGAAAGGGCCATGATTTCGCCGGTGGACGGATCCATAATGATGACGATGCCGTGGTGGGCATGGTGCCCGGTCACAGCTTTCGACAGCTCGCTATCCGCGACGTGCTGAAGCCGCTCATCGAGAGTCGTCACGATATCCGCGCCATTTTCCGGCTCGCTTTGGTGCCGGGTAGTTCCGGGCAGGAAACGTCCATCCCGGTCCGTCTCGGCGACGATTTTACCGTCTTTTCCGTGCAGCAGGCTTTCCTGGCTGCGCTCCAGCCCTTCGATGCCCATGCCATCGCGGTCGGTGAAGCCCAGGACCTGAGCCGCCAGTGTGCCATCGGGATAGGAGCGGCTGGTATCGGGAACTGCATACACGCCCACGATACCTGCCTGTTTCAGCGCCGAGGTGATCGCCGTCACTGGAAGCATCCCGGAATCCAGGCGGGGGACCGTCAGGTGGCGCTTGAGGGAAACGTAGTGAACATGAGTCGAGCGGGGAGTGAGCAGACGCAGAAGCCGGGCCGGATCGTCGTGCAGAAGAGGAGCGAGGAGAGCGGACGTGGCGGCGGGATCGGCCACTTCCTGCGGGTCGGCGTAGACAGAGGCCGCCGGAATATTTCCTGCCAGCGTGCCGCCATCCCGATCCAGGATCTGGCCGCGCCGGGCAGGCAGTATATTGGTATTGACTCGGTGCGCATCGGCTTCCTTCTGAAAATACGTATGCCGGGCAGCCTGGAGATAGACCAAGCGCCCGGCCAGCATCAGATAGAGGCCTGCCACAAAGGCAAACACCCACGTCGCCCGCGGTTTAATGATGGAGAGATGCTGCTGTGCTGCCGTCTGCTGTCGTGCCACCGTATGTTCCCTGATCTGCGCCGCCGCCAAAACTCGCGAAACGGGCGGCGCCCCCGTTTTCCTCAGACTTTACCGCAAGTACTTCAGACTTTATCTCGGGCAGGGAAGCCGTGTGTGAGAGATATTCGATTGGAACAGAGCCACGCTCCGTCATCCCCAGTGCCATCGCCGCGGCGACCACACGAGGAGGGCTTTGCAGGCGGTCACGCTCAGCCTGCAGCATTTCGTTCTGCATCAAATTTCGGCGCAGCTGCCCCCGGGCATTTGCCTGGTCGATCCCCAGACGGGTCACATGGGCATACGCTGCAAGATACAGCAGCAGCAGACCGCAGACTATGGCCGTACAGGCACTTGCCAGGCCCATCAGACGCATCTCCGAGCGGCCTAATCGGTTCGGACGCACCGCGGCGGCGGGGCGACGCGCCGTATCCGTCTGGCGCCGGTCAGACTGACGGCGATCAACGCGGCTGCGCTCCGTCTGACTGCGTTCCGTCTGGGCGCGAAGCACCGCATTGCCCGAGGTTCGGGACGGAGACACAATCGGGCGACGCGAAACGTCTGCAGGACGAATCCGGGGGGAAGCCGGGGGTTTTCGGGTTTCCAGCATCGCTTTTCCTTCGTGTGAACTTTCTTACAGTTTACGGACGGCACGCAGCCGTGCCGATCGGGCACGCGGATTTGCCGCCACTTCCGAGGCTGCCGGTTCCACCGGCTTACGTGTCAGCAGCTCGACGCTCGCGGGAGGCGGTTTCCCGTAGATCAGGTCGCCGGGGCCATGCCCCGATCGGTGGGCAAACAGCTGTTTCACGATCCGATCTTCCAAAGAGTGATAGGAGAGCACGATCAAAGTGCCGCCTTTTGCGAGGCGATCTGCCGCACTCTCCAGCGCGTGTCCGAGAATGGTCAATTCGTCGTTGACGGCGATCCGCAGGGCCTGAAAGGTCCGGGTCGCCGCATGCTTGTCTTCCGGACGGGCGCGGGCGGGCATCGCCGCGTGAACCGTTTCAATCAGCTGCCCGACTGTCCGGTACGGTGTTTCCACCCGCCTCTCCGCGGCAAAGCGGGCGATTCGCGCTGCCCAGTGCTCATCCGAGTTCTCGCGGATCATCGTGGAAAGCTCACGCTCCGTGAGGGTGTTCAGCAGATCTGCCGCCGTAAGACCGCCGCCGGCCGGGTTCATTCGCATGTCCAGAGGTGCCTCCGGATCTTTGAACGAAAATCCGCGATCGGGGGTGTCAAGCTGATAAGACGATACACCTAAATCGAATAAAATACCGTCGACCGCTTCAATGTCCAGATCGTCCAGCACCGTGCTCAGCGAATCAAACCGGGCCTGCCGCAGAATAATCGCGTCGCCAAAGGAGGCTAGTGTTGTCCCAGCTTCCGTCAGTGCCTCCGGGTCCTGATCCAGTCCGATCAGTTTCCCGCCGGGTACCAGGCGCTCCGCCAGCAAGGCTGCATGCCCCCCCCCGCCTAGAGTGCAGTCAAGCATGATGCCCCCGGGCTGAGGGTTCATCAGCGCGAGGACTTCCTCGCGCATCACCGGAACATGGTAGGGCAGCTCTGTCGTCATCACCATCGGCTTAAGCAAAACCCAGCTCGCGCGCGGACTCGCTGATCATGTCGGCGGTCAGTGCGTCGTTGTAGCGCTCCCAGGACTGGCTGCTCCAGATCTCGATCCGGCTGCCCGTGCCCACAATGACCACATCGCCCTGGTCCTCGATCTTCGCATACTCGCGCAGCTTGCTTGGGATCGCGACCCGACCCTGCCCATCTACGGCCAGCTCGGTGGAGGTGAAAAACCGCTGCAGGCGCATCGTGTGCTCATCCAGCTGACGCTGACTCGAGAGCGTCTCGCTGAGACTCTTGTAGGAGTTCTCCGTATACACAAATATGCATCCGCCAAGACCTTTAGTCATGTAGAAGCGTTCGCCAAGCGACGATCGGAAGCGTGTGGGGATGATAACTCTCCCTTTATCGTCCACACTATGATCAAACTCGCCCTGAAACACCACTAATCCTCCACATTGTCTCCACTCGCCACCCTATTTAACAACTATACGGCATGACACGTACATTTGTCAAGGAAGTTTGAATAATTCTTTTTCTTTATTTTTACGGGGTTTGACGCTAGATGTAGGGGTCGAAAAGTGCAAAACCCAAAATATAGGGATTATGTGTCTACTACAGAGGAAATTTAGCAAAGTAAATTGCCGGGGGAATATTGGGAGATGGCCCCACTTTGGGATTGGGGGATGGTAGGGGCGCTGCTTGCTGCGCCCTCTTATCCTGCCCCCGCGCTCTTATCCTGCCACCGCGCTCTTATCCTACCCCCGCGCTCTTATCCTACCCCCGCCCTCTTCACTGTCCTGAGCTTTGCTCCGGCACAAGCAGATGAAGAAGAGGAAAAGAGAGGAGAGGAAAAGAGAGGAGAGGAGGGCGCAGCAAGCAGCGCCCCTACGGGAGTAGCGACACCCCTCAGTGATGCCCCACCGTCTCCGCCTGAGCCCGCTCGATCTGGCGGCGGCGCTGACGCTGAATTTGCAGGGGCTGCAAGTCGACGCACATCACCATCTCGGCGAGGCCGCGGGCATGGATGACCTCGCGGACCTGCGGAATCAATTTCTGCTCGATAAAGTCGGCGTAGATCTCGTTATAGTTGAATGTCTCTACCGCAACGGTCCACTTGACGCCCTGCTGACGCTGGCCTGCGGGATAATAAAACAAGTTTGGACCTGTTCCTGTGCTCCACTCGATGACGACTTTCGACGCCTCATGGCTCTTCCAGGCATCGCATTTCTGGCGCAGCGTTTCTAAATCGAACTGGGGTTCTTGATGCAGCTTTCGCTCCATAGGGAATTGTCTCTCCTCGTAAAACTATTTCGGGATTTATCTTTATTTCGGGATTTATTATAGCACACGCGGCGGCGGAATAGACGGATCGCTCTTCAGCTCCAGCATTGCCGTGTAGACATCTCGCCGGGACAGCTTTTGATCTGCGCTGACCTGACGCACCGCATCCCGCTCGCTGAGTCCCGAAGCCAGTGCGGCCCGCAGGGCTTCGGGAAGTGTCAGCGGCTCCGGCGCAGTGGCGGATTCTTCCTCATCATCACTGTCGCCCGCCAGACCCTGCACGACCACCGTGATCTCGCCACGGGCGGCCGTCTCCTCGAAATGCGCCGCGACCTCAGCCAGCGTGCCGCGCACAAATTCTTCGAATTTCTTGGTCAGCTCCCGCCCCACAGCGACCGGACGCTCTGGTCCGAACGCGGCGGCCATTTCTTTCAAAGTCTCCGCGATCCGCTGCGGCGACTCGTAAAAGATTAAGGTGCGCGTCTCTCCCCGGGCCAGTGCAGCTAGCTTGTTCCGCCGGGAAGATTTTGTACGGGGAAGAAAGCCCTCAAACGCAAACCGGGCCGGAGGCAGCCCGCTGCCGACCAGGGCGCAGAGCACCGCACTTGCTCCGGGGATCGGAACCACGGTCACCCCTGCCGCCAGAGCCGCTCGGACCAGCTCCACACCCGGGTCGGACACGCTCGGCGTTCCCGCATCCGTGACCAGCGCGATACTCTGGCCTTCTTCGGCCAGGCGGCGGATCAAATTCTCTGTCCGGCCCGCCTCGCTGTGCTGATGGTAAGCGATCAGCGGTGTCTCGATCTCGAAGTGGGACAGCAGGTTGCGCGTGTGGCGCGTGTCTTCCGCCGCCACCAGATCGGCTTCCTTTAAGATACGCAGAGCACGCAGGGTGATGTCTTCCAGGTTGCCGATCGGTGTTGCGACGAGGTAAAGGGTTCCAGGCATATTCCCTCTACTGCCCCGGCTTACTCACAGGAGCGGGGGGGCCGACGTGGATAGACCCGGCGGGACGTGCCGGACCGGCACCAGGCGGCAGCGTGATGCTGCTGTTGGGGCCGCCAGGACCGCCGCTGGGCGCGGGATGCTGCAGGCTGTAGGCCTGGAGCCACTTGACTTCTTTCGTCGCCAGATCATTGCGGCCCAGCTGACGGAAGTTTGTGAGTAGGCTGAGATGCGTCCCCTGATCGTTCCAGGCGAGCTGCGACGCCTGCTCGAACTGCTTCACCGCATTGTCTTTGTCTTTGGTCTGCATGTAGAGCTGACCAAGCGTCATCCGCAGGGACGCATCGTCGCGGGCCGTCACTGCGGCTTCGTAGGCCTTGATCGCTTCGGGCATCTGATGCAGAGAGATATCAGCCTGGGCCAGAGCCGCATTGATCGTGCCTTTTTCCTGGGCCGAGTCTGTTCCCTGAAGGGCTTTCAGGTAGCTCGCCTGGGCCTCTTTGAACTTCGGCTGAGAGAGGGCCGGGTTGCCGCCGCGCATGGCCGCAGTCAAAGCACGGTCTCCGGCTAGTGCCGGGTCGGAGACATCGATCTTGGCACTGTCTTTGAGGCTGGTCAGCATCGCTTCGGACTTTGCCTGAGCACGCTGCTGCTGCACCTGCGAAATATAGCGCGGGATGTTCTTGTCAAAATCTGGTGGCACGCTGCTCTTGATTTCGTCCAGCTTGATAATAAAGTACCCGAACTTGGGCGAGACGACAAGGTCGGGTGCCACCTGCTTCGGCTTGAGGCTGAACGCCGCATTTTTGAACTCCGGGACATACCCCGTGCTTTCGTCGATAAAGCCGTCGTCCCCGCCTTTGGCCTTCGTGCCGGGGTCATCCGAATACTGCTTTGCCAGAGCCGCGAAGTCCGCACCCGGGGCTTTTGCTTTGGCGAGAATCTGCTCGGCCAGAGCCTTGGCCTGGACATCCGATTTAGACTTGTTATCTACCAGAATATGACGTGTATGGTACTGCGTGTAGAACTGGCGCGCAATGTCCGCCGTCACCGGCTCAGCAGCGGCCTGAGCACTGCCCAGCTTGCCAGGGACACCCATCTGAGGGTCGCCGATCAGGATCAGCTGACGGATAGCATCGTCGGAGAGCGGCTGACCGCCGTTTTTCGTGAGTGCACTGTTGACATCGTCCATCGTTGCCGTCGCAGGGAGGCTCAGACGCTGCCGGAGGCCCAGCTTATCCACGAGCATCTCACGCTCTTTCTGCAGCTCAGCATCCGTCACCGTGATCTTCATCAGCTTAGCCTGCTGCAGCTGCAGCTTCGTGTTGATCAACTGGTCCAGCACAGTGTTGTTAAGGAGCGGGGTCTCGGAGACTGCGATCGGTCGGCCCATCTGCTGAATCTGGCTGACGAAGCCCGACCGCGCCGTGTCATAGTCCCGGCGCGTGATCCCATCCCCGTTGACCGTGGCGATAACGTCGTCCCCGGACCGAGCGGCGGCACTTCCCGTACCGGCTCCGGCGTGGCTGCCCAGATTGTTTCCCAGCCCCGAGTAGACCAGGCTAAAGACCAGCAGGCCGCCAACGCCCAGCAGCACAAACTTCCCGGCAGGATTGGTGCTGAGATTTCCCAGCCCGCTCCGAAACGAATTCAATGACATCGTGGTCTAATTTCCCTTTGATGATAGCTGCGAATTTGATGATAGCTGCGAATTTGGTGGCAGCTGCAAAAGCCGCGACAAGCCTTCAAGGCAGGCACGCGACGACGCTTCTTTGGTCGGATGCCCGCTGTAATGCGTCTCCAGCGAAAGCCAGCCGGTGTAACCGTCGCGCCGCAAAGCCGCGAACTGGCCCGCGTAATCGATCTCCCCTTCGCCGACGACTGTCCAGACCGGCGCGGCCGCTCCCGGCGGCACAGCGGCATCTTTGATGTGGACATGCACCACAAATTCCCGAATGGCCTCATAGCCGGTCGGATATGGGTGCTCGCCGTCCATCAGCGCATTGCCGGGATCCCAGATCGCACAGACGAACGGCGACGCAATCTGCGCCAGCACCCGCGCCGTCTGCGCCCCGGTGCCAAGGCAGCAGGCGTGTTCGTTCTCGATCCCCAGAATGACTCCTGCCCGCTCCGCCATCGCCGCCGGCTCCGCGTACGCATCCGCAATGGTCTCTTCCTGAGTGGGTGTCAGCAGGCCATGCTTCCAGAACGAGAACGTCCGCACCAGAGTGGTCCCGAAAAACTCGGCGGCTTCCAGGCTGCGCTCCAGGATGGCGATCTGGTCTCCAAGCCCGCGGGCCGACGCACTATGCAGCGGGCCAGCCGGCCCCTCCGGCTCCACTCCCGGCAGAGCGCACTTGTAAAACGGCGACGCGATCCCCGCCACGACCATGCCCCGGGCATCCAGCTCTTTTTTGGCCCGCTGCCAATACTCGCGCGGCGCCTCGGCGATGTTCTTATCCCAGAGCTGCCGCAGCTCTGCGCCTTGAACACCGTACTCAGCCATGACGTCGAGCGCATGGCCCAGATCGGAATCGATTTCGTCGGTGATGACTGCCAGCTTCATAAAATCGCCCTCAAAGTCTCTGCTTAGAATCTTCATACGCAAAAAGAAGCAGGTTCATTCTAGCCGAAACAGACGGGTTTGTCAACAATCGCGCCGTGGGTACACTCTTGGTATTATGTCAAATGAGCGATTAGATAAACACGACGCCATACATCACGCCCTTTTCGATGAAGACACCGCCCAGGTCGGCAGCCTAGGAGACCTCGTGGAAAAGCACGCGGGAGATGCGGAATTCCTTGCCACCCCCCAGAAAAGCCCGAATGGAGTCGATGGCGGTGAGGCGGACTTCGAGGCGGAAATGCTGATGGCCGACCCAGCAGACCGTGAAGATCGGGACCCGGCAGACATGTATTCTCCTGACAACGAAACAGGAAGTCTGTCTGTGGACCAGACCGGCACAGTTGAGGGAATTGCCCGGGGATTTGGAACCCATCTGCCTCAGGACATCGGCGCGGAAGGCTTTCAGGTCGAGACGCTGCCGAACTCCGCACTATACTCCCCCCGCCCTCCCTTGGCCGACGGCGAAGAGCTGGACGATTACGATGACGACAAGGCCGATCTCGGCAGCGGCTCCAACTCCCAGCCTTTTGCCCACATGGTTTCCGACACCGAGCACACCGAGCCAACCCCGGACCGTATTCCGATCAAAGCCCGTCGCCCGGCCACCGCAGATGAAGAGCTGGATGCCACGCAGCAGCTGAAATAAAATTTGTGGGGACCGAGAAGAGCAGGCCATTAGGTGATTCGGGGGAAGAAGTAGACCCGGTCATTAGGCAGCCCGGCCTTTTAAGGCCGGGTCGACCTATTTCCCCCGGATCTCGCTCTTCCCCCGCAAAGAAATCAGTCCAGCCTTCCCAAAACCCCACACCCAGGCGGCCGCCAGCGGCAGAGCAAGGCAGGCGGCGTAGTACAGCGTCAGCCCCGCCCCGGCTCCAAGCCGGTGGTTGATACCCAGTTTGTCCAGCGCAAGGATCGCCAGGGGGTGCATGACGTAAATCGCCAGAGACTGCGCGCCGAAATAGGCCAGGAGGCGGCTGAGGCGAGTATGGCCCAGAGCAAATGCGAGGGCCAGCACGAGAACACTCATCCCCGCCGTATACCCCCACTGCCCGACTTGATATAAAAACGTGTTGATGTGCTGCTTTGGAAATACCAGCAGGTGCAGTGCCAGCGGCTCGTAGACCAGCAGGGCAGCGACAGTCACCCCAGCCGCACCCCAGCACCAGACACGCTGAATCTTCGTCCCGATTTCTGCCGATTGACCGTACAGCCACAGGCCCAGAGCGACCGGCAGAGTGTCCCAGAAGATAGTCGTCTGAAAGCGATGCGGCAGGACGAAGCGGTTTAATCCATAGATGGCAAGCTGCAGCAGCACTGCTCCGAGGGCGACCGCCCAGAACGGCGGGCGGCGCCGAAACAGTGGGACCAGCAGCGGCAGCAGTAGATACAGCTCCAAAACAAGCACGAAAAAGTACAGGTGAAAGTATGCGGTACCCGTGAGCAGCAGCTTCGCGAGATGCCCCAGGCTCAGGTGATGCAGCGTCCCCAAAGCGCAGCTAACGGCAACATACAGCGCACTCCACAAGAGATAGGGCAGCAGCGCCGTCTGCACCCGCCGGGCGGCGTATTTCTGGAGGTTCGGATTCCGTGCCAAACTCTGCGCATTGACCAGCGTACTCAGCATCAAGAAGCAGGGGACCGCCCACTGGAGGCACTGGTTCGGCACGGCCAGCACGTCCCAGGCCCAGCCCGGCGGGGTCAGGGACTTGGCCGGGTGCAGAATCGGCAGAAAGTGCCCGGAGACATGGATAAAGAGGACGGCCAAAATCGCGATCCCCCGGCAAATGTCAAGTTGCCCCAGGCGGGACGGCGGGGAAATCGGTGTGGCGGCGGAAGTTAGGCTCATTGCGGCGTGTTGTTCGCCGCGCCCCACCTGAAATCCTGCCGGACATGTCCATGAGAGGTCCAGAGTAGTCCAAAGCTTGGCTTGAGTCGCCCAGTCGCTCCCAATGTGTGCTAAGTACTTGTGAACAAGTAACCTAGGATTTTCCTCAGCCCCGCCCGTAGTCGCGCCGCTCCATAGCCGGGTGGTAGAGGGGCTTTCTCCGAATAGCCCGGCCTTTCAAGGCCGGGTCTAAATCCCAGGAAACATAGGCGCGTGTGCTAAAGCCCGGGCAGGGGCAGCACCGGTCGGTGGGCACGGTTAAGGTACCGTCCACTTCGCACTGAGTATCATCCCTGCCCGTGCGACGATGTTCAGTGCCCGCGAAGAAGCTGAGAAGAGCAGCCAATCCGCAGCGCGGTTCCCAGGGAAACGTGAGTAGGCCCCCCTTTGCATGCTCCGCCAGCAGGCCTTTTCAACTCCCTTTTTTGATCGAGCCTACAGAGATACGCTGTGAAAGGAAACCTGCCTGCGAAGCCAACAGCGGGCTTGGCTGCATTCCTCCCACATAGACCTGCCAGCTTCCCGGCTGAAGCGAGCGGGCTCCCTGCTTGTTCACGAGCAGCCACTGCTGCGGAGAGATCGAAAACTTTACCGTTTTCGACTGACCTACCGCAAGCTGGACCCGCTGGAAGCCGGCCAGACACAGGCGAGGCATCGGCTGCCCTGGGTAGACCTCCCGCAGCGGTGTGCTGGGGGCAGGTCTAAGATAAAGCTGCACGACCTCATCACCTGCACGCAGCCCAATGTTGGTCACCGTCGCCTGAACTGAAACTGATCTCCCTGCCTGCACCGTCGCCGGGATGCTGAGATGAGTGTATTTAAACTTTGTGTAACTCAAACCATATCCGAATGGATACAGCGGATTCCCGCCGAAGTAGCGGTAGGTGCGGCTCTTCATGGCATAGTCGGTAAACGCCGGCAGATCGTTGGCAGACCGGTAAAATGTCAGCGGCAGACGCCCAGAGGGGTTAAAGTCGCCAAATAATGTGTCGGCGATGGCGGCCCCGCCTTCCTCCCCAGGATACCAGGCCTCGAGGATCGCCGGGATATGCACATCGGCCCAGTTGATCGCAAGTGCGCTCCCGTTCAGCAGGACAAGCACGATGGGTTTTCCAGTCGCCGCGAGGGCCTCCAATAAATCCTCCTGCACGCCCGGGAGGTTCAGATCGGTGCGGTCCCCCCCGCCGCTGCCCTCTTCTCCTTCAGCCGACTGGTTCAGGCCCAGCACAGCGACCACGACGTCTGATTTTTGTGCCAGGGCGAGGGCGGCGGCAAACCCGTCTTTTGAGCCGCCTTTGATGTCGCAGCCCTGAGCATAGCTCACGGTCGCGCTGGCTCCCAGCTTGTTTTGAATGCCCTCAAGTATCGTCACGCCATGGGAGGTATCACCGTTGTAGTTCCCGAGCAGGACACCTGAGTCATTTCCATTCGGGCCGATCACCGCGACAGATCTGACGGATTTCGACAGCGGCAGCACCTCATGCTCATTTTTAAGAAGCACAAGACTTTCCCGAGCCACCTTTCCGGCCAGGGCACGGTGCGTTGGGCTGTCATTGACGGACAGCGGAATTGAGGCATAGTGAACCATCGCCGGCGGATCGAACATCCCTAGCTGGAACCGGGCGGTGAACAGACGCTTCACTGCCCGGTCGAGCTCGAGCTCGCTGATCAATTTGCGATTGACAGCGTCCATGAGTGCTCCATAGGCGTCGTCACAGGCGAGATCGCAGCCCGCTTTGACGGCATCTGCGGATGCTTCGGCGGCGTCTTTAGCATAGTGATGATTGTAGGCAATGTCGCTGATCGCCCCGCAGTCGGAAACGACGTAGCCGTCGAAGCCCCATTTGTCCCGCAGCGTCTGCTGCAGCAGAAACGGGGAGGCACAGGCGGGAACGCCATCGACGCTGTTGTAGGACCCCATTACGCTGCGGACATGACCTTCCTTGACCGCCGCTTCAAAAGCGGGCAAATACGTGTCGTTCAAATCATAGGCCGACGGCTGTGCGTCAAAGACGTGCCGCAGCGCTTCAGGACCGCTATGAACGGCAAAATGCTTGGCGGTTGCCACGACCTTGAGATATTTCGGGTCGCTGCCCTGCATTCCCTGGATAAAAGCCACACCGAAACGCCCAGTAAGGTAGGGGTCTTCGCCGTAGGTCTCCTGCCCGCGCCCCCAGCGAGGATCTCGAAAGATATTGATGTTGGGCGACCAGAAATCGAGACCGTAGTAAATCGCATGATTATCGTGAGCGATCGCATCGTTATACTTCGCCCGCGCCTCATCGGAAATCGCTGTTGCCACCTGGAAATGCAGAGCTGTATCCCAGGTTCCAGCAAGGCCGATCGCCTGCGGGAACACGGTGGCAACCCCTGCCCGCGCAACTCCGTGCAGGGCCTCATTCCACCAGTTGTAAGAGGGAATTCCAAGACGAGTGATGCCGGGAGCGGTATAACGCATCTGGCCGACCTTCTCACGCAGAGTCAGGTGTGACACCAGGTCTTCGACACGCGCTGCCGTCGGCAGGGAGGGATCTTGGAAGGGGTAATGCTTGATGCGCACCGAGGCTGCTGTCGGCACAAAGCCATTTCCCAGCACTTCGATGCCATTGATCGCCGCATAGGCGTCGTCATGGCCTGGCACAGCTGCAAATTCGATCTCGATAGTTTTGTCAGGACCAGGAACAATTCCTTCGAACTCCTTGATCAGGGCCTTGTCTTTGCCTCCAGCTTCGGCAAAAACGTCCAGGTTCGGGAGCATGGTTTTGCCGTTGATGATCACATTCTGTATTCGCTTGCCCGCGCCATCGTCATACAGCTCGGCGAAGTGCAGACGGACCGTATAGCTTTTTCCGGCAGGCGGGGCTGATGCAGCAAAGGAATACGCGATATTGGTGCCATACCGCTCATGCTGATAGACTGATTCTGGCGCGGCGTCGGCTGCCGAGCGGACGATTGGCTCGGTCACGGCATAAATATGTTCATCGCTGGCCAGCGTGTCCGCCGCAAATTTCCCCGCCGCCGCCCCGCCGCAGCTGATACGAATGAGGGCCTGCTGACCTTGAGCTTCGGCGCGCACCCCGCAAACAAGCAGCGCGGTGCAGGCTGCACTGATCGCAAAGGCGATCCTGTTCCCTATCGCGCAGTCTCTCAAAAACGTCCTTCGCAGCCGGCTGACTTGGTCTTCTCTGAAATACATTTTATGACTCTCCAATTATGACTCTCCAGCTATATCTTTCCAATTCTCTGCGCTCATCGCCTACGATTTCATTTCGGCATCCTTCAAATCAAGGAGGCGACGAAGGTCAGACAGCTCTCGCTCGGACAGGCCCTGCGCCTCGGTCAGATAAGCGACAATTGGAGAGAGCGAACCGCCCAGAGACTTTTCGACGAAATCATGGATGAGGCCCTGCATCAGCTCTTTCTTTGCCACGACGGGCCGGTATTCAAAGGCTCCGGCGTCTTTTACGCGCGTCAGATAACCTTTGCTGCGCAGCCGCTCCATCATCGTCAAAATGGTCGTGCGGGCCAGGCAGTGAGACTCTCCGAATTTGGCCGCGGCTTCTCGCACGGTGACCGGCGCATGGTCGGTGACATAGCGCAGCAGGGTCAGCTCCTGGTCGCCCAGAGAAACGGGCTTGTTCATAGCAATGGCCTCCAGGCCTTGAAAATCTCCAAACAGTTACTTGGAAGAGTATAGCATACGACTACACAGGTCGTCAAGTGGAATCTGGGTCAATTCTCAGGTAAAATCTCTCTTAAGTAACTAATGTTACGCAGGGCTCTGGGAACCCACCCCGCAGCAAGCTGCGACCCTCCCGGAACGAGAGGGTTTGCGGGAGGGCAGTCGCAGAGTTTTATCTTCTGGATAAGGCATCCAGACTATAGGCAGAACTTCATTCCCACCACAGGCTCACCCTCCCGTATCG
>JANXMY010000098.1 GCA_025354405.1 Armatimonadota bacterium
TGACCTTTGATACGGGTTGTAATCACCGGCTTGCCCATCGCCATTGCCTCGGCAATCACTGCATAGCCGCAGGCGTGAACGGCCTCGTAAAGCGGTACCACTACGCAGGCCGACTCGGCGTAAAGACGGCGCAGACCGACATAGTCGCCGTAGGAGCGAGCCTCGACATTCGGCGGGAGCTGTTTGCCCGCAATGTCCAAATCGGCCCGAAACCAGGAGCTGTCTGCGGCGATTTTGGCTTCCACATTCAGCCCATCCACGGCTGCTGTCAGCGTCTGATAATCGCGATTTGCCATGCCCGCGGCAGCGATTTGCCGGGACTTCACCGAAGTCAGCGGATCGGGCTGAAAGAAGCGGGTGTCCACTCCGTAGCCTACAGTAAAGACGCGGTCTTCGGGAAGATGATGTTGCTGAATCAACTGCTGCCGCAAGGATTCAGAGAGGCATAAAAATTGCACTTGCGATGCACCGCGGAGAGCCTGAAGCACCCAGGTGCCCTTGCGGCTTGCCAAAAACGAGCCATGCGTGATAATGGAAATCGGCATCGAACCGCCTGTCAACATCTGAATCAAGGCCATTGGAAAGCCCAAATCCTCTCCAGTCACCAGCGCGTGCGACAAGCCGCGCCGCAAACGCCCCAGCATCGCCAGACTCCAGTATGGTCCGGCAAGACGACCCACAGACCGCACTATTAGACTTTGGGACTCCTGAGCCTCTTGGAAAGACATGGCCCGTGCTGGATTTGTGTGCAAAAACTCCAGATATTCAATGCGGGGATGCAGACCGCAGGCAATTTTCGAGGGCAAGGCCGCGTCGGGAAATCCTCCTAAAAACAATGCACGGTCGGCCTGGACGTTTTTCATATCACTCGCCTTTCAGGCTTTTCGCGCCAAGATTTCACGCACCACCGCCATGTCCTGAGCACTGATGCAGCGCAGCAGCCAGCACATGGCGGCATAAATTACCACGCAAGGGATCACAATCCAGAATCCAGGATGGTTCTGCGACATCAGTGCCAGAAACGCCGCCATAGGCAATGCGGCTGCCGTGCAGCGTCCGACATAAATCAGATCTTCGGTACCGAATGTTTGCACCGGCAGCATGCGCAGGTAACAGATCACCAAATAAATTTCCACCAGGGAGTCACTGGCGATGGCCCCCACAGCTCCATTGCCCCAGAGAATATGGGTAAGAAACGCTGCGGCAAAGCAGGCAGGAATGCTGGCGACCGTCGCAATGACCGACGCTCGCATCATTTTTCTCTGCCCGTCGGAAGCAATGACCGCCGTGCCTAACACCATCGCAACATAGTAAAGCAGGGCACCGAACCCGCCAATACGCAACACAGGAATGCTGTGCGCGAAGCCTGCAGGGTAATGCAGCAGTGCAATCAACTGGCCCGGCAGTAGCATTAGAACCAATGACACGGGAATACCGAAAAGCATGACCAGAGCAAGCATTCGGTGCAACAACTGCCGAAATTCCGCCTCACTTTCCCGGTGTAGTCGTGACAGGGTGGGCAACAGTGCCGTCGTGATCGCCGCAGGAAGAAACAAGCTGGTTCCCACAAGCCGTGTCGCTACCGCATACCAGCCTACGGTGGCATCGTTTGTCACCATTTTGAGAATGATAGGATCGGTCTGACTATACAAGGTCCGGAAAACAACCCAGCCCATAAACGGCATTCCCGCGACCGCCAGCGCCGTCACTGCGGCCATCGGTGGCCAGCGTAGTGTCGGAAGCAAGGCTCGAAATGCAGAAGCATTCATCAGCAGCGCGACGGCACTGGTAAACAAAACCACAGCGGCCAGCATCCAAAGCGGAGCGCGCGCCATCACCAAATAAATCGTCAGCCCCGACGACAAAAACTTTTCGACCAGCACCGCCGCGCTGAGGCGCGACATGTTTTCGTGGCCCTGCAAGGCCGCCGAGAATGCCTCATTGAGCGCAGACATGACCATGCCGCAGGCGGCCACCAGCACCAGCACTTGAACCAGCACCGAATAATGCAGCAGAGCAGCCGCCCCAACGGCAAGTGCGCTCATTATCAAACCCAGCGGCAGCCGCAGCAGCAAAGTCGCTGAAAGCATTTCCCCAGTGCGACCCCGATCTCGGGCAATCTCTTTCACAAGAACTGTCGAACTTCCCAGCGGAACAAAGACGCCGAAAATCATTACAAAAGAAGCGGCAAACGCCAGTTTCCCCAGACCCGCATCCCCGACATAGCGAGGCAGGTACAGCGTCACCGCAAATGTCAGTCCCCAGGAGACAAGCTGCGTAACCAGCGTCACCAGAACGTTGCGCCCTACCCGCCGGGAACGGCTGGCCGGCTCCGGCACTTCCGTCGCATCTGCAGAAGTGGAGAGCGCCGGTATCCCGACCGGGCGTCGCGCATGAGAAAGGTGCTTTCGCAGCCGAGCGCACGGCTTTTCCACCAAATGATAAATCAGTGTCGCCAGCACCAGTGAGATGGCCAAGGAGGCCAGGCCGACCAGCGGAGCATGCCAGTGAGTGTGGTGTCCAATCGCATACAGCACCGTGGTGTGCAGCAGGTAGAGGGAATAGGACAGCAGCCCTACGAAGCGCACCCAGGGAACGTTGAGCCATCGAAAGACTCCCCAGGACGGATACCGGACGGCGGCGATGAAGATGGGAATCAGTGCAGCCCCCTGCACCGTGTAGCGCAGGGTCTGATCAAAGTCGTGCCAGACTCGGCCCAGCCCAAACGAAGCGATCAGGACGACCGAGGCAATCGGCACCCAGAAATTCTTGATTCGCTCAGCAGAGCAAGTCGGCATGTCTAGAAAAGGGTTGCCATAGACCGCCAGGAGGCAGCCGAACAGGATCGAGTCGACACGCGTATCTGAGGCGACATAGGTGCGCTCTTTCGTGACGTGGAAGCCGAAAACCAGCAGGCAGCGCCAGACCAGCACGGCGGCGCACAGACTGAGCAGCGCCTGCATCTGCTGCTTCGGAGTCATCTTCCGGCGACGCATCAACAGATAGATCAAGGGAAAAACAAGGTAAAAATGTTCTTCAACTGCCAGCGACCAGAAGATCCAGCTTCCCGGGGCCAATCCGTACCACCAGCCGGCATCGGGGGCATGGCTATGGGCCACGATCCAGTAGTTAGTCAGGTGGAAGGCCTGTGCCAGCACTGCTGAGGGCCAAAGGGTATTGTCGAGAACATGCGTCAGCGTCAGGACACAGTCCAGACCGAGAATGAGATAAAAGGGCGGGAAGATACGCAGCACACGGCGCAGGTAGAAGTCCCGAAAGGCGATTTTCTCAGTGCGGTCGAACTCTATCCGCAGCAGAGTCGTAATCAGATATCCACTCAGAAAGAAGAAAGTGGCCAGACCGAAGTATCCGGGGATCCACTTCCCAATTCCCGTGGAGGCCGCCGCGTGTGCGAGGAACACAATGCCGAACGAGACGGCGCGAATGCCGTCCAGCGTCGGGATTTGCTTCTGGCCTTTTGCTGCTTTGGGTGAGACCTCTAAATTGGCCGCTGCCGAAGTCAGGGTCATCGACCAGCTCCTCCGACTTGCCGCTGGAGCAGCTCGCGCGGCTGCATCCCGGGGGTCACCGCTAAAGCTCCGGTCCAGAGACCGACAAAGAGGACATCTCGGAAGTTCGAGAGCTGCAGATCCAAAAGCCCGAAGATGATCAGCAGGAAGATCAGAAGCAGTACGAAGAGGCCAATCGCTTTGGTGATATTGTCAGCTCCAGGCGCACGCAGAGTCTGGGCGGCGAAGATGATAATGGCCGAGATCATCATCCAGAAGATCAAGAACCCAATCGTCCCGACACGCTCCCACACCCAGAGGATCTGATTATGCGGAATAAAATCTTCCAGGGCATAGATCTTGCTGATATCCGCCATCGCCACGACATGGTAGTAGGGCCGGCCATACCCGTAGCCGAAAATCGGGTTGGCCTTGATCGTCG
This sequence comes from Armatimonadota bacterium, assembly GCA_025354405.1. Taxonomy (GTDB): domain Bacteria; phylum Armatimonadota; class Armatimonadia; order Armatimonadales; family Capsulimonadaceae; genus JANXMY01. The sequence goes on from JANXMY010000098.1 coordinate 3,952, forward strand.
CCATTAAGTTGGCGTTTTCCGCATCACGGGCCGCATTGGATGAAGCGTCGCGAGCATCCGGCTGAAAATTCGATCGGATAGCGCGGGCAGGCTGGGCGATCACACTGTCACTGTTTTTAAAGGCCGGATAATACACGGAAAAAGCCAGAGATAGCACGACACCAAGACCGACAATCAGCCGGCGCCGATCGGGCAAGGCCTGGTAGAGAGCCAGCAAAATCACGGGGAAGACAAACACCATCGCCGCCGTGGCAGCGCGGCGGTTACAAGCAAGATTCGCAAGCACGACAAATGGCAGCAGGGACCACATGAGCCACTGCAGGCGCGGCAGGACTTTGCACAGCACCAAAGTCATCAGGAGCAGGATAAAAACGTTGAAGAAGAACGCTTCTTCATGCGCCCCCACCCCCTGGTCCGGCAGCGACTGACCATTCAGAGTGACATAGCGCCTAAAAGTCAGCAAGATGGCTTTAAAGCCGATGCAGCATACGGTGACCCAGAGCAGCCCAAATACCTGCTGGCGCTCGCGAACAATATTGACCGCCATCAGATAGATAATCCCAAAATAGAACTGAGAACGCACTTCCTGAAGCGAAATCTTGAAATCGCCCCCATTGACCACCCCCCCAATCCACCCAAAAAGGACAAACCCCAGGTAGATACCAATCGGCAGGAAAAGCGCACCCACGCGCAGTGTCGTCGTGCGATTATAAACCGTTCGCAGCACCGAGCAGACGGCGGCAATAATGAGAAAAAACTCAAACAGACTCAGTGGTATTCCCTTGAAATTCGTATGGGCGTAGATCTGGAAGATTGTGTTGACATTCCAGAAAAACGGCACACGGTCCGTGAGAGCGTCGGCATACTGCGTGCCGTTCGGCCCGCTAAGCTGGTCCAGCTCAAAGAGGCAGGCAGCGGCCAGCGTGAAAAACAGCGAAAAGCGCGGAAAGCGCCACAGCAGGATTGGGGTGATTACCGCCAGCAGCAGCGCGATCGGCAGAAGCGTGTTATCCATGCCGAAGGCGACATATGCCGAGGCGACCGAGCCAGCCAGCACGCCGCCGCCAAGCATGAACCCGACCGTACGCCGCTGTGTCGAAGCGACGTAGTCTTCGACGGACGGAATGGCATACAGGGAAGGCATCGCCTGATCGTCAAGCTTCTTCTGAGTGGCACGTTTTTGTGTGGAGGTGTACATAGGCAGTGAAAATTATTGCTTCCGAACCGGCAGCCGAAGAAGTGTCATGGACTGCGGCGGCAGTGTGATCGTGCGCTTCAGCGCGGTCTTCGGGAGTGTTTGGATACTCTTTGGATTGTCGGCATCGCACCGCCACATCTTCACCGTTCCCGCCGGATCAAATCCTGCGATAACCAGTGGAGCGGATACAGCCGCTTTCGTCATCTTATTAATCAGCATCAAGGTCAGATCTCCGGTGCTGCTGTCGGTGGCGGCATAGCAGGAAAGCTTGCTCTGGTCGGCACTGATGGCGGCACAGGCGACATCTCCAAAGCCATGTCCCATCCCGTCGGCATTGCGAAACAGTTTGAAGGCCTGATAGCCCGGCCCATTTTGGGCCGGACAGGCCCAGTAGTTTGCCAGATACAGATTTTCACGCCCGTAAATGCCCAGCACATCGGCGATCGTCAGGCCGCCATTGATGTGGTCGTCCGCACCAAAGTTCCACTCGGTGATCCCAATCTTCGTACCAGGATAGTTCGCTGTCACCCATCCCTGCAGCCGCGGAATGACATACAGCGGGGTCGCGATCCAGGACTCATCCTTGTAGGTGGGGTCCCAGAGGCTGCGTGTCGAGCGCAGACGCAGAGCCTGCGTGTCTTTGTCAGTCTGCCCGCTGAACGTGCCATTGGCCTGTGGGTAAAAATGGACATCGAGGATATCCAGGGTTCGCCGCCTGGCTTTCACATCATGCGCATGGACCTGCTTCAGAAACCAGGGGAGGAACATCTCACCGCCATGTGCTGTGCGATCGGCATGGGTCGCAAAGTTGTCGTCGCCCCGGTCTTTAGCCGAGAAAACGTACCCGGTCCAGCCCCACGATACCGGGCCGGTGATCAACGCATTCGGAGCGACATCTTTGACCGCCGTCGAGTAATCCAAAAAGTTCTTCAGTACGTCGTCGTAGCCCATACGGGCCGGATGCACATCCGAGTGCGTATAGTCCCAGATGTCCGGCTCATTGTCCATCGCGAAAAACTGCACCCCGCCATGTCCAGCCGTTCCGAATGTCTTATCGAGATGGGCGATCCATTCATCCTGATAGATCGTGCCGCTTGCTTGTGACGGGTGGTCCACAAACGGTGCATTTTTACGTGGCAGAGAGCGTACACTGGTCGTCAGCCGGTTTGCCGCTGGGTCATATCCCGCGATCGCACCATCCGCACTGAGCAGACCGGTCCCTCCTGAGTTTGGGACGTTCGTCGACGCATGATTGTTGTCCGCGTCGCGGGCCACCCAGCCGATGGTCGGCACGGTCAGCAGCGTCGCTGCTCCGGCGGCACTGTTAGTTCGCACGAAACGGTCTGCCGATGAGGATGGTCCAGGGGGAACGCTGCCGTCAGAGGCGTAGCGGTTCCGAAAGCCCCAATCGCGCGCCGCATTGTCAGCGTTGCCCTGTACCCAGTTATAACGAGTTTTATCATTGCCGCCCCAGCGGTTGACGGGGATTTTCAGGTCGACCAGGATCTCGGGTGGGGCGAATGCCATCCCGTAGATATAGGGCGAGATCGGGTGCCGCCCCTTCGCAGCATCTATCGAAAGCCCAACAGCCGCCGTTGTCGGTGCCGAAGGCAGGGAAGTGTCCGGAAGCAGTGAGATATCGTCCAGGCTGATCGCAGGATAGCTCTGGGCCGATGCCGTCTGAAAGATCAGACCGGAGATGGTCTCGCCCGAACGGTCCGCTCCAAAATCCTCGAGAGGGATACGCGCGACCAGCCAGCCAGCCGTCGCCGGACGGCAATACTTGGCAAGCGGGACCTTTGTGCTCCAGCTCCCACTTTCCAGCGGCAGCGCAACATTGAGCGAGCGGGGGTCTCCCTTGACATAAAGCTGCAGCGCGGAATATCCTCGCGTGCTGAATGAGCCATGGTGCAGAGACAGCCCCGCGAAGTTTTTTGGGGTCACGAGAATCGCTGCGTTCCCGGTATGCACCGGTGCTTTAGAAGCAAGATCGCGGTCGCACCAGGACCAATCCGCCCAGCCGTCGCCCAGCTTGTCCGTGTAGATCACCAGCGGCCCATCGGCCCTTTCCGCCGGCAGGGCAGAGGCCTGCACCGGGGTGCCTTTGAATTCATGGTAAAGGCCTTTGGCAATCTGATGCAGCTGCCCGTGCCCGTGCAATGCATGGGGGACAAGCACAGCAGTCACTGCTGAAACGGCGGCGAGTGATGCCAGGCCGAAAAAAAGGCCTTTCCGTAATTTGCGAGAGCTACTGCTGCGAAGGGGAGAATTCATGGAGTTACTGCCTCGAATATCGTAAATAGGGCGGGATCTGCCCTTGGGGCAGTGCCGTTATTCCTCACACTCTGCAAAAATCGTGCCAACTCTGGGGCTGAGCCGTTCTTCAAGGCGCGATGCCAGCCGCGCTGCCATGGAGTCGGTCCAGGGAGCGGCGCGGTTTTCATGCACAGAGATCCAGAGCCGGTTTTCCGACGGCCAGTGAGTGACCTCCAGCGTGCCATTTTCTTTGCCGCGTTTCCAGTGCCAATGCATGCTGCCAGGGTATTCCCGCAGCACCGTTTTGAGGGCTACCCCTAGCCCTTCCCGGCGGCAGATGTCTTCAAGGAGCGAGCCGATCAATAGATGATCCGTGCCGAGCGGTAAAGTTATTTCACGAAGGAGCATAATTTGCACCTCAAAGCTTCCGGAATACAGATCTGCATCGATTATACCATTGATTGCAGCATCAGGTGGTTAAACCTAGATACGTCTTCACAAACTGCACTGTGGCGAAAAACTGAAACTCGATGTTTTTCTTCTTGGCGAAGCCGTGCCCCTCGTCGTCCGCCATGAGGAACCAGACAGGGACGCCGTTGCCGCGCAGGGTCGCCACCATCTGCAGAGCCTCCCCGGCGGGAACTCGGGGGTCGTTTTTGCCTTGAATCACGAAAAGCGGCTTGCGAATCTCCCCCGCGTGATTGAGCGGTGCAATCCGCTCCAGAAAGGCCCGCATCTCCGGGTCGCGCTCATCGCCGTATTCGGCCCGGCGCAGGTCCCGGCGGTAGCTCTCGGTGTTCTCCAGAAACGTCACCAGGCTGGACATGCCCACGATATCCACCGACGCCGCGATTCGATCGCTGTACAAATAGGCACACGCGAGAGTCATATGCCCGCCGTAGCTGCCACCGCTGACGAGAATTCGCTCCGCGTCCAGGTCCGGCTGCTCGGCGATCCAGTCCAGAAGCGCTCCGATATCTTTGTACGAATCTTCGCGCAGAAAGCCGTTGTCCAGGTCGAGAAAGCTCTTGCCGTAGCCCGACGACCCCCGAATATTCGGCAGGAGCAGCGCCGCCCCCAGCTCATTCAAATAGTAGTTGCTCTGCCCCAGAAAGCTGGGCCGGGCCTGCGCCTCCGGACCGCCGTGGATGATGATCATCACCGGACGTTTCCCAGTGAATTTCGGGTCGGGCCGATACAGAAAGCCTGATATGGATCGGCCGTCGAAGCTCGGCCAGCGCACCAGCTCAGGCTCGGAGAAGCGATCGGTGTTCAGTCCACCCGTCTCGCTGCGGGTCCAGCGGTCGATTTGTCCGGTCGCGAGCGTGAGCGAATAGACATCTGAGGGAGAGCGGGCGGAGACCAGGCCGAACGCCAATTCTTCACCGTTTGCGTGCCAGGACAGCGAGCCGAGGACACCGGTGGGAATGCCTTCGGGAGCAGTCAGCTCGCCTGCAGCCATATCGAGCAGGCGCAGAACGCTCACGCCGTCTTCGTTGGTCGTGAAAACGACTTTCGTGCCGTCCGGGGAAACGTCGAAGTTTTCTACTCCCCAGCCCAGCTCCGGGGTCAGCGGGATCAGCTCATTCGCCGCCAGGTCCAGCCGCATCAGGCGATCAAATTCACTGCCCGAGTCGGTGACGACCACCAAAGAATTGCCGTCCGGGGCAAACTTCGCCCCTTTGTAGGAGACTTTCGAGCCGCCCTTCGGCGTCAGCAGCGTCTTCTCGCCAGAGTGCGCGTCCAGAAGCCACAGATAACTTTCGTTGATGGAAGCGTACTCCATCACCAGTATTTGGCCGTCCTCAGGTGACCAGTCCAGCCCGAACCAGCCGCCGCCTTCCATCTCTGCCAGCAGCGTGTCGCTTTCGGGGGCGGCGGGGTCGAGGGTATAGAAGTCCACGTCTTTGCCGGTGCGCCGGGTGGAGGAGTAGACCATCCGGTTGCCCGAGTTTGACCAGAGTCCGTGGCTGTTCTTTGATGACCCATCGGTGAGGAGCGTGATGCTGCCATCGGCCAGGTCATAGCGGTAGTTCTGCGAAAACTCGTTGCCCCCGGCGTCTTTGCTGAAGACAAAATACTCCCCGAGCGTCGGCTGGTACGACGCCGCGCCGACCGCATCTGCGAAGAAAGTGATCTGACGCCGATCGCCGCCGGGGAACGCCACATGATGCACCTGGAACGTATCGGCAAAACGGGTGCGAATCAGCATCTCCCGCCTGACGGGGTGCCAGTCGGCAAAGCCCGCCGCCCGGAATTCGGTGTAGCGGCGGAGCGTCTCCGCCAGAGATTTCGGCAGCGGCGGAACACCTTCCACGGTCAGGTTGTCGCCGGGGGTGATGAAATTGGTCGGAAGTGGAACAGACATGTGGCATCTTTCTAGGAGAAATTGGTCAGAACCCGGTAGTGCTGACAGGGAGCGAGCACGGAAAGATCGCCGACTATGAAAAGTACAGAGTTATTTCTGTCATCGTGTTTCTCTTTTTTGCCCCTCTGGAAACAGAGGGGACTTTTTTGAGCTTCATCGCTTCGACGGCGGTTAAATGTCAGCGATCAAATCAAAATATTCTTCGTCTTCTTTAACGCCGCCATACCCTTCGCCCACGTCTTTTTCACTTGCAATGAATTCAATGGATTGAATCCACTTGACCATTTTGTATCCAAGCTGATTCTCGACCCGCAGCCGAAGCGGTGCGCCGTACACTGGGCCAAGCGGCGCATAGTTCATCTCGTAGGCCAGCAGGCTCTGCGGATGCTGAAGATTTGCTATCGTGTGCGTGTCGTAGTACTGTCGGCCGGAATGGCTCTCGCCGAATGAGTAGAAGGCGACGACTCTGGCATCCGGGGAGGGCTGTACGAGCTTCATTAGTTCCGTGAACGGCAGGCCGCCCCATTCCGCAATTCCCGACCAGCCCTGAATACAGTGGTGCATCGTCGTCTGTTCCCGTTTGCTCATCGCCTTGATATCATCGAGCGACAGTTCCACAGGATTTTCCACCAGACCATGCACACGGAGCCGGTATTCTTTGAAGTCGCTCGCCTCCAGCGCTTTCCATTCGTCTGAAGTCGGCAGTTCGCCGTTGGGCCAAAAGTGGGCAGAAATATCTTCCCGACGGTATTCGGCCCTTGGCTTCAGCGGGTCGAGCCAGCGGGTCAGCGCCGCACCGGAAGTGTGTTTCGCCGCAACCTGCACCGCGTGGGGACGGTTCCAGGAAAGCCAGTGTGCCGCGAAACAGGCGGCGGCCACAGCGGCGATACCGACCAGGCCCAAAATCAGGCCGATCGGCTGAGTATCGTCGCGGCCCATAACAATGTGGTTCATGTTACGAAGGCTGCCGGTGGCAAAGACCAGCAGCACATGGATGATAATGAAAGCGACGTACCCGACCAGTACCAGGAAATGCAGCGACCGCGCCCCCTGACGTCCGCCAAACAGTTTGGGATACCACGGGAAGCGATTATCAACGGAGGGCGACATGGCAATCCCGGATAAAATGGACAGAGGGGCCAGAACAAACGGAACGGCGAAGTAAGCGATCTGCTGCAGAGCATTGTAGCGATAGAAGCCATCCGGCTCAGGCGGCAGGTGGAACGTGGCGTAGTAAACGAATGTGGCCCAGGCTTCAGGAAGAATCTGCCACGAAGTGGGCAGAATGCGCTCCCAGTGCCCGGAAACAAACAGCATAACAACGTACGCAAGTCCGAAGGCAATCCACAAGAGATCACTTAGGAAGTGCCAGTGACGCGCCATGCCGACAGTGTGGCGGAAGCCCGGCAGTCCCAGCCAGGGCGATAAGTAGCGCTGGTCATCATTGGCTGTATAAAGACGGTCTGTTGGAACTTTGGTCGGCGTGAAGCGAATCCACTCTGTGCCTGGAGTGCAGTGGACATTGCCGTAGAGTCGGGGATGGTCCCAGAGAATGGAAAGTCCACTGCGGATGATCAGCAGCATCAGCAGGAAGTTGGCAAAGTGGGTCAGGCGCAGCCAGGCCGGGAATCCCGGATTAACTTGAGAGAGGTGCAGCTCTGCAAGACTATAAACATGAATAAAGGGTAGGCCGAAAAGCAGGTATCGGCCCCAGGCGAGGGCGAAGGAAATCAGCACGAGCAGGCAAAGGGGGACGAGAAGCGAGGAGCGAATCCAGAGAGCCTGACGCCGATCCTGGGGATATTTTACTGCGTCATCTTTCGGCCCCTTTTTTTTTGGACTCATAATGGAAATTTCAGGTGTTACACCTCGGCTCGGCCAAGTTACTTTCCAGGGGAACTTACCACTGTCTCCACACGAACCAAGGTAATCAGCACTTGCAGGGGACCGTCCCCGGTATTCTTGATCTGGAAAGTGCAGCCCGAAGGCTCATAGTAAAGCGTTTCCGGGACGAGGACAACTTCTTTCACGCCATTCACGGTTAGAAGGCCCTGGCCTTTGTGCGGCAGGAGAACAACCTCGAATCGCTCATGGGCATGTGAGGGCATCTCTTGACCCGGATTGAGAAACAGCAGAACAGCTTCGCTCTGTGCTCCTTTGTAGACGCTCTTCACCACAAACTGATCGTCGCTGTATTGCTCCATCTCCCGCATGTTTTTGTGCATAGTATTTCTCATTCACAGAATAATGCGCTGTTCTCTTGAAGGACACGCGCCTCGTTATGTTCTTTGTCCGCCAGCCGCAGATCAACGCCTGACTTTTCCTTCGTGAGGCCACACGGCCAAAGCCTGTTTAGGAGTTTGATCCTGATGCCCACTGGCTTACCTTGTCTTGACGTAAACTCGCAGAATCTCCGCCACACTCCAGGCCTGGGCCGGGCAGCCATTTGGCGCATAGGGGGCATCCCCGTCGAAGATTTCTGCCAGGCTCCCCACCCCGTACTCCGTCAGGCCGACGCCCAGCAGCGAAGACAGCAGAGCGCGCGTCTTCGATTTGTCGCCGTAGACTTGAAGATGTGCATCGGCGAACGCCCCGAGCAGCCAGGGCCAGACCGTCCCCTGATGATATGCCCCGTCACGAAAGGTAGGATCGCCGGGGCCGTACACCGGACGGTAGTCCGGAGAGCCAGGCGCAAGAGTTCGCAGCCCGAACGGCGTCAGCAGATGCTCGGCGACCGCCGCCACCACCGATTTCGCCTGTTCCCCCTCGATCACTGGGAAGGGTAAGCTGACGGCAAATATCTGGTTCGGCCGCAGCGAAGCATCGGGATGGCCATCGTCGCCGATCACGTCGAACAGGCAGTTCGCTGCCGGGTTCCAGAACGCCGCGCCAAAAGAGGTTTTCACCAGGTCGGCACGGCGGCGGCAGTCGGCGGCAAAGTCGGTCTGTCCCGCCCGCTCGGCCAGCTTCGACGTCACGCAAAGCGCATTATGCCAGAGGGCATTGATCTCGACCGGCTTGCCGATCCGGGGCGTGACCACCCAGTCCCCGACTTTGGCATCCATCCAGGTCAGCTGCACTCCCGGCTCCCCCGCATGAAGCAGACCGTCGGCGGGGTCGACGCCGATATGGTAATCCGTCCCCTCAATATGGGATTGGAGCATTTTCTGGAGCACCGGCAGCATCTCATTTTGTGCAAACTCCCAGTCCCCGGAAGCCTCGGCATAGGCATAGACGGCATGGAAAAACCACAGGCTGGCATCCACCGTGTTGTATTCGGCCCCGCCACCATTGTCGGAGAAGCGGTTTGGCAGCAGGCCGTTATGTACCGCCCCGGCGAATGACGACAAGATGTCCCGCGCGAGATCGAAGCGCCCTGTGGTCAGGCACAGACCCGGCAGGGCGATCATTGTATCCCGGCCCCAGTCCGCAAACCACGGATAGCCGGCGAGGATCGTAGCTCGTGGCACGCGGTCCGATTTCTCGATCACAAACTGATCAGCGGCCAAGACCAGGGTTTCGTACAGCTGATCTGCACAGCTGACATCCGTTCGAGCCAAAAGCTTATGCTGGCGAGCTTCCTCAGCCTTCAGCGCCGCCTCGGCTTCAGTGGCCGGCTCCATTTCAACCGTCGCAACAAAGGTGACCGTTTGGCCGGGCGAAAGCAGGCCGTCAAATCGTCCGGGGCAAAACAGGTCTTCGGTAGAATCCAGCCCGCGCTCTTGTTCCCGGGGATGCTCGAAGTTAAAGAACCAGCCGCTGTGCTCGGAAAAGGCGAAATTCGGCGGCATCGCCATGTGCAGCGGGTGGGCCGTCGGATAGGCGAGAAACTGGACCTTACCCTCGCCCTCGGCAGTCGTCACACCAAGAAAGCCGTCCCAGCGGTGCTGCTCCGAGTGGTAGTCTTTATACGCCAGCAAGGGCACGATCCCCAGCCGCAGCGGCTCCGGAGCCTTGACCAGCGTGTACTGAAGGTATACCGTATTCTTGCCATGCGCCATCCAGACCCGCTTCTCCAGCACAACGGTCTCTTCATGGAAGATATAGGTGAAGCAGGGAACGGGGCGGGAGCTGTAGTAATTCAGGTGCCGAAAGCCCTGCGGCTGCACGACACTGGGGTACTTATTGGCGGAGAGCTGGTAGAGCTGGTCTTCGACCCGCACTTCTTCCTCCACTTTGGAAAGCAGCACAGCACGGCCCAGTGGCGGGGAGAAGGCAGGTACCAGAAGGCCATGATAGCGGCGAGTGTTTGCCCCGGAAAGCGTGGAGGAGGCGTAGCCGCCGATGCCGTTGGTCACGAGCCACTCGCGCCGCGAAACATCGTCCCAATTCTGAAGAATATCACCCGAAATCTGTGTCATAAATAGACCTTTTCTTGTTATCTCTCAGCGAAAGGAAACACAGATTATTTGTATCCACCGGCTTTGGTGTTTATCGGCTTTTTGTAAAGGCTTCCAGTCGCCGCACCGTATCGACCGCCCCACGGCGGCGCTCAACTGCCTGCTGGATTTTCAGGCAGAGCAGCTCGAAAACGTCAACATTGGGCATGTTCTTCTCGACATAGTCAAACGCCCCACGCTTCATGCACTCCACAGCATTGGCGACATTGCCATATGCCGTCAGCACAATCACTTCGGTAAAGACGTCCCGGGCCACGGCGTTTTCGAGGATCCGTATGCCCGACCCCGAATCTTCCATGCTCATATCGGTCACAACAATATCATAGGCCCGTTCGGCGGTCTGAATCTTATCGACGCCAGCCTCTTCCCCGGAGGCGGTTTCCACATGATAACCTTCGCGCGAGAGTCGCCGCTGCACGGCCTCCCGCACTTCTTCTTCGTCATCCACCACGAGTATTCGGCACATAGTACGGCTATTATACCTGAGTGGCCTAAAAAATAACCCGGAAAGATTGGTGGAAGCAGTCAGCTCACGCAAAGCCCAAAGCTTCATGACATGATTTTGATCTTTCGCCCGCCCCGCCGCCGTCTTCATCGCAATCAAGTCATTGATTGAGGCGACATGGACCGAGAAACCCTCCAGCTCTGCGACTGCGGAGCGGTCCCAGAATGCCGTGAACGAATCCGCGCCGGTGGGGATTCTGCGACTGCAAGGATGCTGCCAATGCCGATAAGTTAGCAGTATCACGGGGCGTTATTGCATAAATGGGGCCAGCCTGGAACCCCGCCGTAAGAAACCATGCCTCCGTGGTGAGTTTCAGTGCCCTCTGGTGTCTTCTTAATCGTTCCACAGATGTCAAAAGCAGATGGGATCGCAAACACGAAATGTCCACACCGTTTGCATCCTGCTCGCCGCAGCCATGCGTGTATATCTGCCACTGCGGCTATTGTACCTAACACGGAGGCTTTCGGAACCCACCCCGCAGCAAGCTGCGACCCTCCCGGAACGGGAGGGTAAGCGGGAGGAGATTTGCTAAGTTTTGTCTTCTGGAGGTAGGCTCGGAGAAAGCCTCCCACCAAGATCGCTAAACACTCTGTCCTCTTCCCGCCCCCCTCCCGTTCCGGGAGGGTCGCAGCTTGCTGCGGGGTGGGTTCTTACTTGGGCATCGCGCCCACCGAAGTGGGCACATATGAGAGCACTCGGGCTTTTGCCACTCGATGCCTAATCCGCGCCGTCACATATCAGAACAATATAATTTATTGCCACTGGCTGAGGATGCGCGACCAGATAGATTTCACCCCCAGTGTCTCTTTTCTCCCTGAGCATCGTAGGAGCTGCAACTGTCAGCGTCTAAAAAATAATTCA
>JANXMY010000115.1 GCA_025354405.1 Armatimonadota bacterium
CCGGACTTCCGGCAGGGACAGTTGAAGTCTGTCATGACCACCAGCGGGGGCGTGAGCCGGACGATCAGCTACGACTACGACGTTCTGGGCAACAAGCGCAGCATGACCACGCCGGGGGCCAAGACGGTTCTCTACGGCTACGACACGCTGAACCGCCTGAGCACGGTCACGCATCCCGACAACGCCGTGACAACCTTCGGCTATGATAAAGTGGGCAACCGGCAGAGCGTCACCCGGCAGACCTCCACGGGCACGGTGTTCAGCACGACGGCGTACACGTACGACCCGCTCAACCGCCTGACCGATATTGTGAATAAGAACGGCAGCAATGCCATCGTGTCGTCCTATCACTACCAGTTACGGGCCGACGGCAAGCGTCTTTCGGTGACGGACGGCACGGGGACTACGACCTATTCCTACGACGATCAAGGCAAGCTGACGCTGGAAGCGGGGCCGTACGCCACCATCGCTTACACTTACGATAATGTGGGCAACCGCCTCACTCGCACGGTGACGAATGCGGCGACTGGCAGCGGCACCATGCTGGTCAACGGGGCGAGTATCCCACTGGCTATTTAGGCTGTCCGCGCACTGCGACCATCAGATCATTGAACTTTGTATAAAAGCTGTCGTAGTCGCCGGTGGAATCGGCAAAACGCTGCGCCTTCACCCGCTCCACGCAGATCTCGACCGCCTCTGGCGAGGTCCTCAAAATATTCATCGCTTCGGCGATAAAATCTTCCAGAGGCATGGCCGTTGGATCGTTTGCCTGACGCTCACCTGTTAGCGCCGTCTTCGTGTAGGGGGGCACCAGCTCGAGCACCTGCACCGCGGTGTCTTTAAGCTGATAGCGCAGCGACTGCGTGTAGGAGTGGATCGCGGCCTTGGAGGCGGAGTAGGTCGGGTTGAGTGCCAGCGGCACAAAGGCAAGCCCGGAAGTGACAGTCATAATCACCGCGTGCTTCTGGGACAAAAGTGCTGGCAGCAAGGCAGCTGTCAGGCGAATTGGGCCCAGCAGGTTGGTCGCGATGGTCTCTTCCGCGTCGGTGAGATCGCCCCGCAGCAAAGACTCGGTCTTCATAATTCCCGCATTGTGGATGACGACGTTCAGCGCCGGGAAGTCGGCCTGGAGCTGCGCTGCGAAGCTTATGATCGAATCGCCGTCGCCGATATCGAGCACGGCGAATTTCATGCCGGGGTTCGCGGCCACTGTTTCGTCGAGCAGCTCCTTGCGCCGCCCGGCAATGATGACCTCGTTGCCCTCCGCGTGAAACTCCTCCGCGAGCGCGCGGCCAATTCCGGAGCCGCCTCCGGTAATTAAAATCGTGTTGTTTTTGATCTGCATCGTTTTTTTCTCCGAACTTATATTTGAGCGCCCTGTGAGTTGAGCCGCCGCCGCAGCTCGTTCGTATCGATGTGCCTGGGCGTGACGTTCCCCTCCAAAGCCAGTACGGCGGCGAGGCCGGCGGCCTCGCCCAGGGCGCGGCAGTTCTGCTGGATACGTACGGCGGCCTGGGCGGCGAAGGTCGCCGACAGGCAGCGGCCTGCGACCAGCAGGTTCTCGATTCCGGTGGGCAGCAGGCAGCGGTAGGGGATTTCGTGGTAATGCCCGGGCGGCAGGTGCTTCATCACCAGGCCGCCTTTGACTTTCGTGCTGTGGATGTCAATCGGGTAAGAGTTGCGGGCGACTGCGTCGGGGAAGCGGGCCTCGGTCAGGTAGTCTTCTTCCGTGAGCGTGTAGTCGCCGACGATGCGCCGGGACTCGCGGATCCCGACCATCGGTGCGATCGTGCCGATGTAGGAGTTCTCAAAGCCGCGAACGTAGGACTTGAAAAACTTGCTGATGCGGCGTATCTTTTGACGACCGATCGTCTGCGCTTTCGACAGGTCACCGGCATCGGTCGCCGACAGGCCGGAGATGCGCGGGCAGTTGAAAGCCAGCTCGCCCGGGCGGCCGAGCATGGAGAAAAACTGCAGATAGCCCAGATCGTCCTCGGCAAGTACGCCGTCGGCAATGGCCGTGCAGATCAGCGGTCCGAGCGGCGTGTTCTTGGCCTCCCCGGCTCCGATTTCGAAGAGAGGCGGGCGGGCATAGCAGTTCATGCCCAGCTCATCGGCTAGAAAGACCGCCGCCCGCTCCTGGTCCACCCCGGCCAGGGCAAAGCGGAGGGACATCGGCTGATTGTGGCCGTCTTCGGGATCGCCGCTGACGCACGGGACACCCGCCCGGAACGCCACATCGGCATCGCCGGTGCAGTCGAGGGTGATTTTGGCGGCGATGCGCTGCCGCCCGGACTTGTTTTCGATGACGATGCCCGAGAGTGCGCCGCCCTCGACAATCGCATCACTGATGTGCGTATGGAATAAGACTCGCCCGCCCGCCTCCGCCAGAAGATCGTCTAAGACCAGGGCCAGCGTCACCGGGTTAAACCAGAGCAGGTCTCCGGAGAGATCGGTCGGGGGCGGGTCATACAGCGCGGCGCGGCGGAGAATATCATCGTTGATGCCGTGCGTGAGCGACTCCGTCAGAATCTTATTCGGCATCATCGGCGTGACCCAGCCCGCCGACTGTGTCCCCCCAAGCTGCCCCAGGCCTTCGACTACTAGCACGTCCGCCCCGGCGCGCGCCGCCGCGATGGCCGCGACTATACCCGCCGTGCCGCCGCCGCAGACAAGAATGTCGCAGGAGGCTGCAAGTGGGAGCTTCTCAATGTCTGATGTCATAGTTTAGTTCTTCCCCAATGCCGCAAACAGCTCTGCCGGGTCCTGACGATAGTAATCCCGCAGAACGTCGTAAAGTTCCGGGTGAAAATGCTGCATCGGGCGCGGACGCTCGAAAAAGCACTCGGTGGCGACGGCGAAAAATTCGGCTGCGTTGGTCGTACCATAGGCATCCAGCAGTGTTGGCTCTCCGGCCTGCGTCAGTTGGACCAGGGCGGCGTACTCCGCGCTCATCACACGGGACCAGCGGTCCACCTGCGCCGTATCTTTCAGGTAAGGCGCCCCGTCCGCCGCCCCGTCGCGCATATCCAGCTTGTGGGCAAACTCATGCAGTACCACATTATGCCCGTCGCCGAAGCTGCGTCCGCTTTGAAGCGCATCCGACCAGGAGACGATCACGGGGCCGCGCAGGGCGGCTTCGCCGGAAAGCGGCATCAGGTCTTCCCGAACCACGCGCCCCGTCTCCGGGCGGGTGGTGGTGACGAGAAATCCCGAGGGATAGACCAGAATCGTCTCGACATTGGCGTAATAATCGGCGTCGAATCCCAGCACCAGCACGGCGGCCTGCGCGGCGATCACCACCTTCATTTCGTCCGTCAGGGTCAACCCGCCGCAGCCTTCCCAGTGCTTTTCGGCGATGAGGATACGCGTGATATCCCGCAGCGTGCCCTGCTGAGAGTTCGGCAGCAGGGAATAATAGGCAAACGCCGATAAATACCCCTGCCACTCGATGGGAAAGGGCTGCGCTAAGAGTTCGCGTCGGTGACGGGTTTTTGACCAGGGGAATTGCATTTTTTCCAAACTCTGTGAGCGACTGCAAATTGGGCAGGGCAAAACAAGGCCCGGCAGTAAAATGCCGCTCTGCCCGGAGAAAGTCACTCCGTGAGTGGGATTGGCTAACCTGTAGGGGCGCTGCTTGCTGCGCCCTCCAGGCCATGCACAGAACTAATTCCCGCTCAGGACACTAATTCCCGCTCAGGACACTAATCTCCTTCCCTGTCCGTCTGAAAAGACGGCGTTAATGGTAGAATATTAGTGTAATCGGAGAGAGCTTTGTTGCATAATTTTGGACGGATTCTCCCTAGCATGGCCCCGGCAATATGGTCGGCAATATGCCCCGGCAATAAAATGCCGGCCCACCCGGAGAAAGTGTCTCCGACACTGAAGAGGCGAGCGGGGCTGGCAAAGAGGGCGCGGGCTGGTAAAGAGGGCGCGGCAAGCAGCGCCCCTACGGGTTCAGAAATATCCCAGTCACGGAGTGACTTTCTCCGAGTAGCCCGGCATTTTAATGCTGGGTCCAGATGCCGACCACAATGCCGGGTCTTATTGCCGAACGGAGACTTATGATGCGGGGGAGAGTTGCATCGCTGCATTTACGCAACAAAGCCATCGGAGAGAGTAATAACTATGCCTGAACGAGCTAAACGCTTCTGGATACGGGAGCCATTTTGCGGATTTTCACATGGGCTGGGGGCGCTGCTCTCGCTCATCGCATTGGGAGCCCTGCTGGTGCTAGCCCACGGCAGGCTCTGGCATACGCTGACTTTCGCCATCTTCGGCCTCAGCCTGTTCGTGCTGTATACGGCCTCGACGCTGTACCATTCGCTCTGGGTCAGGCCGCAGCAGATCGTCAAGCTGATGCGCTTTGACCATGTGGCAATATTCCTGCTGATCGCCGGGACCTATGCCCCGGTGTGCCTCGTGAGTCTGCGCGGGGCCTGGGGGTGGAGCCTGTTCGGGGTGGAGTACGGCCTGGCGGTGGTCGGGATCGCCTGCAGCCTGATCTGGAAAGGCTTCCCGGACTGGGCGCGGATCGCGATCTACGTCGTCATGGGCTGGCTGATCATGATCGCCATCGTCCCCGCGCGTCACGTTCTGGGGCCGGCTGGGATCGCGTGGCTCTTCGGCGGCGGCGCGGCCTATTCGATCGGCACCATCGTCTTTGCGACAGACCGCCCGCACCTCTGGCCGGGCAAGTTCAGTGCCCACGACCTCTGGCATATCTTCGTGCTGGCCGGCAGCGCCTGCCACTTCGTCCTGATGGCCTCCGTAATCGCGCCGATGCTGTAAACGCCAATTCTTCACCTGCTGACATAAAACCACAGGCGTTTTGACTCCGTAGCGGCGCGGGATGTCTCGCAGGAAACGACCTGCCAAAGCACGAGGCATAGGAATAAGCTCACCCGCCGAACGGTAATCCTGCAACCGAAAATTTAGCCACGCCCAGGTGCTCTCTTCCGACAATCCATCTGACGCCTTTACAAGCCGACGAAAGCACTGCTCAAATCCAGCATCGGTTTCCGACTCCGCGATAGCCACCTGCAAGAGGCCGGTCATGACACGCGCATAGTACTGGTTTTCTTGTTCCCCCTGCGAGAAGTCGAACAGCCAGGGAAACCAGCGTTTGAATGGATTCATAAGCGTACACTCCTCGTAAACTCTCCGAGCATGCAGAGAGAGTTGGGCGAGTGGCGTCAGGGCAGCATCGTTTTAGGCTGCCCGATTACCGCTGGCGAGAACCCTTTGCAGAGCCTCATTCACGGAATTCTTAGTCGGAAACGCAGCGGCCACATCAGGAGCCAGCTTCACCCAGTTCGTGCCTTGGCGAAAACGCTCGACATATTTCCCGCGAACCCTATTCTTTAACAACTCCGTCAACAGGGCTTCGTCATACTCGGGGCGCAACTCCTGTGCTTCCGCAAAGCTCAGAGCCGCCAGAATGTCCTGTACGGTCAGGTAAGGGAAATCCGCCAGAATTTCCTGCTGCGTCGTACCTGCCGCCAGGTACGACAGAACATCGTAAACCGTAATACGCATCCCACGGATACAAGGCTTGCCGCCGCGCTTGCCGGGTTCAAGCGTGATGATGGAGTGAGAGTTCAGAGTAAAAGTGTACCATTGCCTTCGCCAGAGGGTAAGCAATCGTAGTGCGGTTTGATGGCATCCTGGAGTGAACCCCAAGAGTGAGACAAAAGGTTAGGGTGGTATACTCCAAAAAGGAAACCAC